>DASVLI010000001.1:0-36396 GCA_036384955.1 Occallatibacter sp.
CGACAGCGGGACGATTGCCTACACGGTGAACGGGGACGGCAGCTACACGCTGAACGACCCGGCCGGCAACCTGACCGCGGCCTATGAGGTGCCGGGCTACGCGCTGGTGATTGCCGCGCACAAGACGGGGCCGAACCACAACACACCGGCGCTGATTACAGCGGTAGAGAGCGGGCCGATTTCGCTGAGCACGTTTGCCAACCACAGCTACAACTACATGCAGTTCCGCACCGCGGCCGGCGGGCTTGAGGTGGGATCGGTGCAGATTGGGGCGACGACGGGGCAGAACATCTCGTACTGGCCGTATGGCGCACTGAACTCTGGCGCAGGCAGCCCGTTCAACACGGGAACGCTTGATTTCAGCCACGCGGTGGAGGCGACGAGCGGCACGTATCTTTCAGCGCCGGACGACGGGGGCGGCAACGACTACATTTTTGGCACGTCGGGCGGGTTCTTTATTGTGGACACGCAGAACGGGTCGATTCTGGGGCTGAAGAAAGCGGCGAGCAAGGATTTTGACGCGAGCTTTGCCGGGACGTACAAGGCGATGTACTACCAGAAGACCGGAGCGGCGACGGGACAGGGCAACGTAGAGACGGGCACGCCCGCGCTGGGCGCGGCCACGCTGACGATTACGGCGGGCGGCGGGATGACGATCAGCGATGGACAGGGCACGGTGCTGGCGCAGTCGACGTTGACGCCGGTGGCCGACGCGAGCTACCTGTACGGAACGAGCGGCGAATTGCAAGACCCGTGCAACGGGCTGTTCACCTTCCGGGTGACGACGGGGAGCAACCAGCAGGACGTGTTTGTGACGTTTGTTGGCAACGCGGTGGTGTTTTCGGCCTTCAGCGCGGACCTGCCGTGGAACACGAGCAACGGGACGTACGACTACCTGTACGGCGTGGGACTGAAGTAGGCGGGATGAAAGAGGGCGGCATTCTTTATGCCGCCCTGATTGGGTTTCCACGCGCACTGCCCTAGGATGTCCTTACCCCTTTGCAGCTTCATCCCAGCCTGAGCACTTCCCTTTCGCGGATTCTGTACGGATTGCGGCGAACGGCGCGGGCGGCGGCCGGTGGCAGAACCGGCGAGGCTGAACCAGGGGTGGAGGGCGGCACGTGTCTCTCACATTGCTGGATCACCTGGGGTCGCTGGCAAGCATTCTCGGACTGCTGATCGTGGTTCCCACGGTGATTGCGGCGTTTTATCAATCGATGAAGGCGAGGCAGGAGGCGCAGCAGGTGCGCGACGGCACGCTGCATAGCCGCGACTGTCTGGAATTTATTGCCGGGGATGGATCGTGCATTAATGTGGTGCCGCTGGAGACGCTGCACTCATTGCCGATGGAAGGCGACGTGTTGATGCTGCCAGGCCAGGGGATGGGCGACGGCAGTGAGTTTTTGCCGGGAGCGTATCTGGTGGATTCGGTGGAGCACATTTACGCGCCGCCGGACAGGAAGCTGCAACGCAGGCGGCACGAGGCGCGGCTGGTAAAGGCCGTGGCGCATGTAACCGCGCTGAACCCCACCTATGAGCACATTGTGCCAGCGATGCCCGAGCCGGACGAAGAACCGGCGATGGATTAGCGCAAAACCAGAGCATTTGTCTCCTGTTATGCGCTGTGCGGGGTTGCCACTCCTTGTTGGTCGCGTCGGCTTAGTCGTGCGGCTTCGACTGGTTTTGCTTTAGCGCGGCACTTTCTTCTGCCAAACATGGTGGCCAACACGCCAGAGCATGCCATGCAGAAGTTGTGTTTGCTCGGCCTTGAGCGCGGCATACGAGGTGCGCACGTAGACGTCGAACTCCGGCGGCCAGCCGATGGTGGAACGGCGCTCGGTGTAGTCTCCCTCGGCCCATTTGGCCATGACGGCCTTGTAGCCCACCACGTGGGTGACGAAATCGAGCAGGCACTGCGGCACTTCTTCTTCAAGGATGAGCGAGGCTTTCTGGATGATGATGCGCTCGCGAATATCGTTGAGCGGCATAAAAATCGTGTTCATCCAGAGGATCCATTCCTTCAGCTCCTCATCGCGGATGGGCTCGCTGACTTTCTTTCCCTGGCGATTGAGCAGCACGCGGTAGGCGATGTTGCCGGCCTCGGAGGCGACGTAGAGCGGGCCGTAGAACTCATTGAGGCGCTCGTTGACCAGACGCAGTTTGTCCTGGCGGCGGGCCAGTTCCTGATTGCTGAGCGATGTGATGAGATAACCGGCAAGAGCCAGAATGACGGTGAGAACTACGGCGTTCTGCAGGATGGTGGGAACGGCAAGAATGTCCATGGGTCGTGCTCTGCGGATGAGTATACGCGGGACCGGCTACGGGGGCGGTGACGGGCTTGCGGGAAAGGTGTCAGCGGCGGCGGCGGGGAATGTCCGCGGTGGTTTCTTCGGGGACGATGCGAATTTCAAAAACCTCTGGCCAGTACTTGCCGGTGACGAAGATGCGATCACCGACCGGGTCGTAGGCGATGCCGTTGAGGACGGCTTCAGGATTGCTCTGGGCCAGATCGGGCATCAGGCCGGTGAGGTCGATCCAGCCGAGGACTTTGCCGCTGTCTGGTGCGATGCGGGCGATGCGATTGGCGTGCCAGATGTTGGCGAAGATCTGGCCGTGGATGAACTCGAGCTCGTTGAGCTGTGTGACGGGAACGCCGTGGTCTTTGACGGTGATGGTCTTTTTGACGTGAAAGGTTTCGGGATCGAGAAAACGCAGTTTGGCGGTGCCGTCGGAGAGGATGAGGTTTTTGCCGTTCTGCGTGAGACCCCAGCCATCGCAAGGGATGGGAAAGGTGCGCAACTGGCGGAAGGTGAAGCGGTCATAGACGAAGCCGATGCGGTTTTGCCAGGTGAGCTGGATGAGCTTGCCGCGCCACTCGGTGAGGCCTTCGGCGAAGAATTTGCCGGGCACTTCGTGGAACTGGAGGATGCGACCGGACTCGAGGTTGACCATGCGCAGCGAGGATTTGCCTTCAAGGCCGGTGCTCTCGTAGAGGTGGCCGTCGACATAGACCAGGCCCTGGGTGAAGGCGCGCTGGTCGTGCGGATAGGCACGCACCACGCGGTAGCCGTCCGCGGCATGGGCGCACAGCGCGGCTGCCACCAGCGCGGCTATCGACAGCAATCGACCTGGAAGAGTCATTCCCAATTCCCCAGAAAACGCAGGGGCCCCGAATTACAGCAAGCCTGCCGCGGTTGCCTCAGCTGGCGCCCAGATAGACGAAACGCAGCAGAAAAAGCACCGCCAATATGTATAGAAGCCAATCGCGCCTGCGGAAGTTGCCTGTAACGAGGTGCAAAATCGCCCAGGAGATGATGCCGAAGCCGAGTCCGTTGGCGATGGAGTAGGTAAGCGGGATAAGGATGAGGGTAAGAAATGCGGGGACGGCGACCAGCGGCTCATGCCAGCGGATCTCGGTAATGGTGGCCAGCATGAGCGAGCCGACCAGGATAAGCGCGGGGGCGGTGGCGGCCGAAGGCACTACGCCGACGAAGGGCGCAGCGCCCGCGGCGCCAAGAAAAAGCAGGCCGGTGACGATGGCGGTGACGCCGGTGCGGCCTCCGGCGGCAACGCCGGCCGTGGACTCGACATAGCTGGTGACGGTGGAGGTGCCGGCCATGGAACCGAAGATGGTGGCGGTGGCGTCGGCCAGCAGAATGCGGTTGAGGCGGGGAATGGTGTGGTCGGCGGAGATGAGGCCGGCGCGCTTGGTGACGGCGACCAGCGTGCCAAGGTTGTCGAAGAGGTCGACGAAGAAGAAGACGAAGATGATTTCGAGCAGGCCCTTGTTGAGCGCGCCGCGGATGTCGAGTTGGAAAGCAGTAGCGGCCAGCGCCTGCAAGCCGCCAGGGGCGGGCGCCCAGTGCACCAGGCCCAGGCCCCATGCGGCAGCGGTAATGACAAGCACGCCGATGAGAATGGAGCCGCGGACTTTTTTGACTTCAAGCGCCACCATGAGGATGAGTCCGAAGAGCGCAAGCGCGGTGGTGGGATTGCGAATGTTGCCGAGGCTGACGATGGTGGCGGGGTCGGCCACGATAAGGCCGGCGTTGCGGAAGCCGATGAAGGCGATGAAGAGGCCGATGCCGCTGGCGACGGCTGCGTAGAGCTCGTGGGGAATGGCGCGGAGAATCATTTGGCGAATGCCGGCCGCGGTGAGCAGCAGAAAGATGACGCCGGAGAGAAAGACCGCACCCAGAGCCGTTTGCCAGGGAATGTGCATCTTGAGGCAGACGGTGTAGGTGAAGTAGGCGTTGAGGCCCATGCCGGGAGCGAGCGCGATAGGATAACGCGCCACGACGCCCATGAGGATGGAGCCGAAGGCGGCGGAGATGCAGGTGGCGGCGGTGACGGCCGGCAGCGGAACGCCAGCGGCCGCGAGGATGGCGGGATTCACCAGGACGATGTAGGCCATGGTGAGAAAGGTGGTGACTCCGGCCAGGATTTCCGTGCGCCAGTTGGTACCGAGATGTGTGAATTGGAAATAGCGTTCGAGTGCGGCGCGCATATGAGGACTTCTCTCAAGGAGAGCACACAGGCCCAGCCACGCAAAGAACTTTTATGGGATTCTGATGCGGTGCGCTACGGAGTGGCGTGTTTGCGCTGACTACGGCGCAGAAACCAGTCCATGGACCCGCCCTGCAACACAACGGAGAAGACCACCACCACGAAGGTTGCGCCCAGAATCCATGTGCGTCCGAAGGCCTCCGGCACGGAGAGGGCGAGCGCGATGGACAATCCCCCGCGCAGGCCGCCCCAAGTGAGAACGAAGAGAGAGCTGTCCGCCCTTCGCCGCAAAAGGCGAAGCAGCCCAAGAATGGCGGCGACGGCAACGAGGCGCGCCGTATTGACTGAGGCAATCGCCGCCAGCCCTGCAACGAATGAGCGCCCATCGACGGCAATGGCCATGGTCTGCAATCCCAGCAGCACGAACAGCAGCGAGTTTTGCACTTCGTCAATCACCGACCAGAATTCGGCAATGTTGCGATGCGCCACGCGCTTCGCCGGCTGATCACGGTTGAGCATGTTCAGGGTAATGCCGGCCACAACCGCTTCCAGCGGGGCGGAAACGCTGAGCGCATCCGCGATGGCGTATCCGCCAAGTGCCAGTGCAATGGTGAAGAGGATGTCAACTTGATAGGCGTCGACACGGCGCATCAAGTGTGCCGCCACCCATGCCGCAACCACGCCCAGCAGAATTCCTCCTCCTGCTTTCACGACCAGAAATCCGGCGACATGGAATGGTGTCGCCGATTCCCCGCGAGCGTAATCGAGCACCGTGAGGAAGAGGACCGCACCGAGACCGTCGTTAAAGAGAGACTCCCCGGCCAACTGTGCCTGGATATGGCTGGGAACTCCGACGCGGCGCAGCATTTCAAGCACGGCAATCGGGTCCGTGGGCGAGATGAGTGCGGCAAACAGCAGGCACTGTATCCAGGGCAAGCTGCGTCCGTCGAGCAAGGTCATCAACCCTGCCACAACAATGATTGAAATCAAAGTGCCAACAACTGCGAGCAGAGTGACGGGCAGCTTCTGCTTCGCCAACTCCTCAACGTCAAACAGAAAGGCGCCGGCAAACAGCAGCAGCGGCAGCATGCCGTGCAGAATGATGGCCTCAAAATCGATGTCATTTGCCAGAGCGACTGCCCAGTGGTGCAAATGGGGCGCCAAACTGGCGACAGCGCCAAGAAGCAGCGACGTGACCACAGTCAGCAGCATGGTGCCGACGGTAAGAGGCAGCTTGAGCCAGCGTTTGCTGATGAGGCCGAAGAGGGCCGCAATCAGAAAGAGCGAGCTCAGAATCTCCAGTGTGGTCATGGCTCCGCCTATGCCTGCAAAGCGGTTTGGCGAATGGGCTAGCGGCTAGAGAAGCCGGGCAGCTTCTTTCGCGAAGTAGGTGACGATGAAGTCGGCGCCGGCGCGGCGAATTCCCATCAACGACTCAAGAATGGCGCGGTTGCGGTCGAGCCAGCCTTTCTCGAAAGCGGCTTGCAGCATGGAGTACTCACCGGAGACCTGGTACGCGCCAATGGGCACGCCGGTAAGCTGGCGCGCGGCGCGCACCACATCGAGATAGGGCATGGCGGGCTTCATCAGAATCATGTCCGCGCCTTCGGCAAGGTCGAGCTCGATTTCGCGCAGGGCCTCGCGCAAATTAGCGCCGTCCATCTGATAGGTGCGGCGGTCGCCGAATTGCGGCGCGGAGTCGGCAGCCTCGCGGAAGGGGCCGTAGAACGCGGAGGCGAATTTGGAGGCGTAGCTGAGGATGGGAATGTGCGCGTTGCCGTCCTTGTCGAGCGCGGCGCGAATGGCGGCGACGCGGCCGTCCATCATGTCACTGGGGGCGACGATGTCCGCGCCGGCACGGGCCAGGCTTGCGCCGGTGCGGGCCAGCAGTTCAACGGAAGGATCGTTGTCGACATCGAAGCCGGAGGGCGTTTCCACCACGATGCCGCAGTGGCCGTGGCTGGTGTATTCGCACAGGCAGACGTCGGCGATGAGCACAAGTTTTTTGGCGGCGGGAGATTTGCGCAACGCACGCAGCGCCTGCTGCACAATGCCGTTGTCGTCCCACGCGCCGGTTCCCTGCTCGTCTTTCGACGCGGGCAGGCCGAAGAGCAGCAGACCTGCGATGCCGAGCGAGGCGGCTTCTTCGGCTTCGCGCACGGCTTCATCGATGGAGAGGTTGAAGACGCCGGGCATGGAGCTGACTTCGCGGCGAATGCCCTCACCGGGGCAGATGAAGAGCGGGTAGATCAGGTCGCCGGCATCGAGCGCGGTCTCGCGCACAAGCGCGCGCATGGCCTCGCCACGGCGCAAACGACGCATGCGATGGGCAGGAAAACTCATATCTCGATTGTAAGCCAGTGCCGTGTGGGCTCGGTTCCAGTGGCTGGGGCTGGGATGGCGTTGTGCTTTCCCAGGTGCCCAAAGGCGAGGCACCTGGGGCAACCATCTATTGTGCTGAATTGTGCATTTTGAAAGACGGCGTGGGCCGGGAGACCCACGCTACGGCCGGTCAGGAGACCGGCGCTACATTTTGGTTAGTGGCTGGGTGAGGAGCTTGCTGTCCCACCCGAATTTAGTCTGCGATTTTGAAGGACGACTCGCTTTCTGCGAGCGAACTGCCGCCGACGAAGACCTTGTAGGTGGACGGCTCTACAGTGCGGTGCAGATCGACGTTGTAGAAGCTGAGCTCGTCGAAGCCGAGCGTGAAATTGACGTGCTTGGTCTCACCAGGGGCGAGCGTGACGCGCGCGAAGCCCTTGAGCTCGCGCAGCGGCTGCTCCACGCTGACGTCGATGTTGCGCAGGTAAAGCTGGACGACTTCAGTGCCTTCGCGGCTGCCGGTGTTGGTTACATCGACGCCGACGGTGACCAGCGCGCGGCCTTCGCCGAGCGCTTCGCGCAGCGGAATCTCCGCGCGGCTGACCGCGAGCTTGCCGTAGCGGAAACGTGTATAGCTGAGGCCCCAGCCGAAGGGATAGAGCGCGGCATTGTCCTCGTCCATGTAGCGCGATTGGAATTTTTCGCCGGCATCTTTGGGCATGCGGGTGAGGTCGCTGTGCGCGGGGCGGCCGGTGGGGAACTGCATGTAGGTGAGCGGCTCCTGACCGACGGAGCGCGGCAGGCTGGCGGGCAGTTTGGCGGAGGGATTGACGTCGCCGAAGAGCACGTCGGCAAGCGCGGGACCGGCCTCGATGCCGGGGCTCCAGGCCTCGACGATGGCGGGCACGTGATTGGCGGCCCAGGTAAGCTCCAGCGGGCGGCCGGCGAGGACGATAAGCACGACGGGCTTGCCGGTGGCGACGATTGCTTGAAGCAGTTTTTGCTGGTTGCCGGTGAAGCCAAGGAAGGCGCGGCTGGAGGCTTCGCCTTCCATCCAGTTGGCGGGCTCGCCGAGTGTGAGGATGGCGATATCGGCCTGCTTCGCGGTTTCGACGGCTTCGGCGATGAGCTTGTCATCATTGCCGAGCGCGGCGTTTTCGTCGTAGTTTTTGGAGCCGCCGAAGACGGAGTGCTTGAGCACTTCTGCGTCAGGGCCGGTGAGCAGCTCAGAGCCTTTGGCGTAGAGCAGGCGGTCGCCGAGGCGCTGCTTCAACTCGGCAAGCGGGGTGATGACATCTTTGGGATCGCCGGTGGACCATGCGCCGAGCAGATCGACGTGATCGTCTGCGAGCGGGCCGATGAGCGCGATCTTTTTGTACTTGGCAGCGCTGAGCGGCAGCAGAGTACCGAGGCCTTCTACGGTGTCGTTCTTGAGAAGGACAAGCGTTTCGCCGGTGATTTTGCGGGCCAGGGCGCGGCGCTCGGGGGTTGCGGTCCAGGCAGGCGCGGGCTGGGTGTAGGGATGGTCGAAGAGGCCGAGCGCGAACTTGACGCGCAGCACGCGGCGCACGGATTCATCGACAACGCTCTCTGGAATTTTGCCGGTGCGCACCTGGTCGGCAATGACGGTGGCGTAGAGATTGGACTCCATGTCCATGTCGGTGCCGGCTTCGAGCGCTTTACGCGCGACGGTGGCCGGGTCGCCGATGGAGTGATTGACCAGCTCGCCAATCGCGCCCCAGTCTGAGACGACGAAGCCCTTGAAGCCCCACTCCTTGCGGAGAATTTTTGTGAGGGTGAAGGGATTGGCGGTGGCGGGCACGCCGTTGAGCGAGTTGAAGGATGTCATTACGGTGGCCGAGCCTGCTTCAACCGCGGCGCGATAGGGCGGCAGGTAGACCTGGCGCAGCGTGATTTCGCTCATGTCGACGGCGTTGTAATCGCGGCCAGCAATGGCGCCGCCGTAGGCGGCGAAGTGCTTGACGCATGCGGCGACTGAGTCGGGCTTGGAGAGATCGTCCTGCTGATAGCCTTTGACCCATGCGCGTGCGAACGCGGAGCCGAGGTAGGGGTCTTCGCCGTTGGACTCGATGATGCGGCCCCAGCGCGCGTCGCGGGCGATGTCGACCATGGGCGAGAAGACCCACTGAATGCCGTCGGCGCGCGCTTCAACCGCGGCGGTGCGGGCAACGGTTTCGGCTGCTTGCGTGTCCCAGCTGGCGGCAAGGCCCAGCGGCACGGGGAACGAGGTGTGGAAGCCATGAATGACATCGAGGCCGAAGATGAGCGGAATATGAAGGCGGGATTTTTCAACGGCGATGCGCTGATAGTGATCGGTCTTCTGCGCGCCGACCACGTTGAGCATGGAACCGATGGCGCCGCGCTGGATCAGCTCGTCGTAGGTGAGCTTCGACTCATTGGGTCCAGTGGCGAAGCCCGCGGCGTACTGCGACAACTGCCCGAGCTTCTCTTCAAGCGTCATCTTCTTCAGCAGCGATTCGACGCGATCGTCGATTTGCCCGGACGAAATTTGCGCGGCCTGCGCAGACTGCGAGAAGGAGCATGCGGGAGAAAACACAAGCACTGCAAGCGCAACAAATTGCGCTACATGAAGTGATGCACGGCGAAAACGATTGTCCATAACCTGCCAATCATAAACCGTTTGATTGAGGACTTTCTGTATGCCCTACACCAAATGGATGTATCGAAATTGGCACGGTCATACGGAATGTTCATTTATCGGCGCGGCTTGGCATGTGGTCTACTTCTGCATGGAACCCGCATGAAGGCATTCATCGCCCATTTCCGCAAGGCGTTATGGCTGGCGCTGGAGCACGATGTACTGAATACGGCCAAGGCAGTGGCGTATTCGGGCATGCTGATGATGTTTCCGGCGCTGGTGGTGCTGGCGGCGCTGCTTGCGGTGGTTCCTGAGGGCACGTCTTTTGCGGGCGAGATTCGATCGGCCTTTGAGCAGTTTTTGCCCGACGATGCGATGGTACTGCTGCAAACAACGCTGCAGAGCCACAGGCTATATTCGTTTCAGCTGCTGAGCTCGGCGCTGAGCCTGAGCGTGTTTGCGGGGCTGGGGCTGATGCTCTCGCTGATGGAAGGCTTTCGGCGCGCCTACCGGCTCCCGCGCGGCGACTGGGGATTTTGGCGCAGACGGCTGCGCGCGCTACTGCTGGTGCCAATTGTGCTGCTGCCGCTGGCTCTGGCTACGCTGGTGCTGGTTTTCGGACGGCAGATTGAGCTGTGGTTCGTTGCCAACGCTATCCATCAGCTGCGGCATACGGTGATTGTGCTGTGGCGGCTGGCGCGGTGGGCAATTGCGCTAACCACAAGCGTGACGGTGCTGACGGCGCTTTATCACTTTGGCACCAAGCGCGGCGAGCACTGGCAGCGCGTGGTTCCCGGCGCGGTAACGGCAACGGCGGTGTGGTTTCCCGCGACGCTGGCCTTTGGCTGGTACGTGACGCGCATCGCGGACTACTCGATGTTCTATGGCTCGTTCGGCACGGGCATTGCGACACTGGTGTGGCTGTATTTGACCGCGTTCAGCGCGCTTCTGGGCGCGGAGCTGAACGGTGTTCTATTCAGGGAACGGCTGCGGCTCTCCACCGACGAGGAATCATCGCACAGCAACAATTCTGTGCTTCCATAAATGATGTAAGTCGTGCATTTGTGCAGCATCGGCGCGCACAGAACGTGAATTCACGCCCATGTACAATGAAGACAGCTGCACCCCTGCAATCTTTCTTCTTTAGTGAAATCGTTTTACCCCTCTGGAGTAAGTTCAATGCTTTCTGTCGATGCAAGCCTTACCGATTCACCCATCCAGCGCCGTGCCAAGATTGTTGCCACGCTCGGCCCCGCAACCAACACCGAGCCCTCGTTTCGCGAACTGGTACGGGCAGGCGCTGACGTTATCCGCCTGAACTTTTCGCATGGCACACACGAGGAAAAACTGGCGCTGATTCAAATGATCCGCAAGGTCAGCCGCGAGGAGCACAAACCGCTGTGCATCCTGGCCGACCTGCAGGGACCGAAGATCCGCACCTCAAAATTGAAGGACCACCAGCCAGTGATGTTGAAGGCCGGCTCCAAGCTGACCATTACACCGCGCGACGTGGCGGGAACGGCACAGTTGGTGGGAACCACTTTCAAGACGCTGGCGGAGAATGTGGAGCAGGGCTCGCGCATTCTGCTCTCCGACGGTTTGATTGAACTGCGTGTGCACGAAGTGAACGACAAGGACGTCGTGTGCGAGATCATCGACGGCGGCATGCTGGGCGAGAACAAGGGCATCAACCTGCCGGGCATTCCGGTACGTGTTCCGTCGCTGACCGAAAAGGACGCCGAGGATCTGGAGTTCGCGCTGGCCAACGGCGTGGATGCGATCGCGGTTTCGTTTGTGCGCACGGCTGAGGATATTCGCCTGGTACGCAATCGGGTTTCGGCGCTGGGCGGCGAGACGTGGATTATCGCCAAGCTGGAGAAGCCGCAGGCCATCGAGCATCTGGAGGACATTCTTCAGGTGGCCGACGGCATCATGGTGGCGCGCGGCGATCTGGGCGTGGAAGTTCCGCCGGAGAAGGTGCCGGCCATTCAGAAGCACATTATTGCGCGCGCGGCCGAGTACTTTAAGCCGGTGATTACGGCGACGCAGATGCTGGAGTCGATGATTGAAAATCCGCGGCCCACGCGCGCCGAAGTGAGCGACGTGGCCAACGCCATCTACGACGGCACGGACGCGGTGATGCTTTCCGGCGAGTCGGCGGTGGGCAAATATCCGGTGGGCGCGGTGTCAATGATGGCGCGCATCATCAGCGAGTCTGAGCGGCACATGAAGGGCCAGCACCAGAACGTCCACGTGCGCGACCAGCAGAGCCACCTGTCGATTGCGGAGACGATTTGCGAAGCGACGGCGCATGCGGCCGACGATCTGGACCTGCGCGGCATCGCGCTGTTCACGGAGTCTGGCGCCACGGCGCGGCAGCTTTCGAAGTACCACCCCAGCGCGCCGATTTTCGCGCTGAGCCCGATCGATATCACCATCAACCGGCTGAACCTGCTTTGGGGAACGACGCCGGTCCGCTGCCCGAAGGTGAACTCGACCGAGGCCCTGGTGGAAGTGGCGGAGAACCAGCTGTTGCAACAGGGCTACGTGCGCAGTCGCGAGGTGATTGCGATTGTGGCCGGCACACGGACCAAGTCCGGCTCCACCAACTTCCTGCGCCTGCACGTAATGGGCGAGCACAACCTGGAAGGGCTTCGCTTTGTGACGCCGAAGGAAGAGGAAGTGCTTCCGCCGCATGAGCCGGATGCGAAGACAAAGCGCGGCACGAAGAAAAGCGCACGCCGCAGATAAAGCTGCACTGGTTGACTGCTGCAAATGAAAACGCCGCTCCCCTTGGGAGCGGCGTTTTTGATTGGTGTGGAAGACTATTTTTTGCCGATCTCTGGAACTGACAGTCCTCGACATATTTTGCGAGCCAGCAGGTCAGCGACTTCAGTGTGCCGCGGCACTGCCTAGGTTTGTCCCGTGGCAGGGTTACTCCACAAGGAATGCGCTCCGCCCTCGCGCTTGAGATAACAACCGTGCAGGCGGAGGTGACGCAAGAGCGATTCACGTTTCACTGAATCATGACGGTCTCGCGCAAGGCATCTGCCGGAGCACCGCGAAGTCCGTCCTCGCGCCGATCCTCGAGGATCAACTGAATAGCCGCGCCGAGGCTGGCTCGGCACTCCTCCACCGTGTGCCCCTGACCATTGGCTCCAGGGATCTCCGGCGACCAGCCAACGTACCAATCGCCATCGCGTTCAATCACGGCCGTAAACTCGTTTCGCATGGGGAGAGTGTAGCGCGAGTCGAGGTGCATGGATACCATGCACCTCGATGCCAGAGCGCTCTTGATTTTGCTACTTTGCCGCGAGTTGGCGGGTGACGTAGAGCAGGATGCCGCCGTGTTCGTAGTACTCGATCTCCTGCGGTGTGTCGATGCGGACCATTGCATGGAGCGTCTTCTTTTCGCCCGTAGGTGCGACTGCGATCACTTTGAGCGTGCGGCCGGAGGCGAACTTTTCCTTCAGCATGGATGTCAGCCCAGGGAAAGAGAAGACCTCTTCGCCGGTGAGGCCTAGCGACTCGACGCTTTCGCCTTCGGCGAATTGCAGCGGCAGAATTCCCATTCCCACAAGATTGCTGCGGTGGATGCGCTCGAAGCTTTCGGCGATGACGGCTTTGACGCCGAGCAGGTTCGGACCCTTGGCGGCCCAGTCGCGCGAGGAGCCCGAGCCGTACTCCTTGCCGGCGAGAATGACGAGCGGGACATTGCGTTCGGCATATTTCACGCTGGCGTCGAAGATGGACATCTGCTCGCCCTCGGGGAGCAGGCGGGTGACACCGCCTTCAGTGCCGGGTGCCAATTTGTTGCGGAGCCGCACGTTGGCAAACGTGCCACGGACCATGACTTCGTGATTGCCTCGGCGCGAGCCGTAGGAGTTGAAGTCCGTTTTCTTCACACCGTGGACGTCGAGGTAGGTGCCTGCCGGACCGGAAGCCTTGATATTGCCGGCGGGCGAGATGTGGTCGGTGGTGACCGAGTCGCCGAGGACGGCGAGAACGCGCGCGCCGACGATGTCGCTGATGGGCGCGGGCGTCATGCTCATGCCATCGAAGTACGGAGCCTTGCGGATGTAGGTGGAGTCGGCCTCCCACTGGTAGACCTCGCCGGCGGGGAACTTGAGGCCCTGCCAGTTTGTGTCGCCGAGCGTGGCGTTGGCGTACTCCCTGCGGAAGCCTTCGCTGGAGATGCCTTTCTCGATGGCGGCGGCAACTTCAGCCTGGGTAGGCCAAATGTCTTTGAGGAAGACGGGATTGCCCTGCTGGTCGTTGCCCAACGGAGTTGCGTCGAAATCGTGGCCGATTTTGCCGGCCAGTGCGTAGGCAACTACCAGCGGCGGCGACATGAGGTAGTTGGCGCGGACATCGACGTTGACGCGGCCCTCGAAGTTGCGGTTGCCGCTGAGCACGCTGACGGCGACCAGACCGTGCTCGTTGATGGAGGCAGAAACATCGTCTGGCAGCGGGCCGGAGTTGCCGATGCAGGTGGTGCAGCCATAGCCGACGACGTTGAAGCGCAGCTTTTCTAGATAGGGCAGCAGGCCGGACTTCTGGTAGTAGTCGGTGACAACGCGCGAGCCTGGAGCGAGCGAAGTCTTGACCCACGGCGGGACGGTGAGGCCCTTTTCGACAGCCTTTTTGGCGAGGATGCCGGCGGCGATCATGACCGAGGGGTTCGACGTGTTGGTGCACGAGGTGATGGCGGCAATGACTACCGAGCCGTGGTCAAGGTAGGGATCGGGATCGACGCCGTAGCGCTCTTTGACGGTGGTGGTGACGTGGAGCGGCTCGGCTGAGGCGAGGCCGGAGTCGGCAACCTTGGTTTCGTGGCTCCACGCAGCAGCCGCGCGGGAGCCAAGAGGCTTGGCGGTGGGCGCGAGCAGCGAGGGAAGCTGCTGCGAGAAGCTGGAAGCCGCATCCTTGAGCAGCACGCGGTCTTGCGGGCGCTTGGGGCCGGCGACGCTGGGCTGGACGGTGGCGAGATCGAGCTCAAGGGTCTGCGAGTACTCGGCCTCGGGTGCGCCGGCGGTGTGGAAGAGGCCCTGCGCCTTGTAGTAGGCCTCGACGAGCGCGATTTGCTCGTCGCTGCGGCCGGTGAGCTTGAGGTAGCGCAGGGTTTCGGCATCGACCGGGAAGATGCCGCAGGTTGCGCCATACTCGGGGGCCATGTTGCTGATGGTGGCGCGATCAGCGAGCGGGAGCTGCGTGATGCCTTCCCCGTAAAACTCGACGAACTTGCCGACTACGCCGAGCTTGCGCAGCGCCTGAGTGACGGTGAGGACGAGGTCAGTGGCGGTTGCGCCCTCGCGCAGTTTGCCGGTGAGCTTGAAGCCGACCACCTGCGGCACCAGCATGGAGACGGGCTGGCCGAGCATGGCGGCCTCGGCCTCAATGCCGCCGACGCCCCAGCCGAGAACGCCGAGTCCGTTGATCATGGTGGTGTGCGAGTCAGTGCCGACGAGGGTGTCAGGATAGGCGAAGGTCTCGCCGTTCACTTCGGCGGTGAAGACGACGCGGGCAAGATATTCAAGGTTGACCTGGTGGCAGATGCCCATGCCGGGAGGCACGGCGCTGAAGTTGCGGAAGGCGGTCTGGCCCCACTTGAGGAAGGCATAGCGCTCGCGGTTGCGCTGGAACTCGAGCAGGGTGTTGGCCGAAACCGAGGCGGCGGTACCGAACTCGTCGACCTGCACGGAGTGGTCGATGACCAGCTCGGCGGGGATGAGGGGATTGACGCGCTCCGGGTCGCCACCGAGCAGCTTGACAGCGTCGCGCATGGCGGCGAGGTCGACGACGGCGGGGACGCCGGTGAAGTCCTGCATGAGCACGCGGGCCGGCATGTAGGCGATTTCACGGCTGGGCTCGGCCTTGGGATCCCACTGGGCGAGAAATTCGATGTCTCCGGCCGTGACGTTGACGCCGTCTTCGCGGCGCAGCAGGTTTTCAAGCAGGATTTTGAGGCTGAAGGGGAGGCGGTCAAGATTGAAGCCGCGTGCGGTGAGCGCAGGCAGGCGGAAATAGGTGCAGGACTTTGAGCCGGAGGTGAGCACGGCGCGGGAGTCGAAGCTGTTCATCAAAAAAACCTTTCTATCCGCATCGGCGGATGTACAGCAATGCATGAGGCTGCTGGCGCAGCGTCCCCGCGCGGCAGATGGCACGGCGCGGGTGGGGCAAAACAGATCGTCGGAGATAGATTACTCAGCGAATGGAGCGGCGTCCACGGTCGGGGCGGCCACGGCGGAAGCGTTTGAGGTGCGGCTGGTCGAAGTTGGCGTGCGGGACACGCATGGCTAGAGAAATTCTAGCGCGGAAGCGAGCCGCAGACGAAGGCAGAATGCGGCGATGCGGCTGCAAATGGTTCAGCCCATTGTGGAACGGGCGATGCGGATTCAGTCTGGAGCGGGAGACCGGACGCACGCGGCGGCCGGAGCCGCGAATCGACCCGGTATACTGGAAGAGCCAGCCCGGTCGCGGCGAGGTCCTTCCCTATTGAATCTGATTGAGCAAATCCCGGTCTATTATTCGCGTCTTCTGGCCTGGATTATCCACCGCATGCCCAACGAGCGGCAGCGGTTGCTGGTATTCACCATTGTCTCTGGCGGATTGTGCGGTCTGGCCGCGGTGGCTTTCCACCTGAGTGTAGGCGGGCTGCAAAAGCTGCTGATTGACCGTGCGACGGCGGCTCCGGGGCATGCGTGGATCTGGTGGACGATTTTGACGCCCGCCATTGGCGGCGCGGTGGCCGGCGTGGGCCTGGCCTATCTTGTACCGTCGGCTGCGGGCAGCGGAATTCCGCAAGTGAAGGCGGCGTTTACCCTGCGCTCCGGCTTTGTCTCGTTCAAGGAGACGGTGGGCAAGTTTGTTTTGTGCGTGATTCAGCTGGGCAGCGGCGCATCACTGGGCGTGGAAGGTCCGACAGTGCACATTTGCGCGGGCGTGAGCAATTTGCTGGCGCGCGCCGGCGGCTTTGGCCCGAAGTACAGGCGGCGGATGACTTCCGTGGGCATGGCGGCAGGCATTGCAGCGGCCTTTAACGCGCCCATTGCGGCGGTGACCTTCACCCTGGAAGAGCTGATTGGGACGCTGGACCAGACGATGCTTTCCGGCGTGATTGTGGCGGCGGCGCTGGCGGCGGTGGTGGAGCACACGGTACTGGGCGCGAGCCCCATCTTCCATGTGCCGCGGCAGTTCGAGTTCGGCAAAGCCTCGTCGCTGCTGTGGTACGCGACGCTGGGCATTCTGGCGGCGATTGTGTCTATCGCGTTCACCGATTCCCTACTGGCGGTGCGCGCCTGGTTCCGGCGGCGCAAGAAGATTCCCAAGTGGGTGCAGCCGGCGATTGGCGGCGCGGCCACGGGCAGTTTTGCGGTGGTGGCGCTGCTGTTCTTCCACCTGAACGGCATTGCGGGCGACCCCTACAAGACGCTGACGCTGGCCTTTACCGGCGGGCTGCCGGTGCTGGCCATGGTGGTGCTGTGCGTGTTGAAGCTGGCGGCGACGGTTTCGTCCTACTCCAGCGGCGGCGCGGGCGGCATTTTTGCGCCGGCTCTGTTTATGGGCGGCATGCTGGGCGGCGCGGTAGGCTACATCGACGTAGCGGTGTTTCATCACCCGGCCGACTCGATTGGCGCGTTTGCCGTGGTGGGCATGGGCGCGGTGTTTGCGGGCATTGTGCGCGCACCGATGACGTCGGTGCTGATTATCTTTGAGATGACCGGCGGCTACGGGCTGGTGCTGCCGCTGATGATTGCCAACATGAGCGCGTTTGCGCTGGCCCGGCACTGGCGGCACACGCCAGTGTACGAGGCGCTGCTGGAACAGGACGGCATCTATCTGGACGAACTGGCCAAAGGGTTGGAGAATCCGGACGTGGAAACGGATAACGAAACCCCGGACGGGCCGCTGCCGGAAGTAAAGACGCTGGACGCGCACCGTTAGACCCGCGGGGACTGAAGCTCTGTCCTACCCGTTCTACCCCAACACAACGATGTCCCGGCAGTAGGTCGATTCGCGCTAGCGCGGCTGCATGTTGTAGAGGAAGACGGCGCGCAGCTCGAGGTAGGGGCCGTGGAAGTTGCGCGGCAGCGGCGGATAGTTGGAGCCGGTAAGCGCTCCCCAGGCGGCACGGTCCAGGCCAGTGTCGCCGGAGCGGCCCTCAAGAACCATGGAGCCCTCGATCAGGCGGCCGTTGGGGCCAACCTTGAAGCGGATTTGCACCGCGCCGGATTTCGAGATGGGCGGATTGACTTCGTCGGGAATCAGCGGATCCCAGGTGCGCTCGGTCTCGTGATACCAGCGCTGCAACCAGGACGAAAAATCGACACCCTGAGTGTCGGAGAGCACCTGCACGCCGCCTCCACCCGCACCTGGGTGGCGCTGCATGTCTGTGTTGCCAGAGGGAACCTGCGCGCCAAAGCCCGGTGACTGGGCCGCGCCGCGCATGGCCTGGCGCATTTGCTCATTGGGGTTCTGCGAGCCCATGGCGAAGTTGGGACGCGCCGGAACGGCCTGCGGGCGCGGCGCCTCGCTTTGCGATTGCTGCGGCGGGACCGGCGTGGGCAGCTGAGGCTGCTGCACGGGCTCGGGGGCCTTGGATTCAGGCTGCGGCGCGGGCTCCGGAGGCGCGGTTTTACGCATGTCCTCAAGGGTTTGCTTGTCGATTTGCGGCAGGCGCTTCGGCTCCGGCTTGACCTCGACCTTGGGCTTGTAGCGCTCCAGAATGTCGGGCGGCAGGTCGAGATAGCTCAGGTCCTTGCGCTTCTTGATCTCGTCGAAAGGGTCGATAATGCGCGGCTGGTGCAGCACGTAGCGAGGAATCCAGGTGACTACCGAAAGCAGGATGATATGCAGCAGAAGCGCCCAGAGGATGCCTTCGCGCAGGCGCGCCCAGCGGCGCTCGTCTTCGAGCTCGCTGATCATCTCCAGCAGTTCGTGGGTGTCGTAGTCCACCCAGCGCGAGGTGGAGCGGCCGCGCCGGCCCGAGCCCTCTTCTTCGGGCACAGAAGTCTGCGCGCCGCTCTCTTCGGGCAGCTGGGACTCGCGCTCGTTCTCAGTGGCTGGCGGCTGGCTGGTGGGCATTCGTTGGACTGGAGAGCGACGGGCTTCCGTGCGGCCCGATTCGCGTCCTTCCTGTCTATTCTCTCATTTCCGGTGCCGTCGGCAACCGTTTCCGACTCATCTGCGCTGAAGGCGCACCCCGTACAATGAATCTTTTGAATGGACGCACGGCGGGGTGGAAAGGAAACAACTTGGGGCACTTTTTACACGGTTTGATGGCCAAGTGGCACCTGGTTGTGCTGCCCGCATTGCTGAAACTCGGCTTCTGGGGCGCCGCGGCCGTGGCGCTGCTGGATTCGTCGTCGCTGCCGGTGCCGATGGACGCCATTCTGGGCGTGTGGGTGTGGAACGATAAGCCGCATTTCTGGGCGTATGTGCTGATGGCGGCCGCCGGGTCGGCCGTGGGCGGCCTGGTGCCTTACGGCATTGGCCGTGCGGGCGGCGAGCTGTTCCTGCTGAAGCGCGTGGACCGGGCACGGTTTGAGAGCCTGCGAAATAAATTTGAGCGGCAGGAATTTCTGGCGGTGCTGATTCCCTCCATGCTGCCGCCGCCCACGCCGTGGAAGCTGTTTGTGTTTGCCGCGGGCGTGTTTGAGATGCGCGTGCTGCCGTATATGGCAGCGGTCTTTATCGGCCGCATCATCCGCTGGGTGGCGCTTTCGCTGCTGGTGCTGAAGCTGGGACCGGGAGCGGTGGGCCTGGTGGCGCACCACGCGCTGACGGCGCTGGGTGTGGTGGTGCTGCTGGCGGCGATTGTGTTTGCGTGGTGGTGGGTAAAACGCAAACGCGGCGCGAAATCTCGCGCCGCGGAAAGCGAATCGGGAGCTGGAATCTAGCGGGTGGCAGGCACCGCTGCTTCAGTGGCGCGCATTTTGCGCACCAGCACGGGCAGGCCGAAGGCCAGGCCGGCTACCAGAGCTGTGGAAGCCAGATCGTTGCGGAAGAAGGGCAGGCCGGCAACGTAGCAGGCGCCTAATCCGCCGAGGGTGCGCGGATACATGGTGCCAGCGGCCCAGACGACGTAATTCGAGAGCAGAAAGAAGGATGTTGGCCCGAGCAAGGCGCCAGCAGCCACACGCATGACGGTGGTACGCGAGCTCAACAGGATGCTGCCTAGCACCATGGCCATCAGATACCAGGACCAGGTGACCAGATAGTCCTGCCACTGGAAGTTGAAGTGGTAGGTGAAGACAGTGAGGCAGTAGTCGGTGGCCATCAGGGCCGCCATCGGGGCCAGCATCTCGCGCCAGGAGCGCCGTGCGCCGAAGTAGAGCAGCGCACCGCCGACCGCCGTGAAACTGAGCCAGTCCGGGTGGGGCATCAGGCGGCTGAGAACGGCGGCGAGGATCAGCAGATAGGCGGGCATGGAACCTCCAAGAAACGGCGAAACTGGTTGAGGAAGCGCAGAATGGCGCACTCCTTTCATTCTGCGGTCTGTGACGGGGGCGGGTCAACCGGGAAAGGGGGATGGATGGCCGCGCGGTCCCCGATTGGAAAATTACTTCTGCTCGCGGCCGTTCATAATTTGGCCGGCGTCGTCGCGGCCATCGACGATGTAGACGTAGCCGCTGAGCACCGCGCTGCCGGAGCTGCGGCCCTCTCCCCGGAAGGCATAGTCGAAACGCAAGTCGCTGAACTCGACCGTGGTCCAGGTGCGGCCGGGGCCGAGATGCGGCGGTTCCACGCCGGCAACAGTCTCCTGACCAATGTCGCGCACCACGGCCCAGCGTCCCCAGTCGAGATAAACCTTGCCGAGCTCGGTTTGCTTTGCCGCCTGGACGGCGGGCGTTTCCGTGGGCTTGAAGAGAACGTCGCGCTGCGGGTCGGAGTCAATGATGCCGGTGCGGGTATTGATTTCGGCGGTCTGGAAGAAGGCTGACGTTTCCACGATGGCGTGCCAGCGGAAGGGGTTGACCGGGAACGGCTCAACCGTTGCGCGCACCACAGGCTGCGTGGTGATGGGCTGGGTACGGAGCATGGCCAGCGCCTGCTGCTGGGTGGTGAAGCGCAGAATCCAGACGAGGACCATGCCGGTGAGCGCGAACAGAGCCCAATATTGGCCGCGCGGGCCTTTACTGCGCGCGCCAATTTCGCGATCGGTAATGCCGAAGAGCCAGGGGAAGACCAGCGCGGCGAGAAAGAGCGCCCACAGCACCGGCTCGGCAATAAAGACGAAGCTGCCGGCGTACCACTGCGGGTTGAAGGGGAAGAAGGGGCGGACGCCGTAGTTGTTGGTCCAGTCAAGCAGGATGTGGCTGAGCGCGGCGATGAGGGTGGCGAGATAGAGCCAGCCGAGATGGAGTTTGCGGGGCGCGAGACTGGGCGGCAGCGGCGCACCGGGCTCCAGGGTGAGCGTGGCGAGCTTGCGCGCGCGGCGGCGCTCGCGCCAGACATGGTAGCCCCAGACAACGAGCGTAACCACGCCGGCCACCACCGGCGCGGCGATGAATGTATGAGTGATGCCGCGATGGTGTTTGAGCTCGTCGACGGGCCCGCCGAGGCCCCACACCACGTCGAGATCGGCGGCTTCGGCAGCGAGCACGGCGGCCACAGTGGCCAGCGCGGTTTTGCGATTGAGCCCGGCGCGGCCAATGCAGGCGCCAGTAAGAAAGTGGGTGACGGGTTCCATATCTGCTGAGGCCATGGTAGCGCGCGAACGCGGGGCGGGCCGCACCCTATAATCCTGCCCATGGGCGAAGCGAACCAAAAGGCACGAAAACGCGTGGAGGAGTTGCGCGGGGAGATTGAACGGCACGAGCACCTGTATTACGTGCTGGACGCGCCGGAGATAAGCGACGCGGAGTACGACGCGCTGGTGAACGAGCTGAAGGCGCTGGAGGCTGCGCACCCTGAACTGGTGATACCGGACTCGCCGACGCAGCGGGTGGGAGGCAGGCCCGCGGAGGGCTTCAAGAAGGCGCAGCACTCGCGGCCCATGCTGAGCCTGGACAACGCCTACAACGCCGAGGAGCTGGCTGCGTGGGAGGCGCGCGTGCGCGAGCTGGCGGGCACGCTGCCGGTGGAGTTTACCGCCGAGCTGAAGCTGGACGGCTTGAGCGTGGCCCTGCGCTATGGTGCCGCGCACGGCGGAGGCGCGAGCCTCGAAGTCGGAATCACGCGTGGCGACGGACAGACGGGCGAGGATGTGACCTCGAATATTCGGACCATTCGCAGCGTGCCGTTGAGCATTTCCTCGGCGCGGCTGAAGAAGGCGGGGCTGCCGCAGACGATTGAAGTGCGCGGCGAAGTGGTGATGCCGGCCGAGGCCTTCAAGCGGATGAACGAAGAGCGCGAAAGCGAAGGGCTGCCAGCGTTTGTGAATCCGCGCAACTCTGCCGCGGGCACGCTGCGTACGCTGGAGCCGAGCGTGGTGGCGGGACGTGGGCTGGTGTTTTTCGCGTACTTTCTGCTGGTGGATGGCGAGTATCTTGCTGCCGGGCAGAGCGCGACGCTGGATACGCTGGCGGCGCTGGGCTTTCGCGTGAACCCGCATCGCGAGCGCGTGCACTCGGTAGACGCGATGATGCGCTTTATCGACAAGGCCGAGGCCGAGCGCGACCAGCTGGGTTACGAGATTGATGGCGTGGTGCTGAAGGTGGACGCACACGCGACGCAGCAGCGGCTGGGCTACACAGGCCGCGCACCGCGCTGGGCCATTGCCTACAAGTTCACGGCGCGCGCGGGCATCACCAGGGTGAATTCGATCACCGTGCAGGTGGGGCGCACGGGCAAGCTGACGCCGGTGGCGGAGCTGCAGCCGGTGTTTATCGGCGGCACGACGGTGAGCCGCGCGACGCTGCACAATGCGGATTTTATTTCTGGTCTTGGACTGAAGATCGGCGATTGGGTGAAGGTGGAACGCGGCGGCGACGTGATTCCCAAGGTTGTCGAAGTGGTCGACGATAAGGAACATCCGCGCGGAAGCGAGGAGTTCGTCTTCCCTGCTTTGTGTCCGGAGTGCCAGAGCGCCGTGGTACGCGCCGAGGGCGAGGCCGACTACCGCTGCGTGAATGCCGATTGCCCGGCCAAACTGCGCGAGAGCCTGCTGCACTTTGGCGGGCGCGCGGTGATGAACATCGAGGGACTGGGCGAGGCGGTGGTGCAGCAACTGCTGGAGAAGCAGCTGGTGCATAGCGTGGCAGATTTGTATGCGCTGAAGTTGGAGCAGCTGACAGCGCTTGACCGGTTCGCGGAGAAATCCGCATCGGCGTTGATCGACGAGATCGAGAAATCGAAGAAGGCGGGCCTGGCACGGGTGCTGATGGGGCTGGGCATTCGCTTTGTGGGCGAACGCACGGCAGAGTTGCTGGCCGAGGAGTTCGGCTCCATCGGCGCACTGATGGCGGCGACGGCCGAAGAGCTGGAGCGGGTGGAAGAGGTGGGGCCGCGCATCTCGCAGGCGATTCTGGAGTTTTTTGCGCAGGAGAAGAATCACGCGCTGGTGGAGCATTTGCGCACTGCCGGAGTGGACATGACGGCGGAGAAGAAGGTGCGCACCGCGCAGCTTGCAGGGCTGACCTTCGTGCTGACGGGAACGCTGCCCACGCTGTCGCGCGACGAGGCCAAGCGCAAGATTGAGGCCGCGGGCGGCAAAACCGCGGGCTCGGTGAGCAAGAAGACCAGCTACGTGGTGGCGGGCGAAGAGGCGGGCTCGAAGCTGGACAAGGCGCGCGAACTGGGCGTGCCGGTGCTGGATGAGGCCGCGCTGGTAAAGATGCTTGAAGAAGGCGTCGCCGGCTAGGCGATGGAGCGGCGGCGGGCGTGGTGGTCGCCGGCGCGCTGTTCACGTTCGCGCTCGCGCTTCCAGGCCTCGGCGTGCCAGTTGCGCGGCGAGAGATTTTCCGGCTCGGCGGGAAACTCCGGGGGGCGGCTGTCGATTTCGGTTGAAGCCGAAACGAGCCGCGCCGAAGATTCGAACTCATCGATGTAGGCGGGCACTTGCACCGCGACCAACTGCTGCGGCGCGGGAAGCGGGCTGGGCGCTTTGGCCGGCGCCTGCGGCCGGGGCGCTTTGCGCACCGGTCTGGGCACGACGGCTTTTTGCGGTTCCTGCACTTCAGGCTGCTGTGCCTTGGCGGGCTGATGCCGCACCACGAACTCATCCATCAGCTTGTGCAGGCAGGTTTGCCCGCACAGATGCTTGGCGCCGCCGCGCAATTTGGAGCGCGGGTTCCAGAGGGCGACGCGCAGCTCCGATACGCCCTCGTAAGCCACAAACCAATGATTGGCGTGCTGCATTTCCGCGCCGCAGATATCGCATGAGATTGCCTGCCGTATCAACTCAACTCTCCTGGGCTCGCACGGAACGCTCAGCCCGCTGACACTCATTTCATCGCGTATGGGCGGGGTGAGAGGCAGCAAAGAAAGCGAAGAATTGCGGGCTGACTCAAAAATGGACATGCAGAAAAGGAATGGTTCCGATTTGGGAGAGCGCCCAACAAAAAAGAAACGGGCCGGCGCAAGGCCGGCCCGGTGAGAACGGATTTGCAGCGGACCTATTCTTTGGGCGCGAAATAGCCCTTGCGCGCGCGCGCGGTATAGCGGCGGTCGTTGCAGAAGAGGTAGATGGGCCGGAAGGCGCCGTTGAATTTGAACTCCGCCGGCGTGTAGGTGAGCGCGTACTGCGAGCGCAGTTCTTCCTCAATGCTGTGGAAGCTGTTGGAGACCTCTTCAACCGAGGGCGGGAAGAAGACGCGGCCACCGGTTTCGGTGGCCATCTGTTCCATCACCTGGTCGCCCTTGCTGCGGCTGGGGGTCCAGTTGGTGCTGATGGAGTAGATGATGGTCTCCGAACGCTGGCACATCTTGATGGCTTCATCGAGATGGACGCGGCTCTGGTCGTCGTCTCCGTCGGAGAGCAGGATGATGGATTTGCGCACCGGCTCCTGTCCGCGCGCCTGGTCCAGCAGCTTGTCGCGGCAGGCGGTGTAGACGGCGTCGAAGAGCGCCGTGCCGCCGCCGGGATAGAGGCGGTTGACGCCGGTCTGCAGGCCGTCGATGTTGTTGGTCCAGTCCTGGGTAACGTTGGGCGCCACGTCGAAACCCATGACGAAGGCGCGATCGGCGCGCGACTTGAGAATTTGCAGCAGAAACTCGATGGCCGATTGCTGCTCGAATTGGAAGCGGGTGCGGATCGAAGTCGACGTATCGACAAGGAGGCCGACACGCAGCGGCAGGTTGACCTGCTGGCGGAAGGAGGTAATGCGCTCCGGCGCGCGCTGGTCGTCGAGCAGGGCGAAGTCACTCTGCTTGAGGTTGGGAATGTAGTGGCCGTGCTTGTCGGTGACGGTGAAGATGAGGTTGACTTCGTTGACGCCGACCTTGATGGTGGTGGGCTCGTCGGAGGCCTGATCGCCGGCCTGCTGCGCGGTGGGCGCGGCGGGCGCCGGTGACGCGGCGGCGGGCGGCGGAGCGGGTTTATCCTGCGCGGGCTGCTGCGCCTGCAAGGGAAGAACGGCAAGTGCCGCTGCAAAAACAAATCCGGACAGCATTCGAGTCATATCGCTCCCATTTTATCAATCGGCGGTGCGCGGGCGGGCCGGCTAAACGGCCGCCCCGCTTACGGAAGTGCCTGCCTGCACACGGGCCAGAAAAGCGGTCAGCTCGGCGGGCAGGGGCGCTTCCATCACCATCTCTTTCTTTGTGAAGGGGTGGAGGAATTCAAGCCGCGCGGCATGCAGAAAGTTGCGTCCAAGGCGCAGGCGTTCGGCCTGGGCCCGGCTGCTGCGCGATTTGCCTGTCTGCATGGCGGCCTGGTCCACAAGCTGGCCGGCGGCGCCGTAGAGCGTATCGCCCACAACGGGATAGCCGATAGAGGCCATATGCACGCGGATCTGATGCGTGCGGCCGCTCTCAATGCGGACGCGCACCAGAGTGAACTTGCCGAAACGGGTTGTCAGACGTTCCACCACCTCATAGTGAGAGACGGCGGTACGTGCATTTTCGGTAGGCCGGGTGGTCATTCTTGTGCGCCGAATGGGGTCGCGGCCAATGGAGGCGGTAACGCTGCCGCGGTCGCGCTCCACATGCCCGTGCACCAGGGCGATGTAGGTTTTGTGAATGCGGCGCGAGGAAAACAGCTCGGCCATGGCGGTATGCGCGCGGTCATTTTTGGCAATCACAATCAGGCCGCTGGTGTCTTTATCGAGCCGGTGCACGATGCCGGGGCGCAGTTCGCCACCGGAGGATGAGAGCGCGTTGAAGCGGTAGAGCAGCGCGTTGACCAGCGTGCCGCGATTGCGCTCGTCGTCGCTGGCGCCGGCGCCGGCGTGCACCATCATGCCGGCGGGTTTGTTGACCACGGCCATATGCTCATCTTCAAACACCACATGGAGCGCAATGTTTTCAGCGATTGCCTTGAGCGGCGCGGGATGCGGCTCGCCGGTGACAACGATCTGCTCGCCGCCGCGCAGCTTGAGCGAGGCCTTGGGCTGCGCGCCGTTGACCTGCACATCGCCCTGGTCGAGCAGCAGTTGCACGCGCGAGCGGCTGACGCCATCCAGTTGCGCGACGAGGAATTGATCGAGACGCTGGCCGACAGATTCGGGCGGCACGGTAAATTGCCGCGGCTCAGACATGGGCGGGCTCCGGAGTGGAAAGCGCGGCGTTTTTGCGCGCGCGCAACATGGCGGCGCCGCACAGCAGAAAGAGGATGGCGGCAATCTGGGGCCAGTCGAGCGCGCCATGGAGCAGCGAACCGCGGCCCACACGGTCACGCCAGAACTCGGTGAAGAAAATTGTGATTGCGGCGAGCACCAGCCACGCACCTGCCACGTCACCCTGCTGGCGGCGCAGCGGCAGACCGAGCCACAAGAGCACGGCGATGGCAAGAAAGGCGAGCGCGCAGTAGGCCTGCACCGGATGCAGCGCGACGCCGATGGGCGCGGCGCTCCAGCGGGCGGCCAGCGCGTCGTTGTAGGTGACGGCCCAGGGCAAATGCGACTCCGTTCCAAAGCTGGCGCCGACCATCAGCGCGCCGATCTGCTCAAACGCGAGACCCAGCGAGAGCGCGGGGGCAAGCGCATCGGCAGTGGCATCGAGGCGGAGACCGAAGCGCCGCGCATAGAGCGCGGAGACGGTGAGCGCGAGTGCCGCGCCGATAGCGGCCAGCAGTGGATGATGAATCATGGCAAGACCTAGCAGCCAGCTGGGATGCGCGCGCAGCACAGTCCAGTTGAGCATGACGAGAAGAACGCGCGAGCCAAGCAGCGAAACAAAGAGGGCCAGCACGCTGAGATTCCAGATGTGCTGAACGGGAAGGCCGACGCGGCGCGCGGTGCGCTGCACCAGCAGCAGGCCCAGCAGCACGCCAGCCGCTGCCAGCACGCCGTACGAGGGAACGATTAGAGAACCGAAGCGGATGAGGACCGGATGCACCTGAGCAGGATAGCTCCTGACAGGGCCACTAAGGTAGAAGCCGACCCGCTGGGCCGTGGGCAATGCGCCGGTGAACCCGTCCTAAGACGGTGGAGCTCTCCGCGGTTCATTAGGCATTCCGGACTGGCGGACACGGCACACAGAACCGATTGTCGAGTTGAGCCCCTGTTCAATGAATGTTGGTTCAACCAGCGTTGATTACCCACCTGCTTTGCAGGCCGGTCTCTATTGCGGATAGTAGGGGCGGACGCGCGGAATTGCAAGTCTTGTGCGGTTACGGCAGAGTATGGTAGCGTGCCGAGCCATTTGACAAATCAGGAGTGTGGCTGCGCGGATTTTGCCTGAGCCAGCTCGTTGGCACGCGCCACCAGCTTCTTCAATTTGCCTTCAATACTGGCATCGCCCACATGCTGATCTTCGATAGCTCCGTCGGCATCAATGGTAAAGGTGGCGGGAATGGCGCGTACGGCAAAGAGCGTTGCCAGCGGGCCATCAAAGGAGCCGTCGCGATATTGCGGCCACGTCATGCCGTGCGCGGCGACAAACTCTCGCCATTTCGACTCGTTTTGGTCGAGGCTCACGGAGAGAATCACCAGCGGCTGCCCCTGAAACTTCTGCGCGATCTTCTGGACGCGCGGCAGGGCCTCGCGGCACGGACCGCACCATGTGGCCCAGAAGTCGATGAGAACGACTTTGCCCGTAAGGCTGTCGAGCGAAACGCTCTGCCGGTCGAGCGTGGTGATGGAAAACGGCGGCGCCATCACGGCGCGCGCCAGGTCAACGCGCTCGATATAGCGGCGCGCACGCACGTCAAGATCGGGACTGGCGTGGTCCTGCGCGACGAATGCCGCGAACTCCGCGCGCGCTGCGTCGTCCTGATTCAGATTGGCGAGCGAGACTCCATAGGAAAAGTGCGCGGCGGTGAGAGCCGGATCCATGGCAATCGCGGCCTTCATCTCGTCGCAGCTCTGGCTCAGCAGCTTGCTCTTCTTCTCCGCCCTGCCCTGGCGCTGCAGGGCAACGCCCAGACGAAGGTGCGCGGAGGCGCGACCGGAGTCGCTTTGCGCGGCTGTCACCCACTCTCGTGCAACATCGACAGCCTGATGGAGCGCACCCACTTCGAGAGCCAGATTGTAGGCAGCGCGCAGGCATGCAATGCAGCGGCCGCCGTCGAATTTGTTGGCGGTGCGATAGGTGTCGATGGCAATCAGCTCATCGTGCTTGCGCTGCCAATTCTCCGCTTCGTGAAAGCTCTTGATGGCTTTCGCATCGGAGGGGCCATCCGCATCAAGTGCGGTCTGGCTCCAGAGCGATGCAGGCGCGGCGACCAGCGCAATGGCCAGCGCAGCAACAACAGGAGAACCAAGGCTCTTCACGAACCGGCCTTTCGACAACAACAATTACGCGGACTTTTCGTCCTCGGCGAGCACTTCATCGAGCAGCACGCGCAGGCTGTTGGCCCGTGCATGGCCGGGGCGCATGTCGATGCCCGCGGCGCGCTGCGCCTGCGAAAGCTCATCGGCAAAGTTGAGCGCGGCCAGCACGGCCACGCGCAGCGAGTCTACGGTTTGGCCCTGCGAGGCCACTGCACGCATCTTGGAGTCAACAGTTTCGGCAAGCCGCTGAATATGCGCCTTGTCCTGGCCGGTGAGGTGGTACGGCTGGTCGTAGATGGTGACCGTGGTGTAACCGTCAGACTGCGCCGGGGGCTTGTTGGTCATGCGTCCTCACAGTTCAAGAGCATCGAGCTGCGCCAGCAGGCGCTCCACACGCTCGCGCACCTGGTCGCGCTCGGCGCGCAGAGTGCGAATCTCATCCTTCAACTGATCCACCTGGGGAGAACTGGACTTGAGCTCGGCTTCGGCTTTGGCGGCGCGCTCTTCCGCGGCCGTGCGAGCCAGCCGCTCGCGCTTGATGAGTTCGACGGCGCGATGGACGCGCTCCTCCAGCGCGGAAAAATCATCCACGCTGAGCGCGAGAGCCTCGACTTCTTTTCGCGGACTCAAGCTTTGCGGCTCCATCTGCGGCGACTCCGCCAATTCGCTTCCCCACAACGACTGCGACATGCAATAACCTCCGCACCGCAGTCCTGCGGTGCAAGTATAGCTCGAAGAGCTGAAAACAAGAGTGGATTATGCGCGCAAGCGCGCGCCCACGGCGCCGACGGCCTCTACGATGCGCGCGTGGAAGCTTTGCAGCTCCTCCTCGCGCAGCGTGCGGTCCGCGGCCTGGAAGGTGACGCCCAAAAGCAGCGAGTACTCCTGACGGGTGCGCTTGGGGTCGCGGAAGACCTCGCGCGCGCGCCAGTCAACCAGCTCTGGCAGGTGCAGCGCGGCCAGCGACTGGTCAATCTTTTCCCAGGCGACACTTTCGTCCAGGACCAGCGAGAAATCGCGGCGCACCGGCTGGAAGCGTGAGATTTCGCGCGCGGCCGGTTTGAAGAGCGGCAGTTTGTACAGCCGGTCGAGATAGAGCTCGCCGACGAAGACGGTGTCCTTGAGCTTGCGCGCCGCGGCTTCCGCCGGATGCAACTGGCCGAACCAGCCGACCGTGCCGCCCTCGGCCACCACGCGCGCGCTGCGGTAGGGATGCAGCCATGCGGGCATCAGGCCGGACTCCGGCGCGAAGCGGTCGAAGTAGACAGTGCGCGTTTGGAAGCGCGCGAGCAACTGCTCGACGACGCCCTTGATGTCGTGGAACTCGATGGGGCGCGCGGCATGCAGCGCGGACTGCTGCGGCACATCTCCAGCGGCGGCAAAACCGAGCGCGGGGCGCTCTTCAACTTTTTCCGTGGTGCCGCTGAAGACCGTGCCAGCTTCAAAGAGGCGCACATCGGCCACATCGCGATGCAGATTGCCGGCGACTGAAGCGAGCATGCCGGGCACAAGCGAGGGGCGCAGCACGCCGGCTTCTTCACTGAGCGGATTGCCGAGCGGCACAACCTGGCCAGACTGCGGCGCGGTCAGCGCGGCTTCAGCCGCGGAGCAGAAGGTGCTGGCGATGGCTTCGTGAAAACCGGCGGCCAGCAGCGTGCGGCGCACGGCGGCTTCGGCGTCGGCCCAGGGCAGCGCCTCGACGCCACCGCCAAAGGCAGGCAGGGTGTTGGCAAAGCGGTTGTAGCCGTAGACGCGCGCGATTTCCTCGATGAGGTCGATTTCGCGTTCGATGTCGAGACGCCAACTGGGCAATGTCACGCTCCAGGTGGCGTTGCCGGCGGGCGCGAGCGTGCAGCCAAGCGCGGTGAGCACGGTTTCGACGGTGGCGGCGGTGATGCCTTCAGCGTCGAGCGTAGTGCCGAGCAGACGATGCACCTCGCTGAGGGCGAGCGCGACCGGCTTGCGTGCGGCGGTGCGGGCTTCAATCGCGGGCACGCGCACATCGACGAGTTCGCCTTCAATGCTGCCGCCGAGTGCGAGCAGGATTTTGCAGACGATGGCCGAGGCGACAGGCGCGGCGTTGAAGTCGGCGCCGCGCTCGAAGCGATGGCTTGCGTCCGTGTGCAGGCCGTGACGGCGCGCGGTGCGGCGCACGGCGATGGGATCGAACCACGCGGCTTCGACGAGAACGTTTTTGGTCGCGGGCGTAATCATTGAGTCCCAGCCGCCCATGACGCCGGCAAGCGCCAGCGGCCTGCTGTGGTCGGCAACGATGAGGTCTTCGGGGTCGAGCGTGCGCTCGATGCCGTCGAGGGTTTTGAGCTTCTCGCCCTTGCGTGCGCGGCGAACAACGATGCCGCCGTCGATTTTGTCGAGGTCGAAGGCGTGCGTGGGCTGACCCATGGCGAGCCAGCAGAAATTCGTGGCGTCGACGGCGCTGGAGATTTTCTTCTGCTCCAGCAGGCCGAAGTAGGTGGAGACTTCCGCGCCAGCGAACCAGTCGCGCGTTTCGCCTACGGTGATGCCGCGCAGCACGCGCGCAGTGAAACGGCCGCAGGCATCCTCGGCCTCAATCTTCACGCTGAAGGCCTTCGCGGCCGGTGTTGGAGCGGGCAACGAGGTATCGAGCGGCTTCAGTTCCACGCCGTAGATGGCCGCGGCTTCGCGCGCCACGCCGTAGTGGTTCATGGCGTCGACGCGGTTGGTGGTGATGTCCATCTCAAAACGAGAGTTATATTCCGGTTGCTGGTTCCCGACTTGCGTTGAGAGAAAGAACTGGCCCTCTACGGCGACACCTCGCAACGTAAGGTCCTCCGCAAGCTGCCGGTCATCGACGGGTAAACCAGGCAAATAGGCTCGCAACCATTTTGTAAGAATATTCATTCTTTGTTCTCTTTTCGCGAGTTGGCGCGCTGCGCGCCTGGCAAGTTGGCGGGTTCGCCCTCAGGTTCGAGCACACCAAGCAGCGCATTGATTAATTTGGCGACTCGTGTGCCCAGGTCCAAAAGTTCTTCACTTGCCGGTGCGTTGAAGAATCCAAGGCTGGCTGCGAGTTCAACCTGCGTTTGCAGTTCGTTGATGGCCGCGCGGGCCGAGCCGAGGCCCTTGCGCATTTCCGCATCGTTCAATCTTCCATGAGCTTCCGCAATATGGCTTGCGACGTTGACGGATGATCGACGAATCTGCATTCGCAAGCCGAATGTTTCAGACTTGGGGAAATCCTCCGTGGCCGCATAGACGACGCGGGCCAGCTCCATCGCCTTCTGCCATGCAACCAAGTCACGATAATGTCGAGTTCTGCCCATCGCGAACCTGCTAAACAAATTGATTCAAAAACCGCATATCGCCGGCGTAGAACTGGCCGATTTCGCTGATGCCGTACTTCATCATGGCGATGCGCTCGACGCCCATGCCGAAGGCGAAGCCGGAGATTTTTTTCGGGTCGTAGCCGGGCTGTTTTTGCTGGGCGAAGGCGAAGACCGCGGGGTCGACCATGCCGCAGCCGAGCAGCTCAATCCAGCCGGACTGCTTGCACTTGCGGCAGCCTTTTCCCCCACAGAAGATGCAGCTGATTTGCACGTCGGCGCTGGGCTCGGTGAAGGGGAAGAACGACGGGAAGAAGCGCGTTTTGACGCTGGAGCCGAAGAGGGCTTTCATGGCGTGGTCGAGCGTGCCCTTCAGGTCGCTGAAGGTGATGTTGGTGTCGACGCAGAGGCCTTCGACCTGATGGAAGATGGGCGAGTGCGTGGCGTCCTGCGCGTCGTTGCGGTGCACCTTGCCGGGAATGACGATGCGGACCGGAGGCGGCTGCTGCTCCATGGTGCGCATTTGCACGGGCGAAGTGTGGGTGCGCAGCAGCAGGCGGTCGCGCTGCGGGCGGCGCTCCTGCGCGGCGACGACCAGCGTATCCTGCGTGTCGCGCGCGGGATGGCCGGGCGGAAAATTCATGGACTCGAAGTTGTAGAAGTCGGTTTCGACTTCTGGGCCGACGCCGACTGAGTAGCCGAGCGCGGCGAAGACCGAAACAATCTCGTTCAGAGTTTTGGTGATGGGATGCTCGGCGCCGGTGAGACGGCGGGTTCCGGGCAGCGAGATGTCGATGGCTTCGGCGGCCAGAGCGGCGTCGCCTGGACCTGCGCCCGCGGAGGCGTCGAGCAGGCCTTCGACCAGCTCTTTGAGGACTTTGAAGCGCTCGCCAACGGCTTTCTTAGCGGTTGGCGGAGCAGCTTTGAGCCAGCTGCTGCTGACCTCTGTGAGCAGGCCCTGTTTGCGGCCGAGCCAGCGGAGGCGGAATGCTTCGATTGCTTCTGGACTGACGGCCGCGGCGGCGTCCGAGCGCGCCTGCTTCTCCAATGCGGAGAAGGCTTTGGCGAGTGAGTCGTCGTCAAAGGACGCGAGGTTGGGAATGAGTTCGTTCGACATGCGTAAGGTTCAGGATACTACTTCACGCAGGACGAAATGGACTTGCAATGCGCGCTTGCGAGGCGAGGAAAAGCAGGGTCGAGAGACCGAGCAAGGGCGAGGTACTTTTTGGGTGGTAAAAAACCGTGTTTTTTACCCGGCTCCCCCGGGGGGGGGGAGGGGGGGGATGTTTCCCTTTCTCTTCCCTGTGATGCAGCTTTCAGCCGTCAGCCGTCAGCTTTCAGCCGGGCTGGCTGGGCGCACGGGGCTGATGTGGTGGCCTTGGGTTTCGACTGCACTTTGAGAGTAGCGCAGGCGGGGGTAATTATCTGCAACGGAGTGGAGGGAAAGCGCGGGGGCGTGTGGAGTAGAGCGGCGAGGAGGCTGGAGTATGCTCGGGAGCGAGGCGTGAACGACAGCAATAGTGGGAGCGGACGGTGGAGCTGAGTTGCGATGTGAGCCTGGCAGCAGGCTACAAAAGCCAATCGCAGATTGCGCGGGTGCTTTCCGAAGGGTGGTTTGCGAAAAATGCGTATTGCCTTGCGTGCGATGCGGATGAGGTGCGGCAGACCAAGGCGAACACAGGTGCGACGGATTTTGTTTGCCCCAAGTGCGGCCACCGGTATGAGCTGAAGGCGTTCCCCAAGCGCCCGCATGTGCGGCTGGTGGATGGCGCACTGGAAACAATGCTCGGCCGTATTCACGGCGGCATGGCGCCGACACTTTGCCTGATGGAGCGAACGGCTGCGTGGCACGTTCAAGGGCTGACTGCGATTCACTCCAGCTTTCTAGTGCCCGATGTAATTGAAGCGCGCCCGCCGCTAGGCCCCAGCGCTCGTCGCGCGGGCTGGGTGGGCTGCAACATTCGGCTCGACCGGATTGCGTGCGACGGCGAAATCGACGTGGTTGCCAAGGGAGCTGCCGAGCCGGTCGCCGAGGTTCGGCGCAGGTTCCAGCGATTCCTGCCTCTGGCGAAAAAGTCGGTGGAGCAGCGTGGCTGGACGCTGCTGACGCTAGGGATTGTCCGCAAACTCGGGAAGACGGAGTTCACATCACAAGATATATATGCGCATGAGGCCGAGTTCGCCGCGGCCTATCCCGACAACCATCATGTACGCGACAAGATTCGCCAGCAGTTGCAGCTGCTGCGTGACCTAGGCATTCTCGCGTTTGAGGCGCGCGGGGAATACAGGGTCTGCGTTTAAGTTCGCTCGGAATCGTCAGGCCATGGAACCAGGACTTTGCACTCCACCCACGCGCCTATTGTCTCTCTTTCGATTTTCGCATTCTGCGGTATATGAAGGATTGCGTCCTTCTCCATCCAGTCGCCTAGACAGTCGGCCAGCTTTCGGATTTCGTCGTCGCTCTGTTTCTGCATCGCGCCTCCGTTGCAAAGTGCTTTCGGAGATCGGATCGTACCATTCCTGCCATCGATGGCAATGGAACGCTAATGACTAGAATGGTCGCAATACGCCACTGGCTCGTTGCTTTCCCACATCTCCAACAACGGGAGATGTGGGGCACCCGGCATCGTGCGCCAAGATAGGAAACCAAAAACATGCAGACAATTCTCGAAACAAAACACGCGACTACACTCGCAGAGTTGCAAGCTGCGCTCTGCCACTTTGAGGCGCGCTACGGGAGCCAGATGGAGGTTGTGTTTCCGGACGGCCTTCCTCTGCTGAGCGCATCTTGTATTGCGACTCGTCAAAACGACGGAACGACGATGCACGAAGTTGTGTTGTCGGACGCGAGCTGACTCCGCACACCATGGCGATGGATTGGAGCAAAGGGGCTTTGGCGGAGGGGTTGCGGTGCTATGGGGCGGGCGCGTTTTTTGAGGCTCACGAGCACTGGGAGCTGGTGTGGCTGGCAAGCGCGGAGCCGGAGAAGACGTTTGTGCAGGCACTGATTCAGGTGACGGCGGCGTTTGAGCATCTTCGCCGGGGTGAGCCCGCAGGGACCGCTTCCCTGCTGGGGCGGGCGCTGGGACGGCTGGAGCGCTATGAGGCGGAGTTTGGCGGCGTGGATGTGGAGCGGCTGCGCGGGGAACTGCGGGCGTGGGTGGGGGCGCTGGCGGCGGGGGAGACGGGCGGGCTGGAAGCTCCTGGAATTCGGGTTTTGTAGCGACGGAGATTTGTGGTTTCCCAGGTCTCAGGAGCGAGACCTGGGAAACCCATTTTTCAGTGGTGGGGGGGCGAAAAGGCAAATGCAGGTCCTTCGGCTCGTTCGCCTTTGGCGAACTCGCTCAGGATGACAAAGTGGGGTGTTGGGTGGCTTTGATGTACGGGCTGAAGCCCGTACCCTTCAACATGCAGGAATCCCTCCGGGGCTGAAGCCCGGAGAGCCGGGAGGCTCGGCATTTCAGGGGCCTGAAAGGCCCCTGCTCCCTCCGCATTGCGGGGCTGAAGCCCGGAGGGTGTTGTGGAGCGTTGATGTTGGCAGGGCTGAAGCCCTGCCCTACCGAACGCCGCTGGCGGTGAGGGGCGTTGATGTACGGGTTGAAGCCCGTACCCTTCAACATGCAGGAATCCCTCCGGGGCTGAAGCCCGGTGGACTGAGAGGCCGGCATTTCAGGGGCCTGGAAGGCCCCTGCTCCCTCCGCATTGCGCTGGCGCGCAATGCAAAAGCCCCGGATTGCTCCGGGGCTTTTTGCTGACTTGCTGACTTGCTGGCTTAGGCGGCGGTTTTCTTTTCGGCGGCTAGTGCGGCCTTGGCCTGGTCGACCAGCTTGGTGAATCCTGGGGCATCCTTGATGGCGATGTCGGAGAGGATTTTGCGGTCGAGCTCGATGCCGGCCTTTTTGAGGCCGTTGATGAGCTGGGAGTAGCTGAAGCCGTTGAGCTTGGCGGCGGCGGAGATGCGCACAATCCAGAGAGAGCGGAACTGGCGCTTCTTCTGGCGGCGGCCGGTGTAGGCAAACTTCAATCCGCGCTCGACGGCCTCTTGTGCGGCCTGGTAGAGCTTGGATTTTGTAAGGAAGTAGCCGCTTGCCCGGTCGAGAATTTTTTTGCGGCGGTCGTTACGCTTGGTACTGCGTTTTACACGAGGCATGGGTAAAGCTCCTTTTGCGTTACGGTGTGCGGCTGGAGGCAGGAGGCGCATGCCCTGGGGGCGGCGCTTGTAACCTCTTCACTCGCTTAACAAGCCTGCATCTCGCCACTGCCAACGCATTCGGCTTGTGGCGGGGGCCTTAAACGGCCCGGCTGCATGTGTGGCAGGAACCGCTTGCAACGGTCCGCCCCACCGCAGGTGGTCAGGCGTAGGGAATCATGCGCGCAACTTTTGCGTGATCGCCATCAGAGACGATTGCGCTTTTGCCGAGCTTGCGCTTGACCTTGGGCGACTTGGAGGACAGGATATGGCGCGTCTTGGTGTGGCGACGGACGATTTTGCCGGTACCTGTCTTCTTGAAGCGCTTGGAAGCGCCCGTATGTGTCTTCAACTTGGGCATTTTTCTTCTCGTATTGGACTGGGTTAGTGCCGGTCCAAGGAAAGACCCCCGGTGGACAGGTATTCCCGCCGACCCGAAGGGCTTTAATCAGTATAGCCGAAGAGCGGGGCGTAGGGAATAGGGGGAGCTTGGGAGCTAGGGGACTAAGGGACTAGGGGACTAGGGGACTGAGGGACTGAGGGACTAGGGGACTGAGGGACTGAGGGACTGAGGGACTAGGGGACTAGGGGACTAGGGGACTGAGGGACTAGGGGACTGGGAACTTTGTGGGGGCCGCC
>DASVLI010000002.1:0-5675 GCA_036384955.1 Occallatibacter sp.
TTCGCGGCGTAATGCCGGGCAGCGCGGAGTTACTTTGGCGGGGCAGGCGTGAAAACTTCGTGCCTGCGGCCCGGCTCTGGTTTCGGTTTCGGCTTGGGAGCCTTCTTAACTTCCTTCTTGCCCTTATCTTTGTTTCCCATGGGTCTCAGAATGCCACAAACCGGCGAAGTGCGAAAGTACCTTGGTCGAAGGCGAACCGTTGTACAATCTAGTCAGATAGTCAGATTGAGGGGAGACCATGGCGGGCGCGACGAATCGAAAAAGACAACAGCTCACGCGCACATTGGAGCAATGGAAGCTGGAAGACGCCAAGGCGCGGTTCAGTGAGGTGGTTCGCCGCGCAGGCACCGAGGGCCCTCAGCTGGTGACAATCCGGGGCAAAGAGGCCGCTGTCATTCTTGCGCCTGAAGAGTACAGGCGGTTGCTGCCCAAGCCCAAAGACCATGTTCCACTCGCCCGTTTTTTGCGCAGTCTTCCCCTGGCGGAGATCGATGTGGAGCGCGAGCACGACAGTGGAAGGGACCTGAAGCTGTGAACGGCTGGCTGCTCGACACGAATGTGATTGCGGAGGTTTCGGGAGCGCGGCCTGACGTGCGCGTGGCGCAGTGGCTGGATGCGCAGGCTGAGCATCAGCTCTACCTGAGCATTTTGACAATCGCCGAATATCGGAAGGGAATTGAGAATCTGCCAGCGGGTGATCGGCAGCGCCCCCGACTGCAGCGCGCGGTAGCCGCGCTGGAGGCGCGCTTTGCCGGACGCATTCTTCCGGTGTCGAATGAGATTGCGTTGCGCTGGGGAGCAATCAGCGGAATGGTGAAGCGCCAGACCGGGCATGCGCCATCCGTAATCGATATGCTGCTGGCTGCGACCGCGCTGGAGGAGAATCTCTACCTGGCCACGCGCAATGTGCGCGATGTGGCCCACAGCGGCGCTGCAATTTTCAATCCATGGAAAGACAATCCGGCGCAGTTCCCGCTGTGAGAGCTGCGCCGGTTGGGCTTCGAGATTACTTCGCGGCCTCGGCAGTGTTCTGCAAATGGTCGCGGTTCAGAATCGCGTTGAACACCAGTGCGTAGCTGCCCAGTGTCGATCCTCGATAGATGGGGTTGATGGCGAACAGCTCCACCGTGCCCGTACCCAGGTGCGCGTTTACCACCACCGCATGCTCGGCAATGGAGCCGCTTTTTTCCAGCAGGCCGTCGAGCAGCAGCCCCTTCGCGTCGTCGAAGCGCAGCACCACCTGCGGCTTCAGCGCGTCGGGAATGGCGCTCAGGTTGTTGCGCAACTGCTCCTCGTTCAGCTTTTTGGCCTGCCACGGCTTGGGCTTTTCCAAGGGCTCAGCCTCGGTGATAGCGCGGCCCTGCGGAACGTCGCTGTCCTCCACGCTGCCGCGGCCGGTGGGGCGCTCGGCGTAGGGATCCATCAGCGTCCGCCAGCCGCCGCGGCCTACCGTGTTGCTGATGTTGAAAGCCATACCTTCGGCGCTGATTGCCGGAAGCTTTTCGCCATATCCGTAGGCCACCGGATTTTCGCGGTCCACGAAAACAGTGTTAAGCACCGAACCCACCACGCGCGAACCATTGCGCGGGGCCACGCTCACGCCCGGCGCAAGGCCATTGTCGATGGCGAACTGCGCCGTATCTTCGCAGGCGATAAGCAGTCCGCCATCTTCGACGAACTTCTTCAGGTGCTCAAGCCCGTCGTAGCCCAGCCCCGGCCGCATGTCGTCGGTCGAGTCGATGCGTCCCAAATTCGGCGTCAGCTCGGATTTCTTCCACGGCATGGGATTGTTCCAGCGCGGCAGTCCGTCGATAATCTGCTGCGGATTGCCATGTCCCACCGGTGCAAACACAATCACGTCGTACTTGGAGCGCAGGTCAGACTCGGCAGCCGCGGTCTGTGTGCTGATGTAGGTATACGGGATGCTTTCCGCATCAAAGGCATAGCGCCACCAGCCTTCGGTCTGCGTGGCCAACCAGGTGTGCATCATGGCGATGCGCGGCCGGGCTGCCGCGTGCGTGGCCACCAAAGGCCGCACGCCGAGCTGTGTGGCGTCGAGCCCGAAGCTCTTCAGTGCCGCCTTCAGCTCATTGTCAGCCACATCGCTGATGAGCAGCGACCCGGCGTCAAAGTGCTTGTCACCGGCGTCGAATGGCTTCTCGGTGATTTCAATCTTGGCGCTCTTCAGCTTGTAGACCAGCGATAGCAGGGAGATTTGCCCGGTGTTGGCCACTGCCGTCAGCGAGCCTGAGCCTGCGACCTTGCCGGCCAGCGAGGAGGCATCGGTCACCGCCGTCATCGGCGCCTTCAAAATTGCGCCATCCACCAGGCGCGCGACCTTCAGATTGAACAGATGAGTGAACGACCAGCCCGTGTCGTCATAGGGATGCTTCTGCGGATCGTCCGGCGCCCAGAACTGCCGGTCGAGCAGTGCATCGGCCACGCGCGCGTACGGCTGGTCCATGCGGATGACAATGGAGCCGGCCGCGAAGGTTTCTTCATGCGGCTTGTCGGCGCGCTTTTCGCCCGGCACCATGGCCTTGGCCGCTTCGTTCAACTGCTTCACTTCCACGTGCTGGCGCTGCATCACCTTCACCAGCTCCACCACACGGTCCGACTGCGCTTCCTCAACCGGAATCACATAGGCCGCTGGACCTTCCAGCGCAGGCTTCTCAATCGAGCGCTTGCTTTTGGTGTAGTAGTTCTCCAAAAAGTGCTGCGTGTGCTGCGAGAAGTAGCTGAGCGTGGTCAGCAGCGCGGTCTGCTCGTAGTTGTTGTTGTTGCGCTGCGACCACATGACCACCGGCAGCGGCGGATTTTGCCGGTACCAGGTACGCGAGTATTCTTCGGGGTCCAGAATGCGTTTTTCCGTGTCCGCGCCGCCGTTGCCAAAGGTCTCATACAGGCGGCTGATGCCGTTGTGCATCGCGGCCAGGAACATCAGATAACCGGGGCTCCAGGTATCGAAGTCGCCATGGGTAAAGGCGCCGGGCATCTTGAAGTTCTGCATCTGCGCCATGTTGTTCCAGCCCAGCTCGGCCCATTCATCGGCCAGGGTCGGGTCCACCCACGCGTTGTAGGGGCCGTCGCCCACCGTGTTGTCGTAGAGAAACGGCACCGACTCGTGCAGATCGTGCAGCACCTGCGCATGCCAGCCCACATAGGTGTCCAGCACGTTGCGCGTCAGTTGCAGGGTCATGCCCATGGCGTCGCGGTTGTTGTCGTGCGCCACGTAGTGGCCCCAGTAGAGCAGGTGCGGCCATTTTTCGCTGGGATGAGCCTTGTGCCATTTGTAGATGTCGACCATGCGGTCGCGGCCGTCCACTTCGACAACTGGAGTAATAAGCACAATCATGTGCGAACGGATGTACTTGATGTAGGGCGAGTCGTCGACGGCAAGGCGATAGGCCAGCTCCATCAGTGCGGTCGGCGCGCCCGTCTCCGGCGAGTGGATGGTGCCCGTGATGTAGTAGACCGGCCACGATTTTTCAATCAGCGCGCGCGCCTTGGCGTCGTCCATTCCGATGGTGCGCGGGTCGCCCAGCTGTGCCAGGCGGGCATCGTTTTCCTTGGCCTTGGCCAGCAACTCCGGGTCGGCAATGGCCGCGGCAATCATCTCGCGGCCTTCCTCGCTGTGCCCAATGGTGAACACCTTCACCCGCGGGCTCGAGGACTCAAGCATGCGGAAGTACTTGTACACGTCCTCGGCGTAAGGCAGCATATCCGGCGCGCCAGAGACATCGCCCAACACCTTCTCCGGCGTGGGCACGGTCTTCGAGGCAGGCAGATAGCTGACCAGCGGCGAAAGAAACTGCGGGTCCGTGGTGTACTTGCGGATCTGATCGGAGTAGTGCTGATCGATGGGCTGCTGTGGGTCGCGCGCGTAGTGGTCGTCCAGCGCCTGTGCATGCAGCGGCGTCTGGGACCATCCAAGTGCGGCAAGGGCAACGAAGAGACTCAAAGCCATCCGGAAGCGGTTCATAGTCCTCTTTTCGATTGTCGGGGTCGTGCGAGTTCAGACGCATGCAACAGCCGGCGGCAGGCCGAGTGAGCGAGCGCATCGGCTTGGCTCGGCCACGGTCGGGCAGGTGGCCGCTGGAACGTTCGCCCTCGCCGCCAGGCGGGACGCAGCATGTCAGTCTTATCCACTGAATATACAGCCCGGGGGCAGGCAGCTCGCTGCGCCGGGATGCGCCGGCGCAATTCACCGACTTTTGATTTGACCCCTCGCTCCGCGCGCTTGAAGATGACCACGGCCGGCCAGACTTCGATTGCATTCCCCCATAAGGAGCATTTCCGTGCATAGAGCATTCGTGCGTCTACTTTCCGCACTGGCTTTCGCGGCGGCCATTCCGGCCTGCGCGCAGACCCTTCCCCTTATCGCCGTCGGTACGCTCGATGCGTCGCGCGGCGGCTCGTTCTCCGATGTCTCCGGCCTTACCTACAGCCTGGAGAGCGGCGTGCTGGCCAACGAACTGGGCGGCTTCGGCTCGGCTCTCACCTACGCCGGCGGCAACACCTTCCTGGCGCTGCCCGACCGCGGACCGAACGCACTAGAGTACAACGACGCCATCGACAACACCACCAGCTACGTTGACCGCTTCCACACTATCCAAATGAGCCTGCGGCCCAACAACTCAGGCACGGGCCTGCCGTTTACGCTGACGCCCGATCTGGAAAAGACCACGCTGTTGTGGAGCGCGACGCCGCTGGTCTACGGCGACGGAACAGCCTACGGCGTCATCTCTGGCGTTCCGCCCATCAACCGCCGCGGCCGCTACTACTTCTCCGGCCGCTCGGACGACTTCGACCCCGCGCAGAACTCCGGCAACCCGCGCGATGCGCGCTTCGACACCGAGGGTTTGCGCGTCTCCAACGACGGCGACCGCGTCTACATCTCCGACGAGTACGGTCCGTACGTCTACGAATTTGACCGTCGCAGCGGCCTGCGCCTGCGCTCGTTCAAGCTGCCTGACATGTTCTATGTCACGAATCTCTCGTCGGTGGGCAACAACGAGATTAGCGGCAACACCAGCGGCCGCACAGCCAACAAGGGCATGGAAGGTCTGGCCATCACGCCCGACGGCCGCACTCTGGTTGGCATTATGCAGACCGCGCTCATCCAGGATGCGGCCCTGGGCGGCAGTGCGGCCAAGCTGCTGCGCATCGTCGTCATTGACCTGCCCTCCGGCAAGGTCAAGCACCAGTTCGGCTATCTGCTCACCACGGGATCCGGCGTGAGCGAAATCGTCGCTCTCAATAACCACGAGCTCCTGGTGGACGAGCGCGACGGCAAAGGCCGCGCCGACGGCAGCAAGGCCAAGGTGAAGCAACTGTTCAAGATTGACCTCTCTGGCGCCACCGACATCGGCGCCATGGACGGCACTACGGCGGCAACCTACGCCGTGCCCAAGACGCTGCTGGTGGATCTGGTGGCATCGCTGACCGCGGCCGGCTACGCGGCCTCCGACATTCCCGCCAAAATCGAGGGTGTAACCTTTGGTCCCGACGTGGTGAGCGGCGGCGCGAAGCTGCACACGCTCTGGATTGCCAACGACAACGATTTTCTGGAGACGGTAGCCGATCCGGACGGCAATACGATCCCCAATCCCAACCAGTTCTTCGTCTTCTCGTTCACTGACGCGGACCTGGGCGGCTCGCAGTTTGTGCCGCAG
>DASVLI010000003.1:0-2729 GCA_036384955.1 Occallatibacter sp.
CATCCAGAAGCCGATGTGCTTTTTCAGATCGCTCACCGGCTCGAATCCGCTCTTGGACTTGCTCATGACAGCAACATAACCAATATTAGTTTCCTTGTCAACTATTTCTCTGGAAACTTATTTTGCGCAACTCGTCTCTCCCCCTCATGCAAACAGAACTACACTGCCGGACTACGTCGCCCGCCCGGCAACAGTATGCCGCCAAGTGCCCAATGCCTCTGGAAGCGCCCCGCCCACCTGCGAGCGCCAAGCGAGCGTCCGCCGCACCGCAGGTGCTTGACTTTGTGTCACATTTTGTGTCACATTTTACCCATGCACAGCATCACGCTCCGCCAGCTCCGAGACACCAAGCAGGTCAAGGCCTGGCTGCGCGCAGGCGAGCCCATTGAGGTCCGCGAGCGCGGCGAGGTCATCGGCGACCTGGTTCCCCGCACGCCGCCACGCCTTCCGCCCGCTCAGTGGCCCGATTTTGAAGCGCGACTCCGCGCCCAGTTCGGTGATCGCATAACCACTGCGGTCGATGATCTGATCGCTGACCGCGAAAATTCCCGTTTCTGATGATCTACGCGGATTCAAGCCTTCTCACGGCCTTTTACCTCTACGATACCCATTCAGCGGAAGCAATTCGACGGATGGCAAGCCGCCCACTGATTCTGCTTTCCATGCTGAATCAGGCAGAGCTTGCCAACGCACTCTATCGCCAGGCATTCCTTGGCAAAGTCACCGCCAGCGACGCACGGTTTGCATGGAGCAACTTTGAGTCAGACCTCGCCTCGGGAGTCTGGCAGTTAAACCCAATTCCCAATTCCGCCTGGGACACCTGCACCGACCTCGCCCGCCGCCACGGTCCCACCCTCGGCATCCGCACGCTCGATTCGCTCCACGTAGCCAGCGCCATCGAGCTCGGCGCGCGCCGCTTCTGGACCTTTGACGACCGTCAGGCACGCCTGGCCCAGGCCGCAGGCCTCAACACCAATCCCTAGCTTGTTTTCTGGAGTGAACTACTGCGGCGTAATCACGCCGCCCACCGCATGACGCCGCGGCAGCACAATGCCCCGCCTGTCCAGCACTGCCTGCGGCGATTCTTTCGCAGAGTCCTGCACCAGTTCAGGCCGCTCCACCAGCGCGCCGCCGCAAGCCGGGCACCAGTCAGCCTTCACATCTTCGCCCAGTACCGCGTGGCAGTTGCTGCAAATCCGTTCCATGCAACCAGTGTACTCAGGGCTGGGGAGTGGCGGCGAACTGCTCAATCGGATCGGCGATCTTGCGCGTCCATGCGCGAATCGCCTCCCAATCGCGCGCGTCCATGGCAGAGATTTTCCCCGCGGGCAAAAAGCGCAGCAGGCTCATCGGAAAGCTCATGCGGCGCACATCCCAGCAGCCGCCAAAAATGCACATCTCCACCGGGCGCAGCCACGAGTGCCGCATCAGTTGCGCTTCTGCCTGCCGCCGCGCCTCCTCAAACTGTTCGGGCTTGTTTTCCACCGGCCCCAGCACAAAGCACCACACCGGCATTTTGGAAAGGCTCTCGCGATTGGCTTCGACGAAACGATGAAAATCCTTGAGCAGGCGCCCCATGTACAGCGGAACACCCAGCACCACCGCGGCATATTCGGCCGGCGGAGTTCCTTCGCGCATCGGCACCAGCTCCGCCGTCAGTCCGGTCTCGCTCAGCTCTCCCTTGATGACTTCGGCCACTTCCCGCGTGGTGCCGGAGCGGGTGGCGTAGGCAATCAGAACGGTGGCAGACATGGTCCACCTCCTGCGCCGGAATTGTGCGCCCCCACTAAACTCCGTGATGTGGTGGGCGTCACTTGAGAACGCTCTCTACGTGACCTGCGAGGCTCCAGCCTGCTTGACGGGCGGCCCGCGCCAGCCCACCCCCGCTACACTAAAGCCATGCTTCCCCCTGTTCGCCTGGTTGCCATCGACGTGGACGGAACCCTTTTGCCCACCTTTGCGCAAACCATCAGCGAGCGCAACGGGCGCGCGCTGCGTGCCGCGCAGGATGCTGGCATCATTGTGGCTATCGCCACAGGCCGCCGCACCGCCTACACCGCGCCGCTTCTCGAAAACCTCAATCTTCGAGCGGATATGCCCCTCATCACGTCCAATGGAGCAGTGACGCGCACACTCGACGGCCGCCCCATCGACACCAGCTACATGCACGCGCCTGTGGCCCGCGCACTGTGCGGTCTGCTGCGCCCCTTCGGAGCCGTCGTCTTCACCTTCGACCGCGAAGGCCGCGGCGAACTGGTTCTTGAAGACCTGGAGCAGGCGCACGGACGCATCGCCCTGTGGGTGGAGGCCAATCGCAGCGCCATCGAAGTCGTCAAGCCGCTGGAAGACGCACTGCGCGACGGCGAAGATCCGATTCAGGGCATGGTCACCGGCTCCATCGACAAGATGCGCCACGCCGAAACCGCCCTGCGCAACAGCGCACTCAATGGCTCCTGCGCCTGCATGCGCACCGAGTATCCAGCGCGCGACCTGGCCATTCTCGACCTGCTGCCGCGCGGCGTCTCCAAAGGCACGGCGCTCGCGCAGTTGGCCGCGCACCATGGCATCGACCGCTTCGAAACCATGGCCATCGGAGACAATTGGAATGACGTCGACATGCTCACCTGGGCCGGCCAGCCAATCCTGATGGGCAATGCCGCCACTGACCTGAAGAGCCAGGCCAAACTCAACGGCTGGAAGCAAGCTCCGCCCAACGACCAGGATGGCGT
>DASVLI010000004.1:0-13292 GCA_036384955.1 Occallatibacter sp.
TGCTGCGCTATGTTCCCGACGCGGTGCGCAACGAGTTTGTGCACGTGGGCGTGATTCTGCGCGAGGGCGGCCGCACCGAAGTGCGTCTGACGCACGACTGGCGCCGCGTCCGCTGCCTCGATCCCGACGCCGATACCAATCTGCTCGAAGCCGTCGAAGAGGATCTGCGCCGGCGGCTCTCCGCCGACACCGATGGCCGCCAGAAAAAGCTGCTCGACGAATCGCTCTCGCTCAATCTGCAGATGACCGAGCCCAAGGCCTACCTGGCCGAGAGCCTGCCTGCGGGTATCGAAGAGCTGATGCGCATGTACGTCGACCCACCGAAACGCGAGCGCTCCGAGCGCGTGGGCGGCCGAGCGGCCATTCATACGCGGATGCGCGCCGAGTTCGAGCAGGCCGGGGTCTGGGATCTACTACGCAAGCGCATCGCCGCCTCGTCCTATACGCGTCCAGGCGATCCGCTGCACATCGACGCCGGCTACCGGCCCAACGGCGTCATTCGCATGTTTCATGCGGTCTCGTTTGAGCCGGGCCTGGAGATGGCCAAGGTGCTGGCCTTTTCCGCGGCCAGCCTGCGCGCCGGCGTGGAGCGTGTGGAGAAGGCCGAGCTTGAGCTGACGGCGTTTATTGAGCCGGCCGCGAAGCTGGGCGCCACGGACGAAAATCCCGACCGGCTCGCGCTCTATCGCTTTGGCGTTGAAACCATGGAAGAGCATCAGATTCGCGTGCTCACCACCTCCGACATGAGCCGCGTGGCCGAGACCGCGCGCCGCGAGCTGCACGTCTGATTTTTTCTGCCTGTTGAAACCGTCGGGCGGCTTATGCAGTTGTGCCGCCTGGCTCTGTTAAAAAATTCGCGCGAGTTTGCAGATCATTTCCTGCAACTGCGCTAACATCGGTTTGTCTGCTGGTGGCAGCGGGCATGTGCGGAGTGCCATACATCCGCGCGGCCCGCCGCAGACCGGCATCGCATTCAGGCGCAACCCATACGGGTTGCGCCTTTTGTTTTGCACGCACATGAGCGATAGCACAAGGAAGGTGCATGTGAAGGTTCGCGAGCAGTTGAGGGGTCTTTGGCGTCAGGCGAAGGGAAGCCACGCATCCCTGGAAGCGGGATCGGATGCGGTACGCCGCACGCTGGCCCTGCCCTCCATTCTTGGTCCGGTGCGCACGCCCGGCGATCTGTTGCCCAAGCCCACCCCGACCAATCTGCGCCGTTTCGCGGAGACGCCGGTGGTGCGGCGCGCCATCAACGTCGTCAAGGACCGCGTTGCGGCCATGGACTGGCAGGTGCGCGTACGGCGCGGCGTGAAGCCGGGAGACATTGAACAAGCCACGGCCAAGCTGGCCGCGCTGCGCCGCACGCTGGAAGAGCCCAACGACGCCGACAGCTTCCGCACGTTGATCGAGCAGGTGATCGAAGATGCGCTGACCGGAGGCTTTGGCGCGGCGGAGATGGAGGCGACCGGCGATGAGGAGCGCCCGGCAATGCTGTGGCCGGTCGACGGCGCCTCGATCCGCATTAATCCACACTGGGATGGAGCGCCGGAGACGCCGCGCTACGCGCAGATGGCGGCTGGCCAGACGGCTGCGCAGGCCGTCGACCTGTGCGATGGCCAGCTGATGTACGTGCGCATGAATCCGCGCAGCTTTACGCCGTTCGGCCTTGGGCCGCTGGAAGTGGCCTTCGAAACCGTCAACCAATTCCTCTCCGCGCATCGCTTCGCCGGCAAGCTGGCGGCCAACTCCGTGGCGCAGTACGCGCTTTGGATCAACGAGGCCACGCCGGTGCAGCACGACCGGCTGATTCGCTGGTGGCAGGACGAGATTGAGGGTACAGGCCGCGTGCCGCTGCTCTCCACCGAACAGAAGCCCGAGGTGCTGCGATTCGCGCAGGGCACCGACGCCGACCTGCGGCTGGCCTGGCAGCAGTTCCTGATTCGCATGGTTGCCAACGCCTTCGGGCTGCCGCCTCTGCTGCTGGGTCTGGAAGGCGACGTGAACCGCTCGACGGCCGCGGAGCTGGCCGACGAGGCCTTCCGCGGCGCGGTGCTGCCCCTGGCCAAATTGCTGGCCGGGCACATCACCCGCGACCTGTTTGCCAAGTGCATCGGCTGGCGCGAGTTTGAATTCATCTTCAACGACCTGAGCGCGCGCGATGAAGAGACAGAACTGGCCGTGCAGGTGCAGTTGCTCAAGGCCGGAGTACTCACCATCGACGAGGTGCGCGCCATGCGCGGCCTGGCGCCATTGACCAAGAGCGGTTCGGCACAGCTGGCTGGGGAGGCGGAGTGAGCGTGAACAGGGAACGAGGCGGAGATCCGATGCGACTGGAAGCGATGGCAGTCACGATTCCACAGGTGGAGGGCCATCCGAACCGGCTGGCCTTTGAAGGCGTGCTCACGGTGGTGAACGCGGCCAGCGACAAGGCGCCCTCCGGTGCGCGCGGCCACCGCGTGGTGTTGACGCGCGAGGCGGCGGAGAAGGCATTGCCTTCGCTGCTGGGCATGGGCATCGACTACCGGCCCGGCTGGGACGGGCACGATGCGCGGCGCAAGATAGGCCTGCTGACCGAGGCGCGGCTGAGCGGAGACCGGCTGGCGGTGCGCGGGTACCTCTACGCGCGCGACTTTCCCGAAGTGGCCGAGGCCATCCATGCGCAGACGCCGGGGCAGTTGGGCATGAGTTACGAGCTGGCCGATGCGCGCGTGGAGGATATGCGCGCCGACATCTGGCGGCTGACCCGCGTCACCTTCACCGGCGCCGCGATTCTGCTGCGCGAGAAGGCCGCTTATCGCTCGACCAGTTTTCGAATGGCGAGTTAGTGCACCGGCGCTGAGCGAACGAGAGAGAAAGTAAACCAATCGAGGAAAGGATGGATATGGAAAGCGAGAACCAGAACATTGTGGAGCGGCTGGAAGCTGCAACCGCGCTGCTGGAGCGCACTCTGAGCCTGCTGGCCGAGCGTCAGGAAACGCTGGCCGGCGACGTGGAGCGCATTTCGGCGACCGTGGAGCAGAGCCGGCGCGAGGCAGAGCTGAGCGAACAGCTGGCCGCGGTGGAACGCGAGCTGGCTGAGGTGAGAGCGGCAAGCGCGGCGGTGGCGCTGAATCCGTTGCGCCGCACCGTGCCGGCTGCGACCACCGAGATGCTGGCCAAGCACGGCATCAACGAGGGGCCGGTGGACGTGCGCACTCTGGACGCGGCCCTGGCCGGACTGAGCCTGGAGCAGCGCATCGCGGTGAAGAGCCAGCTGCTGCGCGCCGGCGCCATCGCATAACCGTGGCGGCCACGCGCCGCTCGTCAACAAGAACCCAGCCTGCATGCAGCGCTGGCAGACTGCCCCACGGAGGGGGCCAAGACCTATGAACGCATCCTTTGCAGACATCCACGCGGCAGCCGACTTCATCGGACCGGGCGCGGTGGAAGTGCCGCTTTACCAGACCGAGATCTTCGACATCTGCCGCCGCTCCAGCCCCTTCGGGCAGCGCATCCGCCAGGTGCCGGCCACCGGCCACCCGTCGCGCTTCTTTGAAGAGACGGCTCTGCCCTCGCCGGGTACAGCGGGCTTCGTCAATCCGCGCAGCATCGTGGCGCCGGTGGTTACGCCCACGCGCGTGGAACGCAGCGTGCCGCTGAAGTCCATCGTTTCGCAGATCAACTACAACCTGTTCGATGTGGAACTGGGCAATCAGCAGCAGCAGTTTGCCTTTCTGCAGGCCAAGGACCTGGTGGACACGGTGAGCGGTGTGATGCTGACCCACGATGTGGCGTTGTGGAACGGCAACGACACCAGCCTGAGCTCGCCCACCACCACGCAGTACTACGGCGCGGCCGCGCAGATTGCCGCCGGCGGCAACACCGTCAGCATCGGCACCTCGGCGTCGATTGTCGACGGCATCAAGTCGGCGGTAGCGCAGATGGTGGCCAACAACGGCTATGCTGTGCGCCCCACGGCCATCTATGCCAACCCGGTTCTGCTTGACCTGATTGATCGCGAGATGAAGGCCGAGTTCAACGTGGTGCTCAACAGCGACCAGATTACCGGCGGCATGCGCGTGAAGATGCTCTCCACGCAGGCCGGCGACCTGCCGCTGATTCCCGACTGGAGCCTGAGCTATACCGGCACGCCCGGATCTGGCTCGGCGGTGCTGCCGGCCTACATCGTCACCGAGGACCTGGTTGAGTACCACTGGCTCGGCGATCCGGCTCCTCGCATCTTCCAGCTCGGCACGCCCAGCTCGCTTGCGCAGCAGTACGTGGCTGTCAAGTTCGGTGCGGTTGTGGTCAAGGGCGCAAGCTATGCCCACTATCAGGTGCTGGTCGACCGGTAAGGAGAAGCAGGGAGTGGGGAGTAGGGAATAGGGAGTAGCAAAAAATTCGGAATGAATTCATGCATTCCGCTGCACTGCTGATGCCCTACTCCCTATTCCCTGCATTTTTTTGAAAGGACATGCGATGGCGTATCTGCAGCCAGAAGAGTACAGCAACTATGGATTGCCCGCCGGCACCTCTGCGGACTGGATTGCGGCGGCGACGGCATTGATGAACAGCCACTGCCGGCGCCCCGATTTGAACGTCACGCAGTACACCGAGCGGCTGCGGCTGATGAGCGGTACACATACGGCGCGGCTCACCTATCTGCCACTGTCTCCGCTCGGTTCCGCGACTTCTCCGCTGGTGGCTATCGAAGGCCGCTTTGCGCAGCCGCGGCGCGGCGAAATGGCCGAAGAGACATTGCTCGATTTTGTTTCCGCGTTTTCGCTGCCCGGACAGTGGACGACGATTGATCCGGCGTCGGTGGACTTTGATGCGGCAACCGGCGAGCTGAGCCTGCCGGCGAATGTGCTGGGACTGGCTTACAACGAGATTGCCGTCACCTATACCGCGGGGCTGGTGACTATCGGCGACGACGTGAAGTCAGCGTGCGCGCAACTGGTGCGCAATGCGCAGGCCACACCCGCGCTGAACGCACGAGGCACGCGCATCGACACAATGCAGATGCAGTACTTCTCAAGTTCGCTGCTGGACGAAACGGTGAAAACCTGGCTGCGTCCGTACGTGGCGAGCAAGGTGGGGTGAGCGATGAGCGATACTTCCCCGCGCATGCCGAGTGCCGTGCCGCAACTGCTGGCCGATGCGCTGCTGCGCTGCGTGACCGGCACCAGCGCGCAACTGCGCGTGACCGGCGCGAACTCGAGTAACGATCAATCCGAAGTGGGTCTGGTCTCAACCACGTTTTACGAAGTAGTGATTGAGCCGGTGGTGATGCGCCGTCTGAAGCCCGACTTGCAGCAGCCGCTGGACACGCGGTGGGATCTGCTCGTCTCCGCAACCAGCGTGGCGCAACAGGTGAGCGCGCTCGACCTGCCCTCGGCGCAATCGCTCTTCAGCATGACGCTGGCCGTGACCGTGGGCGGGCAGGACTATCTCATCGACTCAATTTCCGCCAATGAAGCCTTTGGGCAGGTTTACATGTACCGGCTGGTGCTGCACGAGGCCCGGCCGCAGGCGCTATAGACGCGCATCCGCAGACAAGGGAACCTATGCAAAACGCAAAAGACTCGTTCTACGTCGCACTGCGCACGCGGCTGGCGGCCATTCATCCGGAGCGGATTATTCTGCTGCGGGGCGCGGTGCGTCCCGGCATTGTGGTGGAAGAGGCCGAAGCGCCCTTCAGTCCGCTGCCGCGCGATGTGTTTGTGCTGCGCTGGCTGACGCTTGGCGCCGACACGGATCTCGGCTCCACGCTTATTGCGGCCGAGTGCGAGATTGTCTACCAGACTTGCGGCACGCAGAGCTTTGGCGGACTGGATCGCGGGCGCGTGCTGAGCGCGATGGACAGCGAACTGCTGGCAATGCTGCAACCAGGCTCAACGCCCAAGTTGAATTTCTCCACACAGCCGCCGGCGGCAATGTTGACGCAGGTTTTCTGGGAAGAGCCGGTCTTTACGCCGGCGGCCACGCAGCGCGACCTGATTGGCCGCACCGTGCGTTTGCGCGTGTACAGCTACCAGGAAGAGGGGGAGTAGATGGCAGCCAGTTGGTTTTCCGCACCGGCGCCGGTGGCGCGCCGCGTGCGCGCATACTTTGCGCCGGTCAATCGCGCGCTGCAGCAGCCGGTGCTCTTCGATCCCTCCACGCTGGGCGCGTTCAATCTCGATGCGCCGCCCGCGCCGTGGTTCGACCTGGGATGGATTCGCAACTTCGCACGCAAATCAGCGGGCAAGTCGCAGGCAGTGCTTACCGGCATTCCCGCGGCGGCGCTGGAGCAGGTGCGCGAAACGCTCGAGGCTGAGGTGAGCCTGGAGTTCATGAGCTGGACGAAACTCACGATGGCGCTCGCGACTGGCGCCCAGCACATGAATCTGCTCAAGGCCGCATCGGGCGGCACAACCTCGCCGGATGGCGCTGCGGCCGTGCCCGCGGTGACGGTACTCAGTGGTTCGACGCCAACCAGCGTCGTGCTTTCGAGCAGCGACGCCGCGCAGTTTACCGCCGGCGCGTGGATCGCCATCGATGCGGACTACGCAGGCTCGACCGGCTTTGTCGGCTCGCCGGTGGCAGGCGCGTACCTGCGCCAGCCGCTGAGCGATGCCGACTACATCCGGCGCGTGACCTTCAACGTGGCGCTGGTGAGCGCGGTTAGCGGAGGAACGCTCACCCTTGCCGCGCCATTGCCCGCGGGCGCGCCCGCGGCCGGAGCAAAGCTGCAGGCGCTTGCCGGATTTGTCGATCGCGAAGGGGGCAGTTTTTATCAGGAGTGGTCGGCGCTGTTTGCGATGGAAGGCAGCCAGGGTGAGCGTGTGTATCTGCACTATCCGCGACTGCAACCGAATGCGGGCGGCGAGGAAAGCGTGCAGCCACTCGACAGCAAGCAGGGCAGCCAGCAGCGTGTCGCGCTCAAGGCCAGTTTCCGCGCCATGCCTGTCACTGATGCACTCGATGGCGAGCGCGTGCTTTGCTATCGCAATTTCCTTCCCGCGCCAAAGGCGCTGATTTGAACCCGGAGGCGGGCCGACGATGAAGATTACGATTCAGGGGCAGGACTACACACGCGCGCTCGACGCTGCGCATCCGCTGACGATTGCGCGCAAGCTCAACGAGCCCTCGGTGTGTCGCCTTTCGCTAAGCTTGCCGGCAGACGGCAGTCTGGCTGTGCCTGCTTGCAACCAGCAGGTGGCGGTGACGGGCGACGACGGCACGCACTACTTCAGCGGCTATCTCGCGGTTTCTCCGCTGCCGGAGTACGCGGGGCTCGCGCTGCAGGGGCCGCGGTCGCGCATCGCGCTCGAGGCCATTGGCAGCGAACTGCTGCAACGCGCGGAGAGCGCAGGCACGCCAGCCGAAGTGACGCCGGCGACGATTCCCGGTATGGTACACACGCTGAGCGAAGCTGCGGGCACGTTGAACCTGGCCGGGCTTGCACTGTCGAGTGCGGATCACCGTTTGCTGGCCAACGATGTGACGGTGTGCGGAGAGCACGAGCCGGTGGCATACGCGACCGAGTACTTTCGCGGCGACGGCGTGACCACGCAGTTCTACCTGGCCGAAGATCCGTACCTTCCACCTACAGCGAAGACGACGCTGATTCAGGAACTCTTCAACGAGAGCGCCATCGACGAGCGCCGTTGGGTAAACAGCGGCAGTGGCGGCTACCTGGCGCTGGGCGGCGGCGGACTGACGATGAATGGCGGGCGCGGCAGCGACGGCGACACGATGCTGTTGTGGCTCGACCCGATTGAGATGGGCGGCACGCTGCTGCTGGAGGCGACTGGCATCACGCTGACAGCGGGCAGTACAGGCATTCTGCCGGGCTTGTTCACGGGGGTGATGAATCTTGCCGCATGTGTCGCAGGTTTTCAGGCGACGGTGGACTCCGGCACCGGAGCGGTTGTGGTGCAGCCAGTGATGCAAGGCATTGCGGCTGGCTCGAGCTTTACGCTCGATCCCGCGAGCCAGTACACGCTGCGTATTCGCGTGCATTGCCCGGAAGCGCATCGCTCGCTGGCGTTGTATGAGAGCTTTGACGGGGTGACAGTGCACAGCTACGGCGGCGGCACAAATGCGGCTCCCGCAAAGATGCTTTTCGAGATTCAGGAAGTGGTGGACGGCGTTGCAGCAATGCCGGTGGTGCTGCTGGATGGCTCCATTGGCAGCCTGCCGCCGAGCTGTAAATTGGCGGCGGCGAGCAGCAGGAATCTGCATGGTGTCATGCGTTCGTTGTGTTTGTACGATCTCGGGTCTGGGTGGGTCACAACGACGCTGGGCAGAGGAACTCCGGCCACGCGGCGCGTAGGCGCGCTGGCGCACTCGGCGGAGTGCGATGTGGAGCGCGGCGGTAAGCTGGTGTTCTTCACTGGATTCACGCCGGCGCTGGGCGAACTGATCGCGGTTTCGTATCGCACAACGGGCCGCGCCGTGGGCCGCGCGCTGAACGCCGCGGGCCAGGCTGCGCTGATGGCCGCCGGCTTGCCGCCGGTGAGCCAATGGATGGGCACAGTGACGACGCCCGCGGCGCGCTGCGCGCAGGATTGCCGCAACGCCGCGCAGGCGCTGACTGATGCTGCCGCGAGCACGGGCGCGCTGTGGAAGGGCAGTTACAAGACAATCAGCGCCGCTCTAGATGCGGACGTGATGCCGGGCGATGCGCTGAGCATCGATGCAACCTCGCCGGCGACTGCAGTGCAGGTGATTGTGCGCTCGGTGGAGCTGCGCTATCGCGCGAGCCTGCCGGATTTGATCGAATACGCGATCGACTTCTCGAATGAGTGGGCGAATGAGCTGGCGATTGCGACGAGTGAAACCCTGCCCGACGACGCGTGGCTGCCGGCTCCGTTGGGACTTGCGCCGCTGGACAGCTTGAGTGCGCTGGCCGTGACGGCGCTAAGCGGCAGCACGGTGACGGTAGATGCCGGCGCGACGGCGCCAGCGGGTGGCGGATTCGAGGTTCGGCGGCGCGATTTCGTGTTTGCGCCGGGTACTGATGTGGACCTGGTGATGCGCTCAGCCACCGCCACGATGAGTTTTACACGCATCGCGGCCAGTGACCGCTTCTACGTGCGCATGTACGACGGCGCCACGCCGCCCAACTACTCGGAGTTTTCCGCGGCGTTGTTCTTCAACCTGCCGCTGTCGATGTAGCGGTGACGGATGGACAGAATTTGAGGAGCGCGTTGCATGCGGATGATGAATGAATTTGAAGCGCAGGTGCTGAGCGACCTGAGCGTACTGAAGTCGCAGATGGCAGGACTGGTGGGCGACGGCAATGGCGGCAGGCTGGCGGAGCTGGAGCGGCGCATGGAGCGGCACGAGCGAAACTGGCAGCGCGCCAAGGGCTTTGCCGCTGCGGGCGGCGTGCTGCTGGCGGTGGCGGAGGTGGCGATGGAGACGTGGCTACGCAAGTGACTCCTCGTATAATCGCCCCATGAAAGAAAAACCATTGGTCGGCGTAGTGATGGGCTCAAAGAGCGACTACGCGGTGATGGAGTCCGCCGTGGAGCTGCTGCGGGCATTGCAGATTCCCTTTGAGGCGCGGGTGGTGAGCGCGCATCGCACGCCCGATCTGCTGTTTGAATATGCGTCGACAGCGCGTGAGCGCGGCTTGCGGGCCATTATTGCCGGCGCGGGCGGCGCGGCACATTTGCCAGGCATGCTGGCGGCCAAGACGCTGGTGCCGGTACTGGGCGTGCCGGTTGCTGCCACGCAGTTGAACGGGCTGGATGCGCTGCTCTCGATTGTGCAAATGCCGAAGGGCGTGCCTGTGGGTACGCTGGCCATTGGCAAAGCCGGTGCGGCCAATGCGGCACTCCTCGCGGCTGAGATGCTGGCCACTACTGACACCGTGCTGTACGAGCGGCTGGCCGTGTGGCGCAAGGCGCGCACCGAAGAGGTGCTGGTGCAGGGTCTGGACAACGGGGATACCGCTTGAGCGCGAGTTCGAAGCTGAAGACAGTTGCGCCCGGCGGAATGATTGCCATTTTGGGCGGTGGACAGTTGGGGCGCATGACGGCCATGGCCGCGCGCACCATGGGCTATCGCGTGCGCGTGATGGATCCCGAGGCCGCCTGCCCGGCGAGCTTTGTAGTGGATGAGACGATTGTGGGCCGTTGGGACGATGCGGATGCGGCGCACAAGCTGGCTACCGGCGCCGACGCGGTGACGCTGGAGATTGAGCAGATTGGCGTGGACGCGCTGGAACGCGTGGCGGCGATTGCGCCTCTGCGGCCGGGCGTTGCGCCGATTCGCATCATTCAGGACAAGACACTGCAGAAGATGTGGCTTGCCGAGCATGGCTTTCCCGTGGGCGCGTTTCGCGTGGCGACGAGCCAGGCGGAGCTGGCCGATGCGATAGCGGCGCTGGGCGGCAACGTGTTTGTGAAGATTGGCCGCGGCGGCTACGACGGGCGAGGCCAGGTGCGCATTCTCTCCGCCAATGCGGAGGAAGCGAAGAAGGCGTGGAGCGCCCTCAGCGGAAAGCCGTGCGTGGTGGAGCAGGCGCTGGAGCTGGAGTGCGAGATCAGCGTGATGGCCGCGCGCAATCCTGCAGGCGAGGTGCGCAGCTATCCGGCGGCGCGCAATCACCACGAAAATCAGATTCTGGCTTGGAGCGTGCTGCCAGCCGGCGTTGCGCCGGATCTGGAGCGGCGCGCCGAAGAGCTGGCCTCGGCCATCTGTGAGGCGTTGGGCATTGAAGGGTTGCTGTGCGTGGAGATGTTTGTGACGCGTGCAGGCGAGCTTTATGTGAACGAGCTTGCGCCGCGGCCGCACAACAGCTATCACCAGAGCGAGCGCGGCTGCGCTACCAGCCAGTTTGAGCAGCTGGTGAGGACCACGTGCAACTTGCCGCTGGGCGACACGAGTTTGATTGCGCCGTGCGCGATTGTGAATCTGCTTGGCGAAGTTTGGTTGGATGCAAACGGCGCGCCAAATTTTGCTGCGGCGCTGGAAGTGCCCGGCGTGCGGCTGCATCTCTACGAGAAGCGCGAGGCGCGGCGCGGACGCAAGATGGGGCACCTGTCGAGCGTAGGCGCAACCGCGGAAGAGGCACTCAAGCGCGTGCTGGAAGCCAAACGCCGTCTCTAACTGAACCGATCACATCACGGTTGCGTATTTCCGGTTTGGATATACTCCAAGCCGGGAGAAGCTGCTGTGTCTGATCGTTCGGAAGAAATGACCGTTGCTCAGCCGCGCGAAGACTCCGCCAAACCATGGTTGTTGGGTGCGGGGCTCGCCGTTGCCGTTATCGCCCTTTTCAAACTCGCCATTCATCTTTACGCCAGCCGCGGCTATGGCTTCTTTGTCGATGAGCTGTACTATCTGGATTGCGCCAAGCACCTGGATTGGGGCTATGTGGACCAGCCTCCGCTGATTGCGGTGGTGGCGTGGCTGGTGCGGCACACACTGGGCGACTCATTAATGGCTGTGCGGCTGCCCTCGGTTTTGTGCGGCACGGGCGAGGTGCTGCTGGCCGGGCTGTTGGCACGCGAGCTGGGCGGCGGCCGCTTTGCGCAGGGACTGGCTGCGCTATGCACTCTGCTGGCGCCGGGCATCCTGGCCATGGACCACTACCTGAGCATGAACAGCTTCGAACCGCTGTTCTGGATGGGCTGTGCGTATCTGCTGCTGCGTATGGTGCACACCGGCGACACACGGCTGTGGATATGGTTCGGCGTGCTGGGCGGCATCGGGCTTGAGAACAAATACTCGATGGGCCTGTTTGCCTGCGCACTGCTGGCGGGGCTGCTGCTGACAAGCCAGCGCCGGCTGATGCTGTCGCGGTGGATGTGGGTGGGCGGTGCAATCGCGTTCGCGGTTTTTCTGCCGAACGTGCTGTGGAACGTGCACTACCATTTTCCGTTTCTCGAACTGCAGCACAACATCAAGTTGAGCGGGCGCAATGTGGCCATGCCGCCGCTGAAGTTTTTCGGCGAGGAATTCCTGGATATGCTGCCGCTAAGCCTGCCCATCTGGCTGGGCGGGCTGTGGTTCTTCTTCTTTCGTGCGGAGGGCAAGCCGTATCGCTTCCTGGGCTGGGCATGGCTCATCACGGCAGGCACGATTCTGTATCTGAGCCCGCGCGTCTACTATCTGTTTCCGGCCTTTCCGCTGCTGTTTGCCGGCGGCGGTGTGCTGTGGGAGCGGCTGCTTGTCCGCCGCGGTTTCGTATGGCTCAAGTGGAGCTACGGCGTAGCGTTTGTGGCCATGGGTGCAATGGCCGCGCCGACGGCGATTCCCGTGCTGCCGCCGGAGACGTTCATCCGCTACATGAAGGCCACGCACATGGACCCGCCGCGCATTGAGACGCACAAGCTGGGGCCGCTGCCGCAGTTTTTTGCCGACGAGTTCGGTTGGCCGGAGATGGCGGAGACGGTGGCCGGCGTGTACAACAACCTGCCGCCGGAGGTGCGTGCGCACACGGCCATCTTCGGGCAGAACTACGGACAGGCCGGCGCCATTAATCTGTTTGGCCCGCGCTACGGGTTGCCGCGGGCCATCAGCGGCCACCAGAGCTATTTTTTGTGGGGGCCGCAGGGCGCAACGGGCGAGAGCATGATTGTGATGGCCGACCGGCAGGAGAACCTGGAGCGGGTCTTCACCTCAGTGCGCAAGGTGGCGCACTTGAGCCACCCGTACTCGATGCCGTATGAGCAATTCGATATCTTTTACTGCACGGGCATCAAGCAGCCGCTGGCGGAGTTGTGGCCGAAGGTGAAGAACTGGGATTAGGGGAGAGAGTAGCTAAACCCACGCATCACTCGGTGCGGTGCGGTTGCCAGCTGCGCTGTCGCCGGTGTTGATGACGCCACGCGGTTCGATGAGCATGACCTTCACTTCGTTTTCTGCGTAGGGCTTATGCTCCACGCCTTTGGGAACGACGTAGAGCTCGCCCGGCCCTATCTCGACCGCACCATCGCGAAAGTCGATGCGCAACTGACCTTCAAGGACGAAGAAGGCTTCGTCGGTGTGCTCGTGGCTGTGCCACACAAAGTCGCCCTGCAAACGGACCACCTTGAACTGGTAGTCGTTCATCTCGGCGATGACCTTGGGCTGCCACTGCTCCGTGAAGAGTGAGAGCTTTTGGACGAGATTGACGGCGGTATAGGGCATTGTTTTCCCCTCAGAGGCTGAAGTCCCGGACTCGTTTTATAACACTTGCGGCCCGGCTGAAGCCGTGCCCTTGTTACAAAGCTATCTTTGCTGAGCTTTTCAGCGTATGCAATGTCAGGAATCGCGCCAGAGACGCGAAGGGCACGGCATGAAGCCGTGCCCATTCAAAGCGCGCTCTGATG
>DASVLI010000005.1:0-7131 GCA_036384955.1 Occallatibacter sp.
TTCTGAAGGCGCTGACACTACTGGGCATGGGGCGCACGCGTTTGACGCGTGTGCCCGCAGATGGGCAGGGCCGCATGCGTGTGGACGCTTTGCCTGAACTCAATGACCGCACGCTCGTCTGTGTGCAGGCGGGCAACGTAAATACCGGAGCCTTCGATCCGGCGGGCGAAATCTGTCGCCGTGCGCGCGAGGCCGGCGCATGGGTGCACATTGATGGAGCTTTTGGTTTGTGGGCCGCTGTCTCGCCCTCGCTTGCGCCGCTGTTGGCGGGCGCGGAGCAGGCTGACTCGTGGGCCGTCGATTGCCACAAGTGGCTGAACGTTCCATACGACTCGGGCGTGGCCATCGTGCGCGAGCCCGCGCATCTGGAGCGGGCCATGTCCATCACCGCCGCGTATCTTGCGCAGGGCGCGCAACGCGAACCGTGGCGCTTTACGCCGGAGTCGTCGCGGCGCGCGCGTGGCGTGGACTTGTGGGCAGCGCTACGCTCGCTGGGGCGCACTGGGCTGCGCGAACTGGTGGAGCGCAACTGCGCACAGGCCCGGCTGTTTGCCGAGCGGCTATCGGCGGCGGGCTTCACAGTCCTGAACGATGTGGTGTTGAACCAGGTGCTGGTTTCGTTTGGTTCGGCCGAGCAGACAGCGCGCGTGATTGCTGCCGTGCAGCAGGAGGGAACCTGCTGGTGCGGCGGAACGCAGTGGCAGGGCCACACCGCAATGCGCATCAGCGTTTCCAGCTGGGCAACGACGGATGAGGATGTGGAGAAGAGCGCCGAGGCGATGATTCGCGTGGCGCGCGGGGTGGTGGGCGGTCGAAGCTGATGCGTTGCAGCACTGCTGTCATTGCCAGCAGTGACAGCAGTGCCTACCCCAGCAACGCTTCCACGAAATCTTCGGCGTTGAACTCCAGCAGGTCGGTCATCTTTTCGCCCACGCCCACGTAGCGCACGGGCAGGTTGAGTTCGCGGGCAATGGCCACGGCAATGCCGCCTTTGGCGGTGCCATCCAATTTGGTGAGCACAATGCCGGTGACGCCGGCGGACTGCGCGAACTGCCGCGCTTGCTGCAGGCCGTTCTGGCCGGTGGTTGCGTCCATCACCAGCAGCACCTCATGCGGAGCGCCCTCAATTAGCTTGGCGGCAGTGCGCCGCATCTTGTCCAGCTCGTCCATTAATCCAGACTTGGTGTGCAGGCGGCCTGCCGTATCCACAATCACGTCGCGCATGCCGCGCGCCTTGGCCGCGCTGACTGCGTCGTAGAGCACCGCGGCCGGGTCGCCGCCCTGGCGCGTTTTGATCATTTCGACGCCGGAGCGCGCTGCCCAAATTTCCAACTGCTCAATGGCCGCCGCGCGAAAGGTATCGGCCGCGCACAGCAGCACGGTGCGCCCCTGGCCCCGCAGCCATGAAGCAAGCTTGCCGCTGGTGGTGGTTTTGCCCGCGCCGTTTACGCCGACAAGAAATGTGACCTTGGGCCCCGAGGCTGGCTCGGCCACCGCGCCCTGCGAAGCCATGAGAATGCCGCGAATCTGCTCCTTCAGCAGCGTGCGCAGCTCCGCGCCACCCTCGATGGCCTGATGGCGCGCGCGCTCGCGCAGTGCGTCCAAAATTTCGGTGGTGGTCTGCACGCCCAGGTCGCTGGTCAGCAGAACAGCTTCCAGGTCTTCCAGCGCCGCTTCGTCCACCGTACGGGTCATGGCCACCAGGTCGCCCAGCTTCGACGACAACTGGTCGCGGGTGCGCGTGACCGCGTCTTTCATGCGGCCAAAAATGCCGCGCTTCTGCTCTGGTTCCTGCTGCTCCGCAGGCTCGTCTTTCTTGCCGAAGAGGGAAAACGCCATCCGTGTCCGTCCTGTAATCAGTTTAATTGCCGGGTCTGGTGCCGCTCTCAGCCTGGAACCAGAGCTGCCAAAGACTTTTTGAGATTCATCAATAAAACACTTGCATTTCGCAAGTCATTTTAGAAAGAATCTCCGTGCGCGGTTCCCCCCGCTATTTCCCCTCGGAGGTCTTGTCACTTATGAGCAAGGTTCGTGTCCTTGTCGGCACCAAAAAAGGCGCATTCATTCTTTCCTCGGACGGCAAACGGGACAAGTGGGAGGTCAGCGGCCCCTTCTTCGCCGGCTGGGAGATTTACCACATGAAGGGCTCGCCGGTGGATAGCGACCGCATCTACGTTTCGCAAACCAGCGGCTGGTTTGGGCAACTGTTGCAGGCCTCCAGCGACGGCGGCAAAACCTGGCAGCAACCCGGCCTGCAGCCCGGCGAACCGGAGATGCCCGCCTTCCCGGCCAAGGCGCCCAACCGCTTTGTCTACGACCAGAGCGGCGCGCCGCTGACCACGCATGCCTGGTACGACGGCACGGCGCATCCGTGGGAGTTCAAGCGGGTGTGGCATCTTGAGCCCTCGCTGACCGAGCCGGAGACGGTGTATGCGGGCGTGGAAGATGCGGCGCTGTTCAAGTCCAGCGATGGCGGCGCAAGCTGGCAGGAGTTGAGCGCGCTGCGCGGCCACGGCACCGGCCCGCAGTGGCAGCCTGGCGCAGGTGGCATGTGTCTGCACACTGTGATTCTTTCGCCTGCCGACCCCAACCGCATCTACGTTGCCATCTCCGCCGCGGGCGCCTTCCGCACCGACGACGGCGGCAAGAGCTGGAAGCCCATCAACAAGGGCCTGGTTTCGGGCTTTATGCCCGACCCCAACGCCGAGGTGGGCCACTGCGTGCATCACATTGCCATGCACCCGGCCAAGCCCGACACGCTGTTCATGCAGAAGCACTGGCACGTGATGCGCTCAGACAATGCAGGCGACCAGTGGACCAAGATCAGCGGCAACCTGCCCACCGACTTCGGCTTTGTGATCGACGTGCACGCGCACGAGCCGGAGACGCTGTACGTTGTGCCCATCAAGTCCGACTCGCTGCATTACCCCATCGACGGCAAGCTGCAGGTGTATCGCTCGCGCACCGGCGGCAATGAGTGGGAGGCGCTGACCAAGGGCCTGCCGCAGGAAAACTGCTATGTGAACGTGTTGCGCGATGCCATGGCCGTGGACCGGCTGGATGATTGCGGCGTTTACTTTGGCACCACCGGCGGACAGGTGTACGTCTCGCCCAACGGCGGCGACAACTGGCAGCCGATTGTCACCAATCTGCCATCGGTGCTTTCCGTGGAAGTGCAGACGATTGGATAAAAGCAGGGAATAAGGAGTAGGGAATAGGCCGACAGTGTCGGCCTCTATCCTTATTGAAGCCATGCAAACAGTCCCCATTCGCGTCGTGCTGCCCTACCACTTGCGCAACCTGGCGCAGGTGGGCAGCGAAGTCACGGTTGAAGCCGAGCTGCCGGTCTGCGTATTCAGCATTCTTAATGCGGTGGAGGCGCGCTACCCCATGCTGCGCGGCACCATACGCGATTACGAGACGCGGGCACGGCGGCCGTTTCTGCGCTTCTTTGCATGCCAGCAGGACTACTCGCTTGACCCTCCGGAGACGCCGCTGCCCGACGAAGTGGCGGAGGGCAAAGAGCCGCTGCTGATTATCGGCGCGATTGCCGGGGGTTAGGTTTTTCAATCCGCGCGCAGTAAAAAAGCCGCAACCCAATGGGCCGCGGCTTTTTGCGTTTTGTTGCTCTATTTTTTGTACAGACTGGCCAGCACGGGGCCGGCGTCGCCATCTTCAATCACCGGTACGGTGGTCAACTCCAGCAGGTCGGCCCACTTGGCCGCACCCTTGTATAGGGCCACGGGATCGTTGGTTTCATACAGCGCATAGCCGCCGCTGCAGTCCACATTGTGCCAGCGGCCCAGCAAGGTTACGCCGGGTTCCGGCACGGCCACGCCCGAGAGAAAGCGCTCGGCTGCCTCAGGGATGTTGCCGGTGGGGAATGTCCAACTCGTCATGAATTTCATGGGTGTCTCCTCCAGTGTGTTCGTCGCATGTGCGTTTCAGCGGGGAATCGCGCAGGTACGCTCGAAGGGGGCAAGTATATCTCTGCCGGGATGGCACGGTCTGAGAATCTTCGAATAAACCGCGCATCCGGTGGCGGAATTTTTGCCAATACGCGGCGGCAGGGCACGGCCCCGCTGTTCATTTGATCTTGACAACCAATAACCAATTGGTTATGGTTTTCTCGTGAATCAGGCACAGGCCAATCACCTCTTCCGCGCCCTCTCCGACCCGCTGCGCAGGGCCATCTTCGAGCATTTAACCCGCCAAGGCGAGCAGACCGTGCACGCTTTGACGTGTTTTGCCGGCGTCTCCCAGCCGGCCGTCTCCAAACATCTCACCGTGCTCAAGCGTGCCCGGCTGGTGCGCCGCCGCCACGCCGGCCGCGAAACCCACTACCGCGCCGAACCGCAAGCTCTGAAACCACTCGTCAATTGGATTGAGCTCTACGGCGCCTTCTGGCGCGAACGATTCGACCGGCTGGAAGCAGTTTTGGAAAGGATGGACCCATGAGCAATGCAGCAGAGGGTACGCGTACCCTTGTTATCGAAAAATTTCTCGCCCACCCGCCGGAAAAGGTGTGGCGCGCGCTCACCGAAAGCCAGCTTCTTGCGCAGTGGCTCATGAACAATGATTTCCGGCCGTCAGTGGGAGACAAATTTCAGTTTCGCTCGCAGCCGGTGCCCAACTGGAGCGGCATCATCGACTGCGAAGTGCTTATCGTCGAACCCTTGAGGCGGCTCAGCTACACGTGGGGAACACTGGGCATTGACACTGCCGTGCTGTGGATACTTACTCCGGCCGAGGGAGGCACACTCCTGCGCATGGAACACTCCGGTTTCGCTCCCGATCAGAATGCGAACTACACGGGCGCAAACTACGGATGGACGAAATTCCTCGGCAACCTGGAATGCGTGCTCGGCGGAGGTGAACTATGACGCACGCCGATTCAATGAAGCCGTCCAAAGGAACCCTGGCTGCCTTCTGGGTCTTCACCGCGCTTTTCTGCCTCGAGATGAGTTTCACGGCTTATTACGAGTTGCTGCCGCAGGGTGCGCAGGCTTTCGCCCGCCTCGGCTTCAACGGCAGCGGCTTTCGCCTTGAACTTTCATTGGCCAAGCTGTTGGGCGTGGCCGTGCTTCTTATGCCCAGGGTCCCCGCGCGGCTCAAGGAATGGGCCTATGCGGGCTTCGCCATCAATCTTGTTTCCGCGATGGTCGCCCATCTCTCCATAAGCGACCGCTTGCTAGCCTTTATCCCGTCGACACTGACCAGTGTGCTGTGGGCGGCCTCGTACTACTTCTGGCGCCACATGCAGGCGCATCCCTCGCTGGCCGGCTGGTCTTCGTGGTCCCCGCGGACAGGCCCACATCCGTTAGGTGGCTAGTGCTCGCCCTTGCCGGGGCGGAGCATCAGTTCGCGGATGGCTTCGCGCGGGTCCTTGCCCTCGTCGAGAATCAGTTCCATCTGCTCGGTGATGGGCATCTCGATGCCGTGCTGGCGTGCCAGGCCCAGTGCCGCGCGTGTGGTGCGCACGCCCTCTGCCACCTTGCCGCCCAGGCTGGCCAGAATCTCCGGCAGCTTGCGGCCTTCGCCCAGAGCATGGCCTACGGTGCGGTTGCGGCTCAGTGAGCCGGTGCAGGTGAGCACCAGGTCGCCGGTGCCGCTTAGGCCGGCGAGGGTTTCGCGTTTGCCGCCGCAGGCCACGGCCAGGCGTGTAATCTCCGCAATGCCGCGGGTGATGAGCGCCGCTGTCGAATTGTGGCCCAGGCCCACGCCCGCGGCAATGCCGGAGGCAATGGCAATCACATTTTTGAGCGCGCCGCCCAGCTCCACGCCAATGACATCGGTGGAGCTGTAGAGGCGCAGCGTCTCCGAGCTGAACTCGCGCTGAATCAGCTCCGCCACCTGCGGGTCGCTGAATGCCACGGTGACGGCGGTGGGCTGGCCCTGCGCCACTTCCAGCGCGAAGCTGGGGCCGCTGAATGCGCCAATCGGCAGCAACAGACCGGCTGGCTCCATCACTTCGGAAATTACCTGCGTCATGCGCAGAAAGCTCTGATCCTCGACACCCTTGGTGGCGCTGACCACGAACTGGCCGTTGCGCATGTGGGGCGCGAGCCGGCGCATGGTGCCGCGCAGAAACTCCGACGGAATGACGGCAACAAGAATTTCGGCGTCGCTCACCGCGGCGGTGTCGGCGGTAATGGCGAGCTCGGCGGGGAAGGGAAATCCCGGCAGAAAGAGGGTGTTTTCGCGCGCGGCGGCGATGGTTGCGGCCTCGTCTGCGCTGTGCGACCAGAGCGTGACTTCGTGTCCGCCGCGCCGCACCAGCGAGAGAGCAATGGCTGTTCCCCAGGCGCCCGCGCCCAGCACTGCAATGCGGCTCATGCGGTCCTCCGCTCGGTTGTGCTTCCGCCGCGCTTGCTGCCCAGGCGGTTTTCTGTGCCATTCAGCAGGCGGCCAATGTTCTGGTGATGCTTGACGATGATCATGAGAGCGACGGCGTATTGCACGGCGATAAAGAAGGCGGGCTTATCGCCCTTGACCAGGAAGATGGCGAAGACTGGAAAGCTTGCCGCGCCCAGAATGGAGGCCAGCGAGACGTATCGGCTGAGCGCCAGCACCAGGGCAAAGACGCTGATGGCGGCCAGTGCGGCCCATGGCGAGATGACCAGGAATACGCCGAAACCAGCGGCCACGCCCTTGCCGCCCTTGAAGCCGAGCCAGATGGGAAACATGTGTCCGATGACGGCCAGTAGTGCGGCGACGGCCAGCACGTTGCGCGCGGGCGCCAGCGCGGCCAGTTGCGGAGCCAGCAGCATGCCCAGCCAAACTGCGGCGCAGCCCTTCAGCATGTCGGCAATAAAGGTGGCCGCGCCCAGACCCTTGGCTCCGGAGCGCAGCACGTTGGTGGCGCCAATGTTGCCGCTGCCGATGCTGCGGATGTCCTGCTTGCGGAAGATGCGCATGAGCAGATAGCCCGAGGGAATGGACCCCAGCAGGTACGCGCCAAGCGGCAAAACGATGCACCAAACAACCATAACGGATGTGAGTTTAGCAGGTAGCACCTGCGGTGCGGCGAGTGAGGTGTTGTCTTCACTTTGGGCAAATGTTCAGCGAGCATTGCAGTGAAAGGGCACGGCTTCAGCCGTGCCGCAAGAGCAGTCCCAAACAATTCTGGTC
>DASVLI010000006.1:0-2845 GCA_036384955.1 Occallatibacter sp.
GGCTCGCCGGTCAAAGTCATCCTGTGGGCAGCGGTGGCCATGGCGGTCACCACGTTCTTCATGCTCCGCACCAACCGGCCCGCGGTCGCCGCTGTTCTGGTCTTCCTGGCCGGCGTCTCCATGGCTCCGGTCTTTGCCACCACGCTGGCCATCGTCGGCTCCAGCTTTCCGCAGTCGACCGCCACGGCCACGGGATTCGCCGTCACCTGCGGCTGGGCCGGCCTTGCCCTCAGCTCGCCGCTCATCGGCGCCATCGCCGGACCCGACCCCAAACGCCTGAAGCAGGCTTTGCTGCTGCTGCCCGCACTGGCCCTGCTGATGATTGCCACCAACTTCGCCATTCAATCCGCCATGCGCTAAGGCGCGCTGCAAAAGCAAAAAGGCCAGAGCGGATCGTCCGCTCTGGCCTTCGTCTTGCCTAACTCGCCGCCGCTACAGCCGCCGCAGCCGCTCGCAGGCCTCGTTCAGTTCCTCATCTTTTTTTGCAAAGCAGAAGCGCAGCAAATCTTCGCCGGGTCCTTTGCGGAAGAAGGCGCTGCCCGCCACCGCTGCCACGCCCGTTGCCGCAAGCAGCGCGCGGGCTTTCTCCGCGGCGGTTTTGCCCGGCAAATGCGGCACACGCGCCAGCACGTAATACGCCCCGGCCGGCACGCTCGGCTCCATGCCCACGGCCCGCAGTGCTGCCAGTATCCGCTCGCGCTTGTCCTGGTGGTCGGCGGCAAGCTGCGTGTAAAACTCCGGCGGCAACTGCTCCAGCCCCGCAGCCGCGCCGTGCTGCAGCGCGGAAGGCGCGCACACATACGTCAGGTCGTGGAAGTAGTGCATCGCGCCCATCCACTTCGCGTCCGCCGTCACATAGCCCAGCCGCCAGCCCGTAATGCTGAAGGTCTTCGAGAAGCCCGACAGCACAATCGTCCGCTCGCGCATGCCGTCCAGCGTGGCCGGCGAAATATGCCGCGCGCCGTCGTAGACGAAGTACTCATAAATCTCGTCGGTAAAGAGAAACAGATCGTGGTCGCGGCATATCTCCGCCACCTGCTCCAGCTCGGCCCGCGAAAAAACTTTGCCGCTCGGATTGGCCGGCGTGTTCAGCACAATGGCGCGGGTCTTTGGCGTGACAGCGCCGCGAAGCGCATCCACATCGAGCGCAAAATCCGGCTCGGCCAGCGCCACCGGCACCGGCTTCACCCGCAGCGACTTGAGCGTAGCCACGTGGTAACCATAGAACGGCTCAAACAGCAGCACCTCGTCGCCGGGATTCAGCAGCGCCATCACCGCCGCATGCAGCCCGCCGGTAGCGCCGCTTGAAACCAGCACCTCGGTCTCCGCGTCGTAGCTCAGGCCGTAGTCGCGCTGCTGCTTTTCGGCAATCGCCGTGCGCAGGCGGCCAATGCCGTCCAGGCGCGTGTAGATGTTGTGTCCAGCGTGGATGGCCGCCAGCGCCTCGGCCTCCACCGGCGCGGGAACCGGCGTATCGCACACGCCCTGTGCCAGATTGATGCCGCCGATCAGGTCGCTCGCCACGCTCATGGCGCGAATCTCAGACTGCATCGCGCCCGGCGCCAATTCACTCAAGTAAAGGCGGGAAGCCGCCGTTGATGCACCGCCTGCCTGCTTGCTCACTCGTTCCTCCACACGTTTCTCACATCTTACCGTCCACGCTCCACCAATGTGAGCTGGAACACACCTCGACCCTCGACTGCGGCGTAAAATCAACACCTTGAGGCAGCAATTCGCCGCCCTTTAACCATGCACGAGCTCTCCATCGTTTCCAGTGTCGTCGACTCCGTTACCGAGGCTCTTACCGCCTACCCCGGCGCGCGCGTCCAGGCCGTCCACCTGCGCATCGGCACGCTGCAATCGGTTATTGTCGAGTCGCTGGAGTTCTGCTGGGGCATCGCCACCGAGGACACGCCGCTGGCCGGTTCGCGGCTTGCCGTGAAAATGCTGCCCGTGGTGGCCCACTGCGCGGCCTGTGGCGCCACCGCCGAGCTCGCCAGCCTGCAAAGCTTCACCTGTCCCCAGTGCCATGCGCCCGTCACCGACCTCCGCCAGGGACGCGAGCTAGAGGTCGACTCCATCGAAATCGAAGAACCCCAGGAGGCCCTCCGCTCATGACCACGCGCATTGTCGAACTCCGCCAGGGCATCTTGAAGAAGAACGACGAGCTGGCCCGCGCACTGCGTGAGCGTTTCAGCTCCGCCGGCGTGCTGGTGCTCAATCTGGTCTCCAGCCCAGGCACCGGAAAAACTGCTTTTCTTGAGCTGACCCTGCGCGCGCTGCGCGAAAAAGGCTCGCGTGTCGCCGCCCTGGTGGGCGACCTGGAAACCGACAACGACGCCCGCCGTCTGGCCGCCAGTGGCGCGCCTGTCCGGCAGATCAACACCCACGGCATTTGCCACCTTGAAGCCGAGATGGTGCGCACCCACCTGGAAGGCTGGGAAGGCGCGAGCCCCGAAGACTTGGATTATCTGTTTATTGAGAACGTCGGCAACCTCGTTTGCCCGTCGAGCTACGACCTGGGCGAGCGCATCCGCGTAGCGCTGCTTTCGGTGACCGAGGGCGAGGATAAGCCGCTGAAGTATCCCACCCTCTTCAACTCGGCCGACGTTGCGGTGATTACGAAGATTGACCTAGCCGAAGCCGTGGACTTTGACCGCGAGGCCGCGCACAAAAGCCTGCAAGCCATTCGCCCCGGCATCCACATCTTTGAGACCAGCGCCAAGACCGGCGCGGGCATGGACGCCTGGCTGGACTACCTGGCCACGCAGCGCGCGCCCCGCTAACTCATCGTTTATCGAGTCATTGCAAGTTACCTAACTTGGGGTATGCTGATTGCGCTAGA
>DASVLI010000007.1:0-32496 GCA_036384955.1 Occallatibacter sp.
CAAACTAAAAAGCCCTTCGGCTCGATTTGCCGAAAGGCTGCTTAAATTGCCTATTTTGAATATTTTGTATGGTGCGCCCGGAGTGATTCGAACACCCGACCTACTGATTCGTAGTCAGTCGCTCTATCCAGCTGAGCTACGGGCGCACTTGGTGTGCTGCTGAACCTCAAATAGAGTAGCAGGGATTGGGGCATGGCGCAAACGCGCCGTGCTAGGTTGCGGGAGCCGGGGCCGGAGGCGGTGCGGGCAGGGCAAGCGTCAACTGCTCAACGATTTGCAGGCCAGCCTGGCGGACCAGATTGGTGACCGCGGCCTCGTTCAGGCGGGTGGCGTCGAACTCGACGGTGAGGGTGCTGGCGGCGCGGTTAAAACGCAGCGCACGGATGCCGTAAACGTCCTTGGCGCCGGACAGGGCACGGGCCACGGACTCGCTGGGCGGCGTGGCGTAACGGAAGACAATATCGACCGTGGTCATAGGGTTCATTCTACCAATAGGGCGGCTACTGCAGGCTGCCGATGTAGCTGCGGATTTCGGGGTCGGACCAATCCTGCGCGCCGATGAACTTGCGGCGGATGATGCCCTTGCGGTCGATGAGGTAGGTCTCAGGCCACATGTCGGTGTGGTAGAGATTGGCCGCGGACTGGTTGGGGTCGCGGACGGTGATCAGATCGACGTGGCGCTGCTGGATGAAGCGGGAGTAGGCTCCAGGGTCTTCGTCGATGCTGACAGCCAGAACGACCAGGTCGGGATTGGCGCGGTGGAGCTGGAGCAGCGAAGGCAGCTCGGCCACGCAGGGGCCACACCAAGTGGCCCAGAAATTGAGCAGAACGACCTTGCCGCGGTAGTCGGCCAAATGGATGGAGGTGAGGCCGTCGGAGACTTTGAAGTCGGGGGCGGCCTTGCCGGTTTGTGCGGGGCGTGCACCGCGGTCGCAGCCGGAGACCATGGTCAGCATCAGGAGCGGGGTGAGGGCGAGGAGGCGAAGAAAACGCACCTCTCTATAATACGGAGCGGAGCGGTAGATGGGAAAGGGCGGGGCGTGAGCGACGAGCACCAAGAGAAAGCCGCCGGCTGGAAGCCGGTGCTGGGCCTGACAGACGAGCAGCCGGTGGTTCCAGCGGCGCGGGCGGCGGTGTATGACCAGCCGGAGCCCGCCGAGTTGATGGAGCTGACGGTGATTGTGCCGGCACGCAACGAGGAGGACTGCATTGGCACGTGCCTGGAGTCGCTGACGGCGCAGTCGGATGAGGCGTTCAAGCTGGGACGCGACTGGGAGCTGGTTGTGGTGAATGACGGCTCCACGGACAGGACTGCGGAGATTGCGCGCGGCTTTGCCGGCGTGACGGTGATGAATGCGCAGAAGCTGGAGCCGGGCTGGACAGGCAAATGCAACGCAGTGTGGACGGCGGCCCGGCGCGCGCGCGGCAAGTGGCTGCTGTTTACCGATGCCGATACGATTCACCAGCCGGGCAATTTGCATCGCGCCATGCACGAGGCGGCGAAAAATCACCTGGGCATGCTGAGCTACTCTGCCAAACAGTTGACGACGAGCTGGGTGCAGCGGCTGCTGATGCCGCTGATCTTCAGCGAGCTGACGATGACGTTTCCGTATGAGAAGGTGAGCGACCCCAAGGAGCGCGTGGCCGCAGCCAACGGCCAGTTTTTGATGGTGGAGCGCGAGGCGTATCGCAAGATAGGCGGGCACAAGAGTGTGAGCGACCGCGTGCTGGAAGATGTGGAGCTGGCCATGCTGGCCAAGAAACGCAAGGTTGGCCTGCGGCTGCGCTATGCCGAGGAAGAGCTTTCAACGCGGATGTATCGCAGCAACGGTGCGATGATGGAAGGCTGGACGAAGAACCTGGCGCTGTTGTTTCCGAGCACGTTGGCCATGGTGTTTTGGCGGGCGCTGGACTTTTTTCTTCTTTTCGGGCTGCCGTTTTTGGCGGTGGAGATGTGGAGCGCGCGGCTTTCGTCGCGCTCGTTTACATGGCTGGGCGTGGGCTGGATTCTGCTGCTGATCTGGGGGCGGAATCTGTTTCGGTATTATGCGCGCGTGTCCAAATCGAATTTTGGATTTGTGGATTGCGCGCTTTCTCCGCTGGGGCTGCCGCTGTTTGTGTGGCTTTTGTATCGCAGCTGGTTCCAGAACAAGGTGCTGAAGCGGGTGACGTGGAAGGGGCGGGAGTACGCGGGGTAAGTGGCAGGGAATAGGGAGTAGGGAATAGGGCGAAATTGTGGAGCAGCTTTGAGCATCCACTGAATTGAGGGTTCAATGATCTATCTGACGCGGCGGGCGACGTTTTCGGCTTCGCACTTCTACTGGAACGAGGAGTGGACGGAGGAGCAGAACCGCGCGGTGTTTGGTAAGTGCGCCAACCGCAACGGGCACGGCCACAACTACACGCTGGAGGTGACAGTGGCCGGCGAGCCGGATGCCACGACAGGCTTTGTGGTGGATCTGAAATGGCTGAAGGACGTGATTGAGCGCGAGGTGATGGCGGCGTGGGATCATCGCCACCTGAACCTGGAGACGCACGAGTTTGCGCATGCTGTGCCGACGACCGAGAACATTGCCATTGCGGCGTGGAAGCGGCTGGAGCGGGCGATTGCCTCGACCGGCGGCGCGAAGCTGAGCCGAATTCGGGTGTATGAGACGCCGGAGATTTTTGCCGAGTACAGGGGCCCCAACGAACAGGTCTCCGTTCGTGGGGAGAAGTTCCGAGGTGAGGCGTGAAGGCGTATTTTGGCCGGCGGTACATGCTGAGCGCGAGCCATCGGCTGCATGCCGAAGCGCTTTCGGCCGAGGAGAATCGCGCGGCGTACGGAAAGTGCAACAACCCGCATGGGCATGGGCACAACTACACTATTGAAGTGCTGGTAGGCGGCACAGTGGACGCGGCGACGGGCATGGTCATCAATTTGTCGGAACTCGATGCCATGATGCAAACAAACATTCTGGACCGCTTTGACCACATGAACCTGAACCTGGATTCATTGTTTGTGAATCAGGTGCCGACGACGGAGAATCTGTGTAGAGAGGTCTTCCGCATTGTGAAGGGCGCGCTGCCCACGGGTATGCTGGAGCATGTGCGCGTGGAAGAGACGGAGAATAACTTCTTCGAGTGTTATGCGGCGTAGAGACGCGAGTCGCCCCATTCCCCTGGGCGGGAGGTAAGAGAGCATGGCGCAGCCAATCGCAGTGAACAAATCCATTCACCGGGCCGCGACCTCTGAAGGGCTGAGCGAGTTCAGCACGCAGGAGATGTATCGCGAAATACTGGCGCGGCTGGGCGAGGACCCCACGCGCGATGGTCTTGAGGCCACGCCGGGCCGCGTGGAAAAGGCGATGGCCTTTTTGACCAAGGGCTATGAGCAGGACCCGGCTGCAATTCTGCGCGAAGCGCTGTTCGATGTGGATTACGACGAGATGGTAATCGTGAAGGACATCGAGATGTTCTCGCTGTGCGAGCACCACATGCTGCCGTTTTTTGGCAAGGTACATGTGGCCTACATTCCCAAAGGCAAGGTTGTGGGTTTGAGCAAGATTCCGCGGCTTGTGGAAGTGTTTGCGCGGCGGCTGCAGGTGCAGGAACGGCTGACGCGGCAGATTGCCGATGCGATTCAGGATGCGATTGCGCCGCAGGGCGTGGGCGTGGTGATTGAGGCGCGCCACCTGTGCATGATGATGCGCGGCATCGAGAAGCAGCATTCGTCGACCGTGACCAGCGCGATGGTGGGCTGCTTCCGGCAGAAGGAAACGCGGACCGAGTTTTTGAGCCTGGTGCGGCAGCCGGCGACGGGCGGATTGTGACGCGCACAAGCCGGCTCGACTAAAGTAGTTAAGTGAACGGGCTGCTGGTTATCGACAAACCGGGCGGCATGACAAGCCACGACGTGGTGAGCCGCCTGCGCAAAATTACCAACGAGAAATCCATAGGACATTTGGGCACGCTGGATCCGATGGCGACGGGCGTGCTGCCGCTGCTGCTGGGCAAATTCACGCGGCTGGCGCAGTACTTTTCCACGGCAGAGAAGACCTACACGGGGACGATCCGGTTTGGGTTTGCCACGGATACCTACGACGCCGAGGGCGAGCGGATTGGCGCGGCGGTGGAGCCGGAGCTGACGCTGGAGCGGATTTGCGAGGCTGCGAAACGCTTCCACGGCGTGATGGAGCAGATGCCGCCGGCTTTCAGCGCGAAAAAGATTGCCGGCACGCCGGCCTACAAGCTGGCGCGCGAAGGCAAGCCGGTGGAGCTGAAGGCCGCGCGCGTGGAGATTTCCTCGTTCGAGATTACGAGCCTGGATGGTGCGGAGGCGGCGTTTGCCATGCGCATCAGCGCGGGCGGATATGTGCGCAGCGTGGCGCACGAGTTGGGGCAGGAGCTGGGGTGTGGTGCGCATCTGGCGAGTTTGCGGCGCACGCAGGCAGGCGCGTTCACGCTGGCCGAGGCGCACACGCTGGACGAACTCGCACCGCTGGCCGGCGACCTTGCGGCACTTGAGGCCAGGTGCATTCATCCGCGCGCGCTGTTGCCGGAGATGCCGGCGGTGAGCGGCGATGTTCATGCGCTGGGCCGCATGCGCAACGGCGCGCAGGCCAATCTGCCGGAGTTTTCAGAGGCTCCACTGGTGAAGGTGTTTGCCGGGCAGCGGGAGCTGGTGGGTGTTGCCAGACGCGTGGCGGGAACGCTGTTTCAGCCGGTTGTGGTGATGGGGTAGCTATTTCGTCAGCAGCGGCTTCAGTGCGGGCAGCAGTGTCTTCGCAATAATCTCGGAACCCTTGGCGGTGGGGTGGATGCCGTCGCCCTGAATGGTGCCGGGGACGTTGACGAGGTCCTTGTAGATCATGGGCACGAGCGCAGTGTGGTACTTTGCGGCGAGCGCGGGGAAGATGGCGTCGAATTGCTGCGTGTATTGCGGGCCGTAGTTGGGTGGCAGGGTGATGCCGGCAACCAGCACTTTGATGTGCGCGGCGGTCAGCGCGGAGACAACACTGTCGAGATTGGCTTTGGTCTGTGTAAGCGGCAGACCGCGCAGGCCGTCGTTACCGCCGAACTCAACGATGACGACCTCGGGATGTTCGTTGAGAATGGCGCGCAGACTCGCTGTTGCGTCCTTGGTGGTGGCGCCGCTGGTGCCGCGATTGACGACCTTGTAGCGGTAGCCGAGATTGTTGAGATTGCGCTGCAGCGCGTCGGGGTAGGATTGGCCGCTGGCCAGGCCGTAGCCCGCGGTGATGCTGTCTCCAAAGCAGATGAGCTTACGCGCGGCTGGCGTTTGCGCCGCAGCCGGGCCAGCAAAAAGCGTGAGCAGGCAAAGTGAAACGAGAATGCGTCGGCGAACGTCCACCCTTGTAGTGTATCTGTATGGGTAGTTGTGCGGCAGGGAACGCGCGGCCAGTGCGGTGCGTAGTGATTGAGGAGGCAGCGAACCGTGATTGAAGTCCGGAACGTGACGAAAGCGATCCAGAACGGCTCGCGGCGCGTGGAGATTCTGAAGGGCATCACGCTGAGCATTCCCGCGGGGCAGTTTGTGGCGATTGTGGGCGCCAGCGGCAGCGGCAAAAGCACGCTGCTGGGACTGCTTGCCGGACTCGATACGCCGAGCACGGGCGAGATATGGCTGGACGGAACGCCGATTCACAATTTGAACGAAACGGCACTGGCTTCAGTGCGCGGACAAAAAATCGGCTTCGTTTTTCAGTCGTATCAGCTGATCGCCACACTTACCGCGCTGGAGAATGTGCTGCTGCCTCACGAACTGAACCTGGATGGCAGCGGGTTGCAGCGTGCGCGGCAATTGTTGCAGGCCGTGGGGCTGGGCGAGCGCATGGAGCACTATCCGGTGCAGCTTTCCGGCGGCGAGCAGCAGCGTGTGGCGCTGGCGCGCGCCTTTGTGGTGGAGCCGCCGATTGTGATGGCCGATGAGCCGACGGGAAATCTGGACTCGACCAATGGCAAGCTGGTGCTGGACCTGCTGCTGGAGCGCAATCGCGCCGCAAAGACCACGCTGGTGCTGGTGACACACGATGCGGATGTGGCTGCCTGCGCCGATCGCAAGATTGTTTTGAAAGACGGAATGGTTGTGGAAGACACGCTGCCTGAACCAGTGCACGCGGGGCAGAACTGATGGCCCGCCATGCGCTGAGTTGGACGAGAGCCGCGGCAATTGCGGGTCGCGATTTGAAGTCTGCGCCGGGCAAGTTCGCGTTTGTGGTGCTCTCGGTAGCTGTAGGTGTGGCGGCGCTGGTGGGTGTGCGCGGCTTCAGCGAGAGCTTTCGCAAGACGCTTTCGACCGAGTCGCGCGGCCTGATGGGCGGCGATCTGAGCGCGCGTGTCTTTCGCTTGCCGACGGACGCGGAGAATTTGAAAGTGGCTGCCGTGCTGAAGAAGTATGGCAGCGAGGCGCGCTCCACCTGGGTGGTGGAGACGCTCTCAATGGCTTCGTTGACAGGCAATCCCGCGCCGGTGCTGGTCACGCTGAAGGCTGTTGATCCGGCTGAGTATCCGTATTACGGAAAGGCAGAGTTGTCGCCGGCGATGCCGCTGGGGCAGGCGCTGGAAGGTGACTCAGCCGTGGTGGCGGAGGAATTCTTGATTCGCACCAATGCGCATGTGGGCGAGTCGTTACAGCTTGGCAATCGCAGCTTTAAAATCACGGCGATTCTGACGCAGGAGCCGGATCGCATGTCGGCAGGCGCGGGTATGGGGCCGCGCGTGATGATTTCCAGCGACGCGCTGGCGCGCAGTGGGCTGCAGGCGCCGGGCAGCCGCGCCAGCCGGCGTTTACTGCTGAAGCTGCCGCAGAGCGCCGACGCCGTTGCTGTGCGCAAGGACGTTGAGAATGCGCTGCCGGATGCGCAGGTGATGGATTTTCGCGAGGGCAATCCAGCGCTGAGCCAGGGACTGGACCATGCGACCGCGATTCTGAGTTTGATATGTCTTGTGGCCATGGTGCTGGGCGCGATTGGTGTGGCCATGGCCATGCACGCACACCTTGAGCAGCGCATGGACATGCTGGCGATTCTGAAAGCCATTGGCGCGCGCTCGTCGGATTTGCTGCGCATCTTTCTAGTGCAGACGCTGGGCCTGGGGCTGACTGGCGCGCTGCTGGGCGTGGCCGCGGGCGGCGCGGTGATGGTTATTTTGCCGTCGGTTTTCGGCAAGCTCATTCCGCTGCGCACGCAGTTGCAATTTCCATGGCACGCGGCAGGCGCAGGTTTGGCCACGGGGCTGCTGACGACTCTGCTGTTTTGCCTGCCTCCGCTGCTGGATGTGCGCGGCGTGCGGCCCGTGCTGGTGCTGCGCAGGCTGGTGGAGCAGGGAAGCACGAGCTTTCGCGAGCGCATACGGAGGCTCGCAGGCCGCTGGATTCAGATGCTGTTCTCGCTGCTGACCATCGCCGCATTGGGCTGCATTGCGTGGGCTTTGTCGGACTCGGTGGAGGTGGCATGGCGATTTGCGGCGGCGTTTGCAATCACTGTAGTGGTGCTGCTGACTCTGGCGTGGGTAGCGTTGCGTGTGTTGCGCTTCACGCTCAACCGCGTGCGGCTGCGATTGCCGTCGTCGCTGAGGCATGGGCTGGCCAATCTCTACCGGCCGGGAAACCAATCGGCCGCGGTGCTCGCCTCATTGGGCACTGGCGTGATGCTGATTCTTTTGGTGTATTTGATGCAGGGCTCGCTGCTGCGCGATTTGCATGAGACCGCATCGCCCAAACTGCCCAACATTTTTCTTATCGATGTGACCAGCGACGAGGCCCAGGGTGTGAAGGAATTCTTCCGCCATCAGCAGGGCGTGACCGAGCCGCTGGATCTGATGCCGGTGGTTTCCGGACGCATTGTGAGCATCAACAGCACGCCGCTGGAGAAGCTGGATGATCGCCACGTACCGCGGCGCATGTTGGAGAATGCCGAACTGAGCTGGTCTGACACGCTGCCTGCTGGCGACAAGCTGGTGCAGGGCAAGTGGTGGACACGCGGCGATGCGCAGGAGATGGCCGTTGGCGAAGGCCTGGCCAAACGCCTGCAGATTGGCATTGGCTCGGCGGTGCAGATTGATTTGGGCGGAACGGTGCACACGGTGAAGGTGACGGCGCTCTACCGCGCCGATGGCCAGCATGTGGGCGCGCGCGTCTCATTTGTGTTGCCCAGGGAGCTGCTCAAGGGGCAATCGACCGCGTGGTACGGCGGCGCGCATGTAGCCACAGCTAAAGTGGGGGCGCTGGAGCGCGCGCTGTTCGCCGCGTATCCCACCATCACCGTCATCAATCTGGCTGACGTTTTCTCACGCATTGAAACCGTGGTGGACCAGATCACGTTCGTGATTCACTTTCTGGCGGGGTTCTCGATTCTGGCAGGGCTGATGATTCTGGCTTCGAGCATTGCCAGCGCGCGCTTCCGCCGCATGCGCGAGGCGGTGGTGCTGAAGACACTGGGCGCAACCCGCATGCGCATTGTGCGCACCTTCAGCGTGGAGTTCAGCGTGCTTGGATTGCTGGCCGGATCAGTGGGCGCGATTTTTGCCAATGGGCTGACGCGCGTGCTGCTGAAGCGCATGGAAGTGCCATTCCACGTCGACTGGCGCGCAACGACGATTGCGTTGCTGGGGACCGCGGTTTTGGCCACTGCCACGGGCTGGATTGCCAGCTATCGGATTCTCGGATTGCGGCCGCTTGAGGTGCTGCGCGAAGAGTAACCCCCGGGCGCTTTTTGCGGTTTGACCGGGCAGGGGAATCGCCCTTATGATGAATAAGTTGAGCCGAGCAGCCGGACTCTCTGGCGGCACGCTCAACAAGGCTGCAAGTGAGCCCGCCTCGCATGTTGCCCCCTCGTTCAATGGTAGGACAGCCGCCTCTGGAGCGGCATATCGGGGTTCGAATCCCTGGGGGGCAGAACCCATCCGAATTACAATCTCAATCAACCTCGACTCATCCGCACCTTTCTTCGGGTTTTTCAGTGTATCAACTCCTTCAAAAAACAGGATTTGATCATGCGGACGGCTTGCCCTTTCTGCGCATTTGATGCGAGGAGGCTTGAGGGCGTTTTTTCTGTAATTATCGATTTTCTGGGGGCATCTTTTGCTGTATGTTTGCTTCCGTGCCCCCAGCTTGAGCAAGCAAATTGGGGGCACGGAAAAAATGCCCCCAGAAAAATGCTTGAGTGGGATTCAAATCGGGAGATGATTGCCAATGAAAACCAAGACAGAACTTTCCACCCTGCAGTGCGTCAAGGCCCTGCCAAAGTCCCGGCCCTACAAAATCAGCGACCGCGGCGGCCTGCACCTGCTGGTGCTGCCCAACGGCACCAAACTATGGAGATGGAAGTACCGCTTCGAAGGCAAAGAAAAGCAAATGGCGCTGGGCAGGTTTCCAGACGTTTCCCTGGCGCAGGCACGCCTGCAGCACGCCGCGGCGCGCGCAGACCTGGCAAACAATGTAGACCCGATGGCCGAACGCAAAAAGGAAAGAGACGCGGCACTGGCCGTGGCGCCGGCCGCTCCCAAAAAAGAAGAGCTGACCTTTGAAGAGCTGGCCATGCAGTGGTTCTCCTGGTGGAAAGCCGATAAACATCCCAGGTATGTCGCCATGGTCGAAAGCCGCCTGAAGGCCGATGTGCTCGACAAGATTGGCCATCTCAAGCCGGAAGACGTCAAGCGCACGGACGTGGTACGGCTGACCATGGAAACCGGAGCCCGCGCTCGCGACATCGCCCGGCGCAATCTGCAATTCGTCCGCCAGATCTATATCCACGGCATGAACATCGGGCTGCTGGACGAAAACGCGGCCAACCCCGCGGCCGACATCGAGCCCCGCCAGATACTGGCCAAAACCAAGCCCACCCATTTCGCCAGTCTCCCCGTCGACCAGCTGCCCGAACTGTTCCAGAAGATGCAGGACTACAGCGGCCACATCTACACCCGGCTGGCGATGGAACTGATTGGCCTTACCGTGCTGCGCACTTCGGAGTTGATCGGCGGATTGTGGACAGAGATCGATTGGAAGGCGAAGCGCTGGAACGTGGGCGCCGAGCGCATGAAGATGAATACCAGGCACATCGTGCCGCTATCGGACCAGGCCGTCGAAGTGCTCAAGCATCTGCACCGGGTCAGTGGCAGCAGCGGCCGGCTGTTTCCGGACTACAACGGCGGCCCTGGGACCATGAGCAATAACACTATTCTTGCCGCCTTCGACCGCATGGGTTACAGAGGCCGCATGACCGGCCACGGATGGCGGGCAATCTTCTCGACCCACCTGCGCGAGCAGGGCTTCGAACGCCACCTGGTTGAAACCCAGCTGGCGCACCTGAGCGGTAACGAAGTGGAACGAGCCTACAACTACGCGCTCTACCTGGAGCCGCGCGCTAAAATGATGCAGCACTGGGCCGATTTTCTGGACCAGTGCCGCGCCGGCAAAGCCAGCGGCACCAGAGCTGCGTAAGGTGTAGTAGACTTGAAGTGCATCGAATAGATGTAACTGCTCCACGCTGGTGCTGCCGCGCCACGCGCACTTCGCCGCAACGCAGTTTAAGTGCATCCCAGAGATGCAACATTCTTGTCCAGAGATGCGGCACCGACCTGATCGCCGCCGCAACGCAGTTTAAGTGCATCGAATAGATGCAACCGGCACGTGTGGACGCCACCTTCGTAATGATCCATTGTTGCAATGAATTTCGAGTGCACCGAAGAGGTGCAACTGCGCCGGACAAGCCGTGGGACACCAATAAAGTCGCCGCAACGGTTTTTAAGTGCACTGAAAAGGTGCAACGCCTGCCACTCGGTGTCTTGGCACACGAATCTCGTTGCAACGGCTTCAGAGTGCATCGCACAGATGCAACACCGGGGCGCTTCGAGTGCCAAGGTTTAACCTGTGTCGCAATGGCTTCAGAGTGCATCGGACAGATGCAACGGCTGTGTCGACATCGACACCGGTACTTCGTCGCAATGGGCCTTCAGTGCACCGAAGAGGTGCAACCGGTAAGCGACCGCTTCGCTGCGTCGTGTAATCTCGTCGCAACGGTTTTCAAGTGCATCGAGCAGATGCAACGTCGATTGGCTGTGTCGCCGCTCAGTGCGTTGTGTGGCCAGGAAATGCACAGGCTGGTTGAGGAAAACCTCTGCAAGCCTGTTGATAACCGCCGGCCGCGACCCTGAAAAGGCTCTCTGGCCGGCATTTTCAGGCCTGTTTTGGCTCAAATTCAAATTCATTTACATCTAACTTCGACTTACTTCGACGCTTTGTCCGGAGACCCTTGATCGCCGGCGAAAAGCGTAGATAATCGCCATGGAGCAACCCTGTGGCCGACAAAAAAAACAAGACAATCGAGACTCCCGGACTGCCCATGGTCCTGCGCAAGAAGCAGGTGCTGTTGATGGTGGGCCTCAGCGCCAGCACCGTGTATTCCCTGCAAAAGGCCGGAAGCTTTCCGCAACCAATCAAATTGAGCCAGCGCACAACCGGCTGGCTGACCAGTGACATTCAACAGTGGCTGCAAATGAAGGCAGCCGAGCGCGCCGCCTAACCCCGCTCCCAAAACGAACCAAACATTACGCCTTTCTGCGCATGGCGCGGGACAGGAAATTGCTGCGTATTTTCGGCCGGGAGATCGATGCGGGCCTACTACAACGAGACCGATCCGTTCAAAGCAGAAGTGTTGCGAGAAGCAATCAAGGCTGGCGCCATTGCGCCAGGCGACGTGGACCAGAGGAGCATCGAGGATGTTGGACCAGCCGAGCTTGTGGGATACACCCAGTGCCATTTCTTCGCAGGTGGCGGATTCTGGTCGCTCGCACTCCGGCTCGCCGGATGGCCCGACGAACGGCCCGTGTGGACCGGAAGCTGCCCATGCCCCAGCTTTAGCGCGGCAGGCAAAGGCCAGGGGTTTGATGACCCTCGTCACCTCTGGCCGGCTTGGGCACGACTCATCCGCGAGTGCCGCCCTCCAACAATCTTTGGAGAGCAGGTTAGTAGCGCGATTGGACACGGCTGGCTCAACCTTGTTCAAACTGACTTGGAGGCACAAGACTACGCCATTGGGAAGGTCGTATTTGGAGCGTGCGGCGTCGGCGCGCCGCACATCCGGCAGCGACTGTACTTCGGTGCCACCTGCGGTGGGGCCAATTGCGGCTGCGCCGCAAATGCCGCTGGGCTCATGGTCAACACCGCGCAAGGAGGATGCGGAATCGGCGGGGATGCGGCACAGCCAGGGAGTGGCGGACACACTGACGGCGCAGACCAGCCTGGCCTCGTGGCCGACGCCGAACATAGAGGACTGCAAGCAGGACAACTGGACGGAGAAGGCGTTGGCGGAAGCAATCAGCAAAGGCGAAGTGCCGCCATCGACGAGCCAGAGATTGAGGTCGTTTGCGAGCCTGGCCTCCTGGCCGACGCCGATGGCGGGGACTCCGGCGCAGAACGGGAACAACAAAGCGGGGAACAACGACAGCAGCCGGAAGACGGTGGCGCTGGCGGCGTGGCCGAATCCCTGTACGCCGAACGGTGGCCGGTCGATCTCAATCGAACAGATGGACGCGACGGGCAAGACGTTGGACGGCCGGAAGCATACGGCGAGCCTGGAGCACGCGGTGAAGTTTGCGGGGCCGGTCCGGTTAACGGCTGGTGGGCTGGTGCTGACTGGATCGGATGCCGGGATGGAAAGTTCAGGCCAGTTGAACCCGGCTCTCAGCCGTTGGCTCATGGGAGTCCCGTCCGCGTGGGACGACTTCGCCTGTATGGCGATGCAATCTGTGTCCCTGCGGCGCAGGCGTTCATCGAAAGCTACCTCGAAATAAAACAGCAGCAAGACGGGCCGGCAGGTCGGGACTGAACAGGGCAGGCAATGGGACGGATTCGCACGGTGAAACCGGAATTCAACTCGAACGAAGGACTCTCGTCGCTTTCGGCCGCGGCGCACCTGCTGGCCGAGGCGCTGCTTTGCTACGCCGACGACGAGGGATACTTCAACGCCAATCCGGTGCTGGTGCGTGCCGGAACGTGCCCTTTGCGCAAGGATTTTAAAAATATCTCCAAACTTTTGAAAGAACTCGCTTCCGTGGGTTATGTGCGCTTTGGCGATTTTGAAGGTAAGCGTTTTGGCAAAATCGTGACTTTCAAGACCCATCAAAAAATCAGCCATCCTGCCACAAGCAAAATCAACAGATTGAATATTATCTGGGAAAATCCTCCGGAAAATTCCGGAGAGGCTCCGAATTTTTCAAGAGAGGCGCCGGAAAATTCAGGCGGCGCTCCAGAGCCGCTCCGCCCTGAACAGGGAACAGGGAACAGGGAACAGGGAACAGGGGGAGCGGATTCCGGAGGAACTCCAGAATCCGCGAGCCCCCTGGTGATTCCTCCGGACTCCCGAACGGCTTGGAAAAACCGCGGGATGATGCGACCGGTAAACCAGCCGGCGCCGTTGAGCGACGAGGCGCACATGATCGCGTCCGCGGTGATTGACGAGATCGGGGTGACGACCAGCTGGGCGCGGGACCAGATTGCGCAACAGGCGGACCAGGAACTGAAGAAGTTTCCCGACGACATGGACGGCATCCGCGCGGGGATGGCGGGTGCATGGAAGGAATACTCGCGCTTGGCGGCGGCCGGCAAGTTGGTGAAGGCTCCATGCGGCCCGGAGAAGTTTTACGGGGAGGGCCGATGGCGAAGCCCCAAGCTTTGGGGATTGAAACCAGGGGCCAGGGCCTACGAGACGCCAAGCGCGGCATAAGCAGAAACGAGGGGTGAACGATGGAACGGATTGAAGGAAAAACCGCACCGAACAAGCCATGGGCCATCAGCCGCGTAGCCGTGCTGACGGAGATGCGCGAAGAGGTGGAGCGCGCCAAGGTGCACGGCGCCAAGTTTGCCAGCCTGCATGAGGCTTACGCCGTGATTTTGGAGGAACTGGACGAGGTTTGGGAGATCGCGCGGCAAAAGCGCCGGGACCGCGACCCGGTCGCGCTGTACAAAGAACTGATTCAGCTTGGCGCAATGGCGGTCAAAGCCATCGACTCGATGGAAAACTTTGTGGGCGGAACGGTTTAGAGACATGGACCGGGGACGACAAGTGGAAAACGTGAAGGGAGAACGATGACAGACGAACAGGTTGCCAGGGTGTGCCATGAGGCGAACCGCGCATATTGCGCGGGATTGGGCGATACAACGCAGCCGGTATGGGAGGATGCGCCGGATTGGCAGCAGCGTTCCGCAGTGAAAGGTGTGCGGTTCCACATGGAGCAGCTGGCCAAGGGAGAGCGGCCGTTTCCGGCAGACTCACATAATGCGTGGCTTGCGGAGAAGCGCGCCGAAGGCTGGCAGTACGGCCCCGTGAAGGACGCGGAAAAGAAGTTGCACCCGTGTTTTATGCCCTACGACGGCCTACCCGTCGAGCAGCGCACAAAGGACTACCTGTTCGCAGGGATTGTCGAAGCGTTTCATGATGCGGCCAAGAACTTTGAATTGCCTTTTAGCGCCACCAAGGCGGGCTAGCGCGCATGCAACTGACCTTCGAGCAAATTCGGACCTACTTCGAGCACCGGCATCCCGGCCAGCGGATTGCCGCGCGCGAGAAGGTGCCGGTGCGCTGCGCCTTCCACTCCGAAGACACGCCGAGCTGCACGCTGTTCCTGGATGGCAATGGCGGCTTCCATTGCCACGCCTGCGGCGCCAAGGGCAACGTCTTCCAGTTCGAGGCGCGGTTCTCAACCTGCTCGCTGGACCAGGCGGAGATCAATGTTGCCAAAATTACCGGGGCAACGCCGGAGGCGCGGCGCGAAGGCGAGACCAATCTTGGCGCGCCGGTGGCCATTTACGACTATCGCGACGAGAACGGTGTTGTGCAGTTCCAGAAACGGCGCTTTGAGCCGGAGACCGGCGCCAAGACCTTCCGCGTGTTCCACCAGGAGAACGGGGCGTGGAAGACGGGCATCGACCCGAAAGATGGCACCCGCACCCGCAGGCTGCTTTACCACCTGCCCGACGTAGTGAAGGCAAACGTGGTTTTTTTGAGCGAAGGGGAAAAGGATGCCGACAACGTAACCAGCGCGGGATTGTTTGAGCAGTACGGGTTTGCGACGGCGGCAACCACGACCTATGACGGCGCCTGGCAGAAAGGGCAGACGGCGAAGTGGCTGGACAGCTACGCGCCGTACTTCACCGGCAAGCAGGTGATCATCTTCGCCGACAACGACGAGCCGGGCAAGGTGTATGCGGAGACGGCGGCGGCGGCCGTTAAGCCCTATGCCTTCGCGGTGCGGGTGGTGGAGTTCGCCGACTTGCCGGAAAAATCTGACGTCAGCGATTTTTTGGCCAGCCACTCCATTACCGACCTGGAAAAACGCATTCGAGAGACGCCGCTGTGGACAGGCAAGGAATCGAAGCGGGAAAACTGGCTGGTGGATGCGGTGGACTGGTCGATGACGGCGAGCCCGGAGATCGACTGGCTGGTGGACGGCGTGATTCAGCTGGGCGGCAACGGCATGATTGCGGCCGAGCCCAAGACGGGCAAGTCCCTGGCGGCGCTGGACCTCTTGATTTCGCTTTCAACGGGGCTTCCATGGCTGGGGCGCGCGATTCCGCGCCGGGTGCGCACGGCCTACATCAGCCGCGAGGACTCACCAGTGTTGACCAAGGTGCGGGTGCAGGCGCTGTTGCGCGGAAAAGGCATTCTGCACGAAGACCGCGACCCGAGCGGGTGGATCTGGATCAACACGCGCGAGCAGCTAGGCGACTTTGACGTCGACAACGATGAGCAGTTGCGCAACATGGCGCTGGACCTGAAGGAACGGGGCGTGGAGTTTGCCGTGTTCGATGTGCTGAACCGGCTGCACAACCGCGACGAGAACAACAACACCGAGATGGCGCAGGTGGTGAAACGGATTGGGCAGATGGGCCAGGAAGCCGGCTGCGCGCTGGGCGTGATTCACCATGTGAACAAGGAAACCGGCACGGGACGCTTTTTTACCCGCATCCGCGGAGCGACGGCGATTCATGGATGGAACGAGTGGGCCATTGGCCTGATGATTGAAAACCCTGGCGAGCGCCGGCTGACGCGCCGGGCGGAATTTGAAACCAAGGCCGCCGAGGCCTGCGCGCCGATTGCCTTCACCATCCAGCACGGCGGCGGCAACCTGCGATTGGCGCCGATTGAAAGCGGCCCGGCGGCTTATGACCCAGTGGTGCATGGAATTCCAGAAAGGTACGCCAATGCCTGAACGAAGTGGAGCAGAACGGATTGCGGACGAACGGCGCCGCCAAATAGAGGCCGAGGGATGGACGGCGGAGCACGACGACTTTCACTGGTGCGGTGAACTGGCCGCGGCGGCGGCCTGTTATGCGCAAGCGGCAGCACGCCAGGCAAAAGACGGGACGTTTGTTGAAGTTTTGATGCGGATTCCAGATGGCTGGCCTGAAAACTGGGCGCACAACTGGTGGAAGCCGGCGAACGATCCGGTCCGGAATCTGGAAAAGGCCGGAGCGTTGATTGCCGCGGAGATCGACCGGCTGCTGAGAATGCGGGAAGCGCCAACGGCAGATGGAAAGAACGAAGCGGCTGGAGTGAGCATTCAGACAAACTGGTGCTCGGCTGGCCACAACCTGATTGCGGTTGAGGCTTCCTGGCAAACCATTCACTGCGTCAATGGTTCACGCCTGGAACACAAAAAGCAGTTGCTGGTGTGCGGCCGTTGCGGGTGGATTTTTGACCCGTTTCCAGAAATGACCGAAGGCTATGGCCGGTAACAGACGACGGCAGGGGGAACCTCGATGTTTGCGATTGAGACGGACGTGCCGGTGAAGCTGAGCAGTAGATAAATTTTAGGAGAACGCACATGCCTGAAGTGATGGTAACGGTGACGATGAACCCGCTGGAACTGAAGCTGTTTCGGCGGGCGCTGGCCAAGGCGGTGGATGACGGGCTGCTGGAACGGACGCCGACGCTGCATCGGATATGCGCGCTCGATGTATCGCGCTGGAAGGCCGAGGCCGAGGCTGAAGCGTTGGCCTCGGTGCGGCGGGTGCCGCGCATCGAGCGGCCAGCGGTACGGAAGGCACGGAGGGTTGCATGAGCCTGCCTCCCAAAATTCGCGTGCCGGTTTTTCCGTGGCTAACGGCGCCTATGGCTGCGGAGCCTGGCGCTTGCGTGAGCTTGAGATGACCATCGCTCTGAGTTATCCAATGCAAAGCCACATCACAATCAAATCCCCGGACTCATCAAGGACAACTCTTCACTATTGCTCAAATACCACCGGTCAAGCCACGGGCTAGCCCAGGTATGAGAGCATCGAATCGTGAAAGAATCGCGAGTGTCTGGAAGACCAACGGCTGCCAAGAAAAGAGCGGGCCGCCCCACCTTGGAGGCAGCGGCGCTGTTGGATGAACGAATCCTGGACGAGGCCGCAAATGTCTTCCTGGAAAAGGGCTTTGTTCGAGCGAAGATGGACGAAATAGCCTTACGAGTGGGAATCACCAAGCAAACCATCTACGCTCGTTTCTCATCGAAGAATGCATTGTTTGGCGCCCTTGCCAGCCGCTTCAGCGGAATTGTATTCCCGACGCAGCACGCCGCTGAGGATTCAGAGCAATCTCCAAGAGCTTTTCTAATTCAGTTTGCGCACGAGGTCACGGCAGTGTTGCTCGATTCCAAGTCGCAGCGTCTCTTCGTGGTGCTTGCGGCAGAGGCGCGTGCCTTCCCAGATCTTGCATCGGCGACATGGGTGGAAGGGCCGGGGCGCTTGCGCACGCGCCTGCGCGAGTTTTTCGACGAGCAGATTGCCATCAAACAAATGGCGATTTCCAATCCCGACCTGGCGGCAGAGCAGTTCCTCGGCTTGCTGGTGGGCCCGATCTTTGGCCGCTTACTCTTCGGGCGCCCATCCTACTTCAAGAATGAAGAGCAGGCGACGACTTATATTAAGGCGGCAGTCGATCTTTTTCTCACCAACTATATGACGAGCTCCGGGCGCAAAGCACGCGTTTATTCGAGCGGCAGAACCGCAAAGTCCAGGTTGCCGCGATAGGCTCTAGACCGCTGTCTCTGCAAGAGTCCAGTACGGATCGCCTGCCGAGATGAACTCGATCGGGACTTCCGGCACCAGAGGCTGCAACCATGCGGGCGCATCCTGCTCGGCCCATTCCTCAAATCGCTCGTGGGTTATCGCGATAAGTGCCTTGGGGTGCGGCAAGCCCAGGCTGATTCCATCGCGCAGGTAGGGGAAGGCATCGCAATCCTGCGGCTCGCTCATCAGGACGACATCGCAGGTTTGCAGTGGCTTGAGAATTTCCACGAGTTTGTGCGCGCCGAGTCCCACTCGCTTCACCGGCAGATTAGGATCTCCGATGACGCGCACATTCCGTGAGCCAAGCGAATGCGCCACATGACGGGCTACGACTTTAAGCGGAGTCTCTGGAAGTTCGACGGCGATGCCGATCATCTGCCCTTGCACCGGCACGATGTTGCGCTGCCAGCCGAGCTTTGCAAGTAATCCTGCCACGATGGGATCAGGCTGCAGCATGTGCTGGTGGTCGTGGAATCGCCACACCACCAATCCGTTCTCTTCGCAAAATTGCCGCTTGGCCACGAAAACCGGATCGGTCTCAAGCGAGCCGGCGACCTCAAAGGGCGCATCGCGCTTCATCGTTCCTACGTCGTCGATGTGGTCCCAAAACATTCTCTCGTGCGAGATGACGAAGTTCTTTTTGGCCTGCACCGCTTCTTTGAGGACTTTGAAGGTGGCCTGAAAGGTGAACACGATACCTGTGACCGGGGTGGCAGCATTGCCATACTTGAAGCCATCGGATGGCTTCCAGGGAAAAGGCGACTGCCACGGTATACCGTCGGAGGCCAACTTGTCCGCGATCCGTTGCACAACTTGTTCTGCGGTCAGCCGCTGTGGCATTTCAGCGTAAGCGCGAGGCAATCCGCGGTTCAACAACACCGTGGCGCCAACGCCTTGAGCAAACATCCTGCGAGACATCCGCATTGTCATCTCCGATCCTTTATTGATATCGAGCAGGCTCTTCAAGCAAACCAGACCAGTTCACTGGGGGGCGGCTGCACCTCAATGGGCATACCCGGCAAAACTGTCTTCAGCCACTGCGTCAGCTCGACTGCGCCCGGGTAGTCGGACTTTTCGTAGCCGACTTGCACCAGGCAGATTTTGCGCCCAGCCGTGATGGCGTCTCTCATGTAGGTGGTGCATTGGTCGACCTCTGGTGTCCCTCCGGTGACGATGCAGTCGACCGAAGGGTCTTGCAGTGCATGGCTCAGGACGAGTGTGGGATACGCGAAGCCATGAATCACAGCAACGCGCGTGATCGACTGGTTCGGATCACCCATCATGCGCAGTGTCTTTGCCTGCAAACGTGCGGAGGCGAAGTTGGCAAGCTGCGCAAGTGTCGTCCTGGGAATGTTGCAGTAGGCCGTGGTCCACTGATCGCCGGGGGCTCCTGTTTCCGGCTGCCAGCCAAGCTCCCTGGCCAGCGCGCTGGAGAACCACTTGGGCCGGGCCGTATCCCAGAGCGCTGCGAGGCGAATGATGAGCAGATGGTGTTCTTCTATCAGCTGCCGCTTAGCCTTGAGAACTGGATCGTCCACCAGCGCATCCGCCAATCCCACAGCAAGATATTCGCCGTAGAGATAGTAGGGATGCTCTCTACACAGAATGCAGTTTTTCCCGGTCGCGACGGCAAGCCGGATTGCCTCCACCGAAGGCTCGTTGGCCACCAGAATGCCTGACACCGTATCGTCATCTCCACCTGTGATGATGCCTTCATACGTGGCATCCTTGTGCCGCTCACCCAGCATCGAGTGAAGCCTGTTTACCAGCTCCCAGCATGTCATTGTCGGCAACATCAATCTATCTCCACTCTTTATGCCCTGCCTGCAATTCTGTCCGGAGCGCTTCTGCATCGAAGCGTGGAAAACGAATCGCCGGCTCAAGTATCGATCATCCTGGGCACGCTGAAAGGTACCAGGTTTAGGAATTTCTGTGTCCGTATATAATCAGACTATAAAGTTTGATTTGTCAAAACGCCGCCTATATCCTGCGATTGAGCTCATCGCTGTCTGCCTAATGACCACAATCACGAATATGATTAAGTGAACTCGATCTTTAAGTAGCGTCGAACTGGGTCATGGATCGCCGCGGCCTTGCAGGCCTCACGAGGCAGGAATTCGGATAGCGATTTACCTGTGATTTAGGTCACTGTGAGGCATCGCCATCTGGAACATGCTAAAAACACAAGAGTGAGGTTGTTGCAATGGCCCGGATAAGAAAGAGCGCACTGTTGCTGTTGGTGCTTGTGGTCACCTGGACCATGACGCCACTGCTGACGTGTGCACTGGCTACGGGGCGGGCGCATACGCCGGCTTGCTGCCGCGCCATGGCGCAGCATTGCGACCAGGCCACGGGCATGAGCGGCGTCTGCTGCACGGCGCAAAAGCCGGAGCTGCCCGCCACGCCTGTTACAACCCTTTCGCTGGAGAGCAGCCACGAAGCTGCGTTTATGCCGGTGGGCATGGCGCCGCAGACTGAGACCGCGAGCGCGGCCGAGCTGCGTTCAGCCGATTTGGGCCCCATGCCGGACACCTCTCCCGGCAGAACTTCCATCCTTCGCATCTAGTCAATCCTTCTTCGCAACGCAGGCAGTGCCGCGGTGTGTTTTCCGCGCGCTCCCATGCAGGTTCGTTTGCTGGAGGAAGGAATGAAATTCCTGATTTATGCAATTTTGGGCGCGACATTGTGCGCGCCGGTGCGCTTGGCGTACGCCCAGTCCGATGGTCTGGGAACGCTGGCCGCGCTCTTTGCCACACAGGCTGTCTCCACGCCGGACACCCCGGCATTGACGCTGGACGAGGCGGAGCGCATGGCGTTGGAGCGCAACCCGGAGATTGCCGTAGCGGCCCGCAAGCTGGACACGGTGCAGGCGCATAAGCCGCTGGCCGGCGCGCTGGAAGATCCGATGGCCATGGTGCGCATCTGGGGTGTGCCATTTACGCAGCCGGGAAACCTGAACGCCGCGCAGAACATGTTCGGCATCAGCCAGGCGCTGCCGGGCGCGGGCAAGCGTCCGCTTGAGGCAAGCATGGCGCGCACCGATGTGGAGATTGCGCAGGCGCGGCTTGAGCAGGTGCGTCTCGCGGTGCGTGTACGTGTGCGCCGTGCGTTCAATGACATGCTGCTGGCGCAGGAGAAGACCCGCATTCACGACCAGCATGTTGCGCTGGCGCGGCAGGCCATTGAGGCGGCGCGCATCAAGTATGCGGTGGGCAAGGTTTCGCAGCAAGACATTCTGAAAGCGCAAGTCAAGCTGACCGGGCTGGCCGAGCACATGATTCACTTCGACCAGGACGAGGAGATGGCACGCGCGCGGCTGAACACGCTGCTGGGCCGTTCGCCGGAAGCCGAGACGCGCGTACTGGGCGAGTTGACCGATCCGGCTGCGCTGCCAGGGCTGATGCAACTGGAGCAGTCGGCGCTGGAGGCGCGGCCCGATCTGAAGGCTGCCGCGCAGATGATTGAACGCAGCCGCAAGGAGCAGGCGCTGGCGCGCAAAAGCATGACGCCTGACTTTACTGTCTCCGGCGGCTACATGCTGATGCCGTCGGGACAGGCGATGCGCAACAGCTACATGCTTGAGGGCACCATGAGCTTGCCGTGGCTGAATCGCGGCAGGCACAACGCGGAAGTTGCCGAAGCCACCGCGAAGGTGAGCGAGCAGGATGCCGAGCTGGACGCGATGCGCAACATGGCCTTCGGAGAAATCCAGGAGACTCTGGTTGCCGCGCGCGGCGCACAAAAGCTTGCCGCCATGTATCAGGAGCATCTGCGCCCGCAGGCTGAAGCCACGCTGGAGTCGAGCGTGGTGGCGTATGAGAACGAGAAGACCGATTTTCTCGATCTGCTCGACAGTCAAATGGAAGTCATCAACATCGATCTGGCCTGGTTGCAGGCCATGGGCGAGTTTAACGACCGCCTGGCCGACCTTGAGCTGGCCACGGGAACCGTTATCGACACAACCGCACACACCGCGCAGGAGGTGAAGCCGTGAAGACCCGTTCGTATCAAATTGCACTGGCCGCGGCCATCGCATGCAGCGTGCTGCTGGCCGTGGCGCTGGCCTACGTTCTGTTCGGCCGCAATCTAGCCGCAAAACATGAAACCGCGGAGGACCCAGTGCTGGCGCGCGGTCCGCAGTCAGGAACGCACGGCGCGCCTGTTGAGAGCAAGGTGGCTGAGCCGGCGCTGGCTCCGGTTCAACTCACGCCGCAGCGCATGCAGCAAATCGGCGTGACGTTTGCCCAGGTCGAGCAGAAGGATGTCAGCGACACGCTGCACGTGCCGGGCAATGTGGACGTGAATGAGCAGCGCATCGCCTACGTGCAGACGCGCTTTCCGGGCTGGATTCAGAAAGTGTATGCCAACGCCACCTATCAATATGTGCGCAAGGGCGAGCGGCTGTTCACCATCTACAGTCCTGAATTGGTCAGCAGCCAGCAGGAGTATCTGCTGGCCCGCAAGAACCAGTCAACCTTCTCCAAGGATGCCCACGGCATGGCGGTGCAGGAAAGCAACTGGTTGGCCAAGGCCGCCGAGGAGCGCCTGCGCCAGTACGACATTCCGCAACAGGAGTTGACCAGCCTTGAAGAGACCGGCAAAGTCAATCGCGAAATCGGAATCAACTCGCCGGTCAGCGGCTACATTCTTGAGCGCAACGCGCTGCCCAACGCTTACGTGCAGCCAGACACCAAGCTCTACACCATCGCGGACCTCTCCAGCGTCTGGGTCTACGCCAACGTTTTCCAAAGCGACATTGGCCGCTTGAAGCCCGGCGACACAGCGCGCGTCACGGTCGATGCCTATCCCGGCCGCACTTTTAACGGACGCATCGACCAGATTCTGCCACAGGTGGATGCAACCACGCGCACGGTTCGCGTGCGGCTGGTTTTCAGCAATCCTGGATTGGTACTGAAGCCGGGCATGTTCGTGAATGCCGACATCTCGGCGCATCTTGGCCGTCAGTTGGTCGCGCCGGCTTCCGCAATTCTGCAGTCAGGCACGCGGAGCATCGCTTTCGTTGATCGCGGCGGCGGCGAGCTGGAGCCGCGTACTCTGCAGACAGGCCCGCAACTGGGCGACTCCATCGTCATTCTCGGCGGCCTTAGTGCGGGCGATAGGATTGTTCGTTCGGCCAACTTCCTGGTCGACTCCGAAGCGCAGTTGCAGGCAGCGATGGAAGGCTACGCGCCTGCCGCGCAGCCGCAACCTGCTGCATCGGCAACGAAGCCAGCACAGCAACTCCACATCGAAATGACCAGCGATCCCAATCCGCCGCGACGCGGCGCCAATACCATCCGCGTCAAGCTGACGAACGCCGACGGCAAAGTTGCGACGGGCTATGAGGTGAAGGTGAACTTCTACATGGCCGCAATGCCGGCAATGGGCATGGCCGCAATACGCGCCAGCGCGACGCTGGCGGAGAAGGGCAGCGGCATGTACGAGGCGCCGTTCACGCTCAGCTCAGGCGGCACCTGGGAGGTGACCGTGACAGTGACGAGCAATGGCCAGGTAGTAAGCAAAAAGCAGCTCTCCATCGATGCAACGGGAGGCATGGGATGATTAACCGAACCATTGCCTGGTGTGCGCGCAATCCGTTTCTCGTTTTCATCTGCGCCACGCTTCTGGTGGTTGCAGGCGCGTGGTGCGCGTTCCGCGCTCCGCTGGACGCGCTGCCCGACATCAGCGACGTGCAGGTAATTGTCCATACCGGTTGGGCCGGCGAACCACCCAACGTCATTGAAGATCAGATCACCTATCCCATCGTCTCCGCCATGCTCTCGGCGCCAAAGGTCAAGAACGTGCGCGCGCAAACCATGTTCGGCGACTCCTACGTCTACGTCATCTTTCAGGACGGCACCGATCTTTACTGGGCGCGCTCGCGCGTCATCGAGTACCTGCAACAGATTGCCGGCAAGCTGCCCGCAGACGTGTATCCCACCATCGGTCCCGATGCCACGGGCGCCGGTTGGGTCTTTCAATACGCGGTCATTGACCGCTCGCACACGCACAGCCTTGCCGATCTGCGTGCGGTTCAGGATTGGTATCTGCGCTATCAGCTTGAAACCGTTCCCGGCGTTGCAGAGGTGGCCAGCATTGGCGGTTTCGTGCGCCAGTACCAGGTCAATCTCGATCCGCAAAAACTCTTCGCCTTTGGCATTTCAGCAGGCACGGTCATTGAGCGTGTCCGCGCCAGTACCAACGAAGTTGGCGGTGACGTGCTCGAAATGGGCGGCGCGGAGTATATGGTGCGCGGCCTTGGCTACTTCAAGTCGCTCGCCGATCTTGAAAACGTTCCGGTGGCGAACAAGAACGGAACACCGGTGCTGGTCAAAGACCTTGGCTCGGTCACCTTTGGCCCAGACGTGCGCCGCGGCGCGGTGGACTGGCAGGGCGAGGGCGAAGCCGTGGGCGGCATCGTGGTTATGCGCGATGGCATGAACGCGCTCAACGTGATCGATGGAGTTAAGGCGAAGCTGCACGAAATTGCGCCTTCACTTCCGCCCGGCGTCGAGATCGTTTCCGGCTATGACCGCTCGTGGTTGATTCACCAGGCCATTCACACGCTCAAGCGCGACCTCATCGTCGAAGCCATCATCGTAAGCTTCGTCAGCATCGCCTTTCTCTTTCACTTCCGCTCCGCGCTGGTGCCGATTCTTACTCTACCCATTGCCGTACTTGCATCGTTCATTCCCATGTACTACCTGCATGTCAGCTCAAACATCATGTCGCTCGGCGGCCTCGCACTGGCTATTGGCGTACTTATCGATGCGGCCATTGTGATGGTTGAAAATGGCTATCGACACCTGGCCGAACGCGACACCGTGCCCGGAGCTGAGGAGCGGCGCACGATTCTCATTGGAGCGGCGCAGCAGGTGGGCCCGGCGCTCTTTTACTCGCTGGTCATCATCGTCGTCTCGTTCCTCCCGGTCTTCCTGCTTGAAGCGCAAGAGGGCCGCATGTTCCGTCCGCTGGCGTGGACCAAGACGCTCGCGCTGGTTTTCTCTTCGATGCTGTCCATCACGCTGGTTCCCGCGCTCATGCCCTTCTGCCTTAAGGGCAAGCTGCGTCCGGAGTCGCGCAATCCCGCGGCGCGCATCTCGCAGGCCCTCTATCTGCCGGTTCTGCGCTGGTGCCTGCACCATTGGAAGCTGGTAGTTGCGCTGAATCTTGCATTTCTTGCCATCACCATTCCGCTCTACTTCAAGCTCGGCAGTCAGTTCATGCCCGCTCTGTATGAGGGCAGCGCGCTCTATATGCCCAGTGCATTGCCTGGCATCTCCATCACGCAGGCGGTCTCGTTGATGCAGGAACAGGACCGCATCATTCACTTGTTTCCTGAAGTGGCGACTGTCCTTGGTGCCGTGGGCCGCTCAGATAGCGCGACTGACAACGCGCCTCTCGACATGTTTGACACCACCATCATGCTGAAGCCTCGCGACCAGTGGCGGCCGGGCATGACCTACGACAAGCTCATTCGCGAGATGGATGAAAAGCTGCAATTTCCGGGTCTAACCAATACCTGGACGATGCCGGTGCGCAACCGGCTGGACATGGAGCTGACCGGCATCAAGACTGCGGTCGGCATCAAGATTCAAGGGCCAGACCTGGCGCGTGTTGAAGAGATAGGCGCGCAAATGCAGAAGATTCTTTCCGCTTTGCCGGAAACGAACTCCACGTTTGCCGAACGTGTCTCGCAGGGTTTCTACGTCAATGTCGATGTGGATCGCGTGCAGGCTGCTCGTTATGGCCTCACGGTCGGCGAAGTACAACGTGTCATCTCGTCGGAGATTGGCGGCATGACCATTGCGGAGAATGTGGAAGGCCGCCAGCGCTTTCCAATCTCGGTGCGCTATCAACGCGACTACCGCAACGACCCCGCCGCGCTGTCACAGGCGCTGATTCCCACGCCGGGCGGCGCGCAGATTCCAATCAGCGAAGTAGCGCACATTTCGTTCAACCGCGGCCCCGCCATGATTCGCGATGAGGACGGCGCACTGACCGGCTACCTCTATCTCGACCTTAAATCGCATGACTATGGCGGCTTCGTCAACCGTGCGGAGAAGGCCATCGACGCACAGCTCAAGCTGCCGGCCGGTTACACCTGGCGCTGGGCAGGCGAGTATGAGTTCGAGTTGCGCGCCAAAGAGCGGCTCAAGATTATTCTGCCCATCGTCTTCGTCGTCATCTTCCTGTTGTTGTACCTGGTCTTCAAGTCCGTGCTGGAGGCAGCGGTGCTCATCTTCCCCACGCTCTACGCCATGTCTGGCGGCCTGTTGCTGCAATGGCTGCTGGGTTTCAACTTCAGCGTGGCGGTCTGGGTGGGCTACATCGCGCTCTTTGGAATCGCGGTTGAAACCGGCGTGGTGATGGTGGTCTATCTGGATGAGGCGTACCAGAAATGCAAGGCGCGAAATGAGCCAATGACGGAGGAGGCCCTGACCGAAGCCGTGATTGAAGGCGCCGTGCAGCGGCTGCGCCCAAAACTCATGACCGTGACAGCCGTCATTCTGAGCCTTGCGCCGATTCTGTGGGAGACAGGCATCGGCTCGGATGTGATGAAACCTATCGCAGCGCCCATCGTGGGCGGCATGATCACTTCAACAATTCATGTGCTCATCCTGGTGCCGGTCTTCTTCCTGCTTATCCGCCGCAGAGAAGTTCGTGCGGGTTTGGAAAAAATCAATGGAGGCAACGCGAAATAGAGTGCCAGTACATGCATCGCTTGCGACGGATGTCGATTAAGCATCTCTTCATTCACGTGGTGACTTGAGATGACGCTTCAGCAGCGCGCCCAAACCTGCTTTCAGGTTTGCGTACTCGTCAGCAGAAATGGTGCCTGTGAGTTTGTCTTGCTCGATGGCAAAGAACTCGTCCTTGATTGCCTGAAGAATGTGCGATGGGCCAGCGGCCGGCTGTTGGCGTGACTCCGAGGCAGCTGTGGATGCAGCACGTGCAGGAATGTGTGCAACGGCTCGGCTTGCGGCATCCGCAGCTTCCGGATCGAATTGTGCGGGCTGCTTGCGGCGAAGGAAGAATGCCGCGAATCCGGCAAGTGTGAGACCGAGGATAGAGAGTATCCACCATTTGTAGCGTGTGAGTGGATCGGGCGATCCAATGGGCGCGCCTATGCCGCCGCCGGGCGTGCCGACCGCCTCACCACCCATGCCTGCGGGCTGGCCTGCAGCCTGCGGGTCGCGCGCCATCTGGCCTTCGCCAGAAACAGTGAAGGCAATATTCTGTCCCGGCTGCACATTGCGCGCAACGTATGTCTGCACGCGCGGATCTTCCTGGGTTTTCTGGAATGTCGCGCCCTGTGCCTTGGAGAAGTCGATACCTGGCGCAAGGTAAACAACCAGATGATCGGCGGGCATCTGTGGATGAGGCACGAACACATATGACCCGCGATAGGAAATGTGGTATTGCACCTCGAACAGGGTTTCCTTCTCCGCCTTGCTCGGCTGAATAGGAATGTTGAAGGTGTAGTGCCCCTTTCCCGGCAGTGGTGTCAGGTTGGTGGTTGTGCCGAGTCCGCCGGGCCGCGTGGCAGAGGCGCCATCGAGCTCCGCATCATCGGGTAGCACCACCTCGAAGGTTTTGTCGCTGAACTGGGCGCGCGGCGGAAGACTAGTATTGCGCACGAGGAAGCGCTCCTGCACGCGGAGCACTCCTCCGGCGGCTTCGAGAAGGATCATGTCTGCATCGAGGCCAACGCCTTCGACCTTTGCCGCGACATCGTAAACAGAAAGGTCACCGGAGGCGCCGCCCTGCGGAGCCGCGATGAAATACGTCGCGCCCTGATGATTGACACGGATGAGATACGCACCTGCACCCGAAGCCGCGAGTGAGTAGTGCCCCGCGGTGTCCGTGGTTGCGGTGGCTGCATCGCTCATACCCGCCTGCACGCTCACCAGTGTGACCGTATCGCCCTGGGAGGGTCTGCTCGTGGTCTTGTTGGTTACCGTTCCCGTGTATGTCTCCGCTGTGAGCAGGGCGGCGCCTGAAAAGAGAAGCAAGGCAAAGCCAAAGTTCATGTTGCGCATTCGTTCCGTACTCCTTCTATTGCGCCGTCAATTCGGGTGATTGCTGATCGATACCAAAGGCGATTCCGGCAGCTTTCAAAAAATCCGAAGGCGGAGTTCCACCGGCTAAAATCCAGACAAAATCGTTGGGCAGTTCGCGCACTGAGCCGTTTTGTTCAACCATGACGCTGCCAACGCGGAACTCAACAGGTGTGGAGTTGAACAGCACGTCGATCTTTCCGGCGGCCATCTGCTCGGCGATGCGCTTGGCATTGCGGTCCTTCAATCGGCTGAACTCACTACGGCGGTACGACAAGGTGACAGTATTGCCGGGCTGATGCGCCAAGCCGAGTGCAACCTCGATCGCACTGTCACCACCGCCTACTAGGAATATCCGCTTGTCAGTATAGTGATCTGCTTCAATGAGGCGATACAAGACGTGCGGCAGCTCTTCGCCCTTCACACCCAGCTTACGCGGAGTTCCTGCCTTACCGAGCGCGAGCACAACTGCCAAGGCTTTGTAGGCTTGGCGCTCAGTCCGCACGGCAAACACGCCATCGTGCTGCTTTTCTACGGAGACGACCCCCTCGCCCGAGTGAATATTCAGGTCTGTGCGTTCCATGACCTTCTGCCAGAACGCCAACAAATCTTCCTTGGAAAGTGAGAGCTTGTTGAATCGTCCGTACAAAGGGAACTCGACCGGGCTGGTCATCACCAGCTTTTGGCGCGGATACTTTGAAACTGCTCCCCCCACGGATTCTCGTTCAAATGTGATTGCACGCAGTCCAAGTTCGGCCGCGCGCAGAGAGGCGCTGATTCCTGCCGGCCCGGCACCAATGATGGCGATGTCGAATGAATCACTGCTGGCGTCAGTGCTATTCCTCATGCGCGCAGCAATTACATCAACGCACGCGCGGCCCTGGTTCACGGCATTTTTGATGAGCGCCAGGCCGCCAAGCTCGCCAGCAATAAACAGATTCTCAACGCTGGTTTCGAAATCCTCGCTGAGCACGGGCATGTCCGCACTTGCGCTAGCCTTGGCCATGGTCATGGTGATGGCCCCCACCGGACAGGCCTCTGCACAAAGGCCATGGCCAATGCATTTATGCGCGTGCACGATTGCTGCCTTGCCGTTGACCAGTGCGAGCACATCGCCTTCAGGGCATGCGCTTACGCAGGCGCCGCAGCCAATGCATGCATCCACGGCAATGTGCGGATGCTGCGCGCGCGGCCCATCGGAGAAGAGCGGTCCCTGCTCGGCTTGCGCGCGCGCGGCCAGCTCACGCTTTTGATGAGTACGCCAATAGCGGATGACGAAGAAGCCAAGTACAGTTCCGGCGATAAGCCAGGTGAGGAGTGTATCCATGCTCTAGCGCAACCCCATGCCGCCAAAGCCGAGTCCCATGACCACGACGATGTGAACAATGGCCAGTACTGCAAAGGCGTAGCTGAACGGCCGATGAATAACGTGCCACAAGTGGAAGACCTTGCGTGTCTGCTCCAGAAAGACAATTCGTTTGGACAGTGCTGCCTTTTGCCGGACCAGCTTCACGATAGATTCAATCTCGCTATCGCCTGTGGAGAGCAGACCGCCCAGCGAACGAAAGTTTGTGCCCAGGGAGCTTGGAATGCGGCGCAATCGCGCCACGCGGAAAGGCTTGCCCAGATCGAGCAAGAGCATTTCCGCCAGTGCTGGGAAGGCGCCGATTCGCCGGATGTGCTCCGAAGTCGGGACGCGCAATGCACGGTCCAGCTGCGCCGGGCTGAAGAGCGACTGCCCGACCAGTGCTGTGGCAAGATCGCCCTCGCTGTTCTGCAGGTCCGCCATTGAAAGCTCGGCAGCGGAGAGTGAACGCGGAATCTGCGCGTAGAGATAACGCCCCACCACGCCACTGAGAGCGACGGCAAGCATGATCCAGAAAGCGATACCGGCCAGCCCCTGAAATTTAAATGATGCGTGGAATGCAATGACAATCGGCGCGCTTACGCCGGCGATGACGTGGAAGTCCATCCAGTGGCGGGCAGTGCCCATGCGGCCCAGCCAGGGAATAACCTTGCGCAGTGCGTAGAGAAAGATAATGAAGAACAGCGCTGTGCCGAGAATGCCAAGCTTCAAGCCAATTGTTCCGCTAGGGCGCAGCAAAGAATACTTATCGGAGTAGGGCCGCTCATTCATGGGAAGCAGATAGTAATTGGCTCCATAGACGGCAATCGCGGTAAGCAAAAAAAACGATGTGGTGGCCGCAAGAAGGACGCGTGCGCGATGTCCACGCTCGGAGCGGGCGTTTTTGCGCGGCGGCGCGGAGGATGGAACGCTGTGCTGAAGAGTGGATGAGCTCATTGCGTCTTCGGTGCTCCCTGTGGAGTTTGCCCGTCCGCGGCATTTGCAGCAGGCTTGTCCGGATGAACCTTGAAGTGTGGATCCTGCTCCACCTCGGTGGAAAAGCTCTTGTAGTCGGTAAAGGTGTGAGTGTTGCGCCAGTGTTGCCGCGGCGTGGTCACCTCCACCAATGCTTCCGAGGGCAAGCTGAGGCTGGACAGATGCCCGGCAAAAAACTGCGGCTTGTATTCGACGCGGATTTCCAGCGACTTCAGCCCCACATCGCTCATATCGCGTGCCAGGTGCGCGGTCACCCGCACAACCTGCTGGCTGCGTTCGTCCAGCCAGGCAATGCCGTCAATGTCGAGCGGGAATTCGCGATCTCGCAGCGCCAGTGCAATGGGCGTGCGGCGGCCCGTGATGTGGGAGAAGTGAATCGGAATCGCCGCGCGACCGTTGATCAATTCCACTTCGCCCGTTGTGAAGGTGAAGGCGCTGCGATAGTAGGGATGGAAGACCAGCAGCGCGGTCGACATGCCGTTGGTGACGAGCATGGGCTGCGCCAGCAGCTTTCGGTGTGTCTGGCTATTCTCCATCCGTGACTCATTCAGTTGGAAGTCGTCGTTGTTGCCGTTCATCATGATCAGGTAATCGAACTGATCGTGCGCTGCAGCGGTGACGTGTCCGTTGAGGCCAATCTTTTCCTGCGTCACCGACTCGGTGCAATGCAGATCCGCAAGCTGCGCCAGGTAAGCGGTGATCTGCTTCTGCGCCAGCGTTACCGCATTAGAAGAATCCGCTGCCGTGCCGGCCGCACAGCGCAAGCCGGCCCCCGCGAACAAGCCCAGAAGAAGTGCGGTTGTTTTAAGGCTGAGTCGCATGAACCTCCCTCCGCGACCGGTTGTTGAAGCGGTAGCCGAGCGTTGTGGTCCATTGGTCATAGTCCAGCGAGCCTCCGCGTTGCGCGGTGAACTGACTTTCGAGGAAGAGACGCGAACCGAGATTGGTGTCGAAGAAAATGTTCGCGAACTTCGACGCACTGCTGGCCGCGACCGAAGAGTCGTATGCGTACCGCCCCACCTGCAGATTTACGCGAAGGTTGTCCAGCAAGTCGCGCGTTACGGTAACCGTGGTGTAAGTACCCGAGGCAAACGAGCTGTCGAATTTGGAGTAGCGCGCATCGGCCTGCAAGCCCGTCTTCCAGATATTCGACATGGTCGCGCCGAACATCTTGTTGAGGGAACTCTTTGGATCCGAAGAGTTACTGCTTTGACCCAGGCTGAAGTAGCCCGTGATGTGTATCGGAAACTGAATGCGGGCACCGCCGTTCACGCCTTGATACAAGTATTTGTCGAGCAAACCGGTCCCAACAAGCGTGGGATCGTATGTGGGCACATCGCGAAAGTACGTATCGGTGAGATCGACCACGACGCGTGGATGTACCTGCACGCGCAGCGAGAGCAGGCTTCGCCCTACACCTGTACCTACTGCCGCCGTGGATGGATTTGGTGTGGGCCGATCAACCTGCATCGCGTGATAGAGCGAGACGTAGTGCTTGTACGAGATCGTGTTCTCAGAGAATGCGAAAGGGCGATTAATCGACCACTTCATCATCTCCACGCCGGCGCCGAGCGTGGTTGAAATGCGAAAGCTCTCGAAGTCGCCGCCATGAAAATTGACGAATGCGCCTCCAATCCGGCGCTGCGGATTGTAGTTCCATGCGGTCGGATCGGGTGTGGAGCCTGCGAAGCTGCCGAGCACCGCATGCGCGCCGAACTGCCGCGCCAGGTATGCGCCATCGATGGCCTCAAGGCTGCTTGCCCAGGGCAGGTAGAGCCGGCCGATGCCTGCAGTCCACGGTGAGTGCGGATTCACATATGTCAGCCCCATTAAATAGGTGCGATTCAGCGTGTCCTGGAGCGTGCTCTGCGTTGACGAAGAGCTCCGGCGAATCTGCCCACGCCAATAGCCATTCAGATTCCAGTACGTGCCGAAAAGGCGTGTGAAATCGGCGCGAAAGACCGTGCCATACGCATTGGATGTGAACGGTGTTTGGCCCAGCTGGCGAATGATGCTTGTGTCGAAGCCGATACGTCCGCGAAT
>DASVLI010000008.1:0-17972 GCA_036384955.1 Occallatibacter sp.
TCCGGTGAAGGGCGACGGCAGCAATCGGATTGAGTTCAGGCGAGTTTGGTTTGCGTACCAGAAGCTGACCGAGGCGCAGACCGCTGCGGTGGAGGCGGCGAAGACGGCGGACGATCCATGCAAGGCGCTGGGCGCGCTGACGGACATTGAGTGGATTCTGAAGGACGTTTCATTCACCATTGAGCCAGGACAAACGATTGCGATTGTGGGCCACACGGGCGCGGGCAAGACGACGCTGACCAGCCTGATGATGCGTTTTTACGACGTGACGGCGGGCGAGATTCTGATTGATGGCGTGGATTTGCGGAAGCACGATCTAAAGTTGCTGCGCGAGCACTTTGCGGTGGTGCTGCAAGATCCGTTTTTGTTCACGGGCACGATTGCGGAGAACATCCGCATGGAGAACGACGCGATCAAGGATGCGGACCTGGAGCGCGCGGCGCGCGACGTGAACGTTCTGGACTTTATCGAGAGGCTGCCGGGCAAGTTCGACGAGCCGGTGCGGGAGCGCGGCAGTTCGCTTTCAACCGGGCAGAAGCAGCTGATCAACTTTGCGCGGGCGCTGGCCCACAATCCGCGGATTCTGATTCTGGACGAAGCCACCTCGAGTGTGGACACGGACACCGAGCTGCGCATTCGCGGAGCACTGGAGCGCATGGTGGAAGGCCGCACCAGCGTGCTGATTGCGCATCGGCTTTCGACCGTGCAGCGAGCGGACGCAATTCTGGTGATGCACAAGGCGCAGTTGCGCGAGATGGGCACGCACCAGGAACTGCTGGCAATGCACGGACTTTACCGAAAGCTCTACGAGCTGCAGTACAAGGAGCAGGAGAGCAATGCCTTTGTGCCTCCGTCGGCGGCGTCGCCCTCACCTGCAACTGCATAAAGCCGCCCTTCACCCCCGGGGGGGGGGGAGGGGGGTACCTTTCTTCGCCCTCTCTTTGCTTTTGGACAGCGCCAGAAGAACCGCTTCAAGCACCTGATTCCAAGATAGACAAATTGGCGAAATAATCTGCAAAAGCTTGGCCGCGCCCGGTTCTATTTTGCAGGGCAGGATTTGGTTCCGGTGTCGGCGACGCTGGCGATGATCCATTTGCCGTCGACGCGGACGAGATTGAACAGATCCGTTCCGCAGTGGTCGACCTTGCCATCGACATAAAAGTCGAAGGGCGCCCAGACGACGGCGAGGTCGTTGTCAATGCGGACCAGCGGATCGTGAATGCGCTCTTCGATCCGCGTGGCGCCGGGCTTGCCGACGCGGTTGGCGAAGTCTTCAAAGGTCATCTGCACGGGCTTGCCGTCGCGCATGAGGACCATGGCGCCGCCCGGCATGGTGGGGGCCTTGATGGCCGCGGCATCGCGTTTGGACATGCCGTCGAACATGGCGTGAATCGGCGCGAGCACGGCCTGCTCCTCCGCCGATTGAGCGAGGGCGCTGGTGGCAAGTGCAATGGCCAAAACGGCGGCGGCGACAAAGGCGAACTGCCTGGAGAGCTTGTTCATGCCCGCCATTCTACCCTGCGATGCGCCGCGGGCTGGCGATTAACTGTCGCCGCGGTAGAGCATGTCGCGCATGGCCTTGCGGCGGGCGGCGTTCAGACCGCTTTCGGCTTCGCGATCGACGAAGCTGCCGGTGTCTTCGACTTCCTCCGGCTCACTGCAGGTAGGGCAGCGGTTGGCGAACCCGGGCTTGCCGGGACGCAGTTCAAATTCCTCTCCACAAACGACACAGACCTTGATAGGAAACGCCATGATGAACCCGTGATGATGGAATTAGGGTGGAACGAGCAGGGGCCGCTCCGGTGAAGGAGCAGCCCCCATTTGAATTGCACAAGGTTTAAGTTTAGCGGGCGACGAGCGGACGGGTCGAGAGCGAGCCGTCCTTGTAGCCAGCAGCGATTTTCTCGATCGAAAGCGGCGCGTAGTCGCCAGCGTGACCGGCCTGGCCGAACTGAGTCATGCGCAGAGCGACGACCTGCTTCATGGCCTCGCGTGCGGGCTTGAGGTAGTCGCGCGGATCGAACTTCTCCGGCGTCTCGGCGAAGACCTTGCGGATGGCGCCGGTGATGGCGAGGCGATTGTCGGTATCGACGTTGATTTTGCGCACGCCGTTCTTGATGCCGATCTGAATTTCCTCGACCGGAACGCCCCAGGTTTCCTTGAGCTTGCCGCCGTACTGGTTGATGACGTCCTGCAGGTCCTTGGGGACCGAGCTGGAGCCGTGCATGACCAGGTGGGTGTTGGGCAGGCGCTTGTGGATGGCGATGAGCACATCCATCTTGAGGACGGAGCCATCGGGCTTCTTGGTGAACTTGTAGGCGCCGTGGCTGGTGCCGATGGCGATGGCCAGGGCGTCGACGCCGGTGCGCTCGGCAAACTCGACTGCCTGGTCGGGGTCGGTGATGTGGTCCAGACCGCTGCCGCCCGCGCCGTGGCCGTCTTCGACGCCGCCGAGGACGCCAATTTCGCCTTCGACCGTCACGCCGCGATCATGGGCGAAATCGACCACGCGCTTGGTGACTTCAACGTTCTCTTCAAACGTGCTGGGGGTCTTGCCGTCGGCCTTGAGCGAGCCGTCCATCATGACCGAGGTGTAGCCCAGTTCGATGGCGCTCTTGCAGGTCTCAAAGCTGTTGCCATGGTCCTGGTGCATGGCGATGGGGATTTCAGGATTGAGCTCGGCAGCGGCCTGGATGAGCTTGAAGAGGTAGAGATCCTCAGCAAACTGACGGGCGCCGCGGCTGGCCTGGACGATGACGGGAGACTTGGTCTCCTTGGCCGCCATCATGATGGCCTGAATCTGTTCCATATCGTTGACGTTGAACGCGCCGACGCCGTATCCGCCCTTGGCGGCCTCGTCGAGTAGCTGCCGCATGGAGACTAGAGGCATAGGAATTCTCCTTCTGAGGTTGGTCCGGCCGCCTATGCGCTGCGCGCGATGGTCCGAGGGGCGGCGGGATCTGCAATCGTCCTTATGGTAGCAGAGGTGCGCAAGCAGAAATTGTGTTCGAGGGCACATGGAGGCAATGGCGGAAGGCAGGAGCCGGGGGCGGAAACGGCTTCCCGAAGTGAACCGCTGTGAATGCAACAGGAACGAGCCGGCGCGCCGCCGAACGGCATGTATGATGGGCCGAAAGATTGTTCGGGAGACCCCAAGTGAAATTTGGATTGAAGTGGACCGCCGCGGCGGTGCTTTTTGGTGCGTTGGCCGGTGCCGGAGCCCAGCAAAACTGGACGGTGAAGCCAGAGTGGGTGACGGCCCACGAGAAATTTCTTTCCAGCGACGTGCTGGCCGGGCGGGGCTCGGCAACCCGCGACGAGGAGCTGGCCGCTACCTATGTGGCAAGCCAGTTTGAAGGCTACGGCCTGAAGGCTGCTCCGGGGATGAGCGGGTATCTGCAGGCGGCGGAGGTGATTGCGCCGGAGCTGGATGGCAAGGCGACGCTGGAAGCGGGCGCCAGTTTGCAGGAGGGCCAGGACTTTGTGTTGCTGACTTCGCCGGGAGATTCGGCGGCAGGGCCGCTGGTGCGGGTAAAGGCGAGCGAGATGCCGTCGGCGCATATTGAGCCAGGGTCGGCGGTTTTGCTGACTGGATTTGACGATCCGACGGCATTGTTCAGGGCCGTCTCTGCTTTGCGCCGTGCGGGCGCGGCGCTGGTGCTGGCGCCGGAGACGCCTGCGCTGAGCAGCCTGCCGGTGATGCTGGGCGGCAAGACACGCGTGAGTGTGCGTCTGGCCGAGGATGCGCCACGCAAGTCGCCTTCGGTGATTCTGCTGCACGCGGATGCGGCGGCAAAGCTGACGGCGGCGGAGGGCAGCAAGATCACTTTGACGGTACACGCCAAGCCGCTGGAAAAGCCGCGGCAGACGTTCAACGCCATCGGCTATCTGCCGGGCAGCGACCCCAAGGCAGGCACGATTCTGCTGACCGCGCATCTTGACCACCTGGGCGTGGGACGTCCGGTGGACGGAGACGCTATTTACAACGGCGCCAATGACGATGCGGCGGGCACGACGGCGGTTCTGGAACTGGCACATGCTTTGGCTGCGGGTCCGCAACTAAAGCGCAGCGTGCTGTTTGTCTGCTACGGGTCGGAGGAGCTGGGCGAGCTGGGCTCGACGTATTTTGGGAAGCATCCGCCGGTGCCGCTGACGGAGCTGGTGGCCAACCTGGAATTTGAGATGATCGGCAGCCAGGATCCGAAGATGCCCGCAGGCGTGCTGCTGCTGACCGGGTGGGACCGCTCGAACTTCGGGCCGACCTTGAAGGAGCATGGCGCGCTGCTGGGCCCCGATCCGTATCCGGAGGAGCACTTCTTCGAGCGCTCTGACAATTACGCGCTGGCGCTGCAGGGCGTGATTGCGCATACCGCAGCGGGCTGGGGAACCGTGCCCACCTATCACCGCCCCAACGACGACATGGCCCACCTGGACGTGCCGTTCATGGCGCGCGCCATCCAGTCGCTGATTGAGCCGCTGCGCTGGCTTGCGGACAGCGATTTTCGTCCGCAGTGGAATCCGGGAGGCGCGCCGACGGCTGGGCACTGAGTTGGGACGACGCTCTGGCCTATCGAACTGTGGGTGACAGCGGCGCGGGCGGAGCAGGCTCGGGCTCGGTGGGCAGAGGTTCGCCTTTGGCGCGGTGACGCAGGATGAGCACCAGCGAGCCGGTGGCGTTGAAGAGCACGGGGCCGAGAACGATGCCGGTGACGCCGAAGAGAAGGACTCCGCCAAGCATGGCCAGGAAGATGGGCACGGCGTGCAGCTTGAGGTGGTTACCGACCAGGAGTGGATAGAGGATGTTGTCGAGCGTGCTGATGAAGAGCGCGCCGATGGCGAAGAGCAGCGAAGCCTCAAGCCAGTGGTGGGTAAGGGCGAGATAGCCGACGACGGGCAGCCAGACGGAGACGGCTCCCACGGCAGGGACCAGCGCCAGCAGCGTGGTGGCGACGCCGAGCACGACGGCGCTGGAGAGGCCGAGCAGCGCGTAGGTGATGCCTGCGGCGACTCCCTGAATGGCGGCAACGGCAAAACGGCCCAGGACAAGCGCGGTGATGGCGGTGCGGATGCGCTCGAGGAGGAAGGAGTTCTCCTCCGGCTCAAGCGGCAGCAGAGAGTGGGCAAAGCGGATGGCTTCGTCCCCATCGCGATAGAGGAAGAAGAGGATGAAGAGCATGACGACCAGCTGCACGAGGGCCGTGACCGATTCGCCAAGGAAGGCGCCCAGGCGCGCGGCTACGATGCCGGCGGTCTTCTCGACCACCTGACCGGAGTCAATGTTTTCAAGAACGCGGGTCCAGAGTGTGTTGAGCTGGGGATGGTTGGCGAGCAGGTCTGCCAGGGCCTGGGTGGCGGAGCCGCTTTGCAGCGCGCGCACGGCCTGGATGATGCTGCTGCCAGCCGAGGCAATGAGCAGAACCGAAGGCACCACCACGCTGAGCACCACCAGAACCAGAGCGACCGAGGAGGCGAGGGTGCGGTTGCCCAGCCGCGCGGCCAGCCAGCGGAAGGGACGCTGGGTGACGATGGCCAGCACCACCGCCGCGGTGATGCCGGGCAGGAAGGGCCAGGCGATGAGAAAACAGAACAGAACCGCGGCGATGGTGATGAGAAAGAGCGTCAGCCCGGACCAATCAAATGCGCTGCGCGGCACCTGCGGTGCGGCGGGCGGCGCTTGCGCGCCCATACTGCTGGCTGAGGGTTCGGCGGCAGCAGACGGCATCGGAGGTGGAACAGACGGCATTTCGTCGATCATGGAAGCCCTTTCTCCACCAGGTGCATCGTAGCGCGGCTGGCTCAGCTCCAGGCGCCGAGCAGCCTGCGGACGAGGATGAGCTGGCCGACGTGATACGCGTTATGGTCGGCGATGAGGAGCGCTTCGCGCAAGATGGTCTGGCCATTGCCGTGGGGAATCCTGGCGTAGAGATCGACCGCGGGGTCGGCGAGGAGGCCGCAGAAGGCTTTGCGGTCACGCCGGAAGGCACGGACAGAGCGGTCCCAGGCCGTGGCGTCGGGCGGAGCGGCGGTGGACGGCCAGTAGCCGGAGGGCCAGGGCGGCGAGACGTGCCGGGCGCTGCGCGAGAACTCGAGGATGTCCCACTGGGCGATGCGCAGATGCTCGAGCAACTGCCAGGGAGAGAACTCGGAGCCGTTGGGGCGTTCACCGCGCAGGTCGGCGGGAAGGCCTTTGAGCGCGGCGTCGAAGCTGACGTGGGCGTTGGAGCCGGTGATGAGGTCGACAAGGTGCTGACGGAGTGAGGCGTTGCGGGCGGCGGCGGAGATTTTGGAGGCCATGGGTCTTTGATTCTCTCCGATGCGAATGGTTGCCTCAGCTGCCTGCGCGGCGCGCCTAGCCGGCTGAGGCGAGCACGGCCTGCTGGGCGGCGAAGATTTCCTTCAGGCCGAGTTCGGCGAGATCGATGAGCTGATTGAGCTGGGCGCGGGAGTAGCTTCCCTTCTCCGCCGTGGCCTGGGTTTCGATCAGGCCGCCATCGGCGGTCATGACGACATTCATATCGACGTCGGCCTGCGAGTCCTCCTCATAGCAGAGGTCGAGCAACTGCGCTCCGCCGACGAGACCGACCGAGGTGGCGGCGACCAGCTGCTTCATGGGCGACTGCTTGAGGCTTCCGGCCTTGACCAGGGCGTTGAGGGCGAGCGAGAGCGCCACGGCGGCGCCGGTGATGGCCGCGGTGCGGGTGCCGCCGTCGGCCTGGAGCACGTCGCAGTCAAGGATGACGGTGCGCTCGCCGAGCAGCTTCATATCGACAACCGAGCGCAGGCTGCGGCCGATGAGGCGCTGAATCTCGTGGGTGCGGCCGCCGATTTTGCCGCGCTCGCTTTCGCGAGGGGTGCGGGTGACGGTGGAGCGGGGGAGCATGGAGTACTCGGCCGTGACCCAGCCGCGGCCGGAGTTGCGCAGCCAGCCGGGGACCCCCTGGTCGATGGTGGCGTTGCAGAGCACGCGGGTGTTGCCGCAGGCGATGAGGACCGAGCCCTCGGCGGTTTGAACGAAGTGGGGGGTGAGGGTGAGGGGGCGGAGCTGGTTGGGGGCGCGTCCGCCGGGACGGAAGAAGGAGGGTTGGTCAGCCGCTTGCATAGAGGGAATTGTACGGGAATGGGCTGGAGGGGGAGGGTCTGGTACGGGAGCGGCGCCCAAAACGGGAATGGCGTGGGGTGGGGTCAGAATTCGGGAATCCTTACGGATACTGTTCATAGTAAATGAGTTGTATGGAGAGGAGGGGCAAGAGATTCCTGAAATGGAACTGATGGAGGGGGTGGAAGGGGGGAGGAGGGAGTGTCGGAAAGTAAGGCAAAGCAATTCCAATGAAGGACTTAGGAAATGCTTCCGAGTTTGGCACGCGGCGTGTATAGGAAAGGGACAGATTCAAGTAGTTGGAGCAGAAACGGGAAGGCCGGACGATAAGGGAAGGCACCGGATGCTGGGCTGGTCCGGCGGGGGTTTCGCTCCAGGGGAATTTGTCACAAGCAAGCCGGTACGGGAAGGCGGTTCCCAGGTGGAACGCAACCCGGCGGGCGGCGACAGGCCGATGTGCCTGCGCGGAGAGCGAGAGAGCGATGCAGCCGATGGAAGCACGACTGGACAGCGACGGGTTGGGGGAGCGGATGGGCCTGCTTGCAGGCATGGAGACCGCGATGGAGGAGCCGGCCGGGAGCCTGGCCGAGGTGGCGCACGACGCCAGGAATATGGTGACGGCGCTGGGCCTTTACTGCGATCTGCTGCAGGAGCCGGGGGTGCTGACCGAGCCCTTCCGGCACTACGCGGGCGAACTGGAACTGGTGACAGCGGCCAGCCGGCGGCTGATGGAAAAGCTGTCGGCCATGGACGCCGTGCTGCCCGCCTGCAATGGCGCGCTGGACGAGCTGCTGGAGCGGCGCCGGACGCAGAGTGCGGCGCACCCGGCGGGGAAGCCCGCGCCGATTGAGAATCTTGCCCTGCATCTGCACTCGCTGCACGCGCTGCTGGACGCGCTGGCCGGGCCGGGCATTGAGGTGACGGCAACCGCCGAAGGCGGCGCGCGGCCGGTGGAGATGACCGCCGAAGGACTGACCCGGGTGCTGGTGAACCTGGTGAAGAACGCCTCGGAAGCCATGTCGCAGGGCGGGCATATCCATATCCAGTTGAAGGAAAGCGAGCCGGGGCCGGACGAGGTGGCATGGCTGACGCTGACCGTGGAGGACAACGGCTGCGGCATTGCGCCGATGGCTCTGGAACACCTGTTTGAATCCGGCTACACCACCCGCGCGCGCCCCGGGAGCCACGCGGCGCAACGCCGCGGGCTGGGCCTTGCCATTGCCCGGTCACTGGTGGAGGCCGCCGGCGGACGGATGCACGCGGCCAACCGCGACCCATCGGGCGCCTGCATTCAGATGGAGCTGCCGGTGCGGGGCGAATGAAGCAGGGGCTATTAGCGATGGGACTAAGGGACTAAGGGACTAAGGGACCAAGGGGCTAGGGGCTGACGGCTGAGGGCTGACGGCCGGTCAAACACAGAGCTGGCGGCGGCACCAAAGTGCCGGGCTGGGCCGGCGAAACGGATTCATTGCATGGAAAGGGCGCATACAATGCTCGAAGCTAGATTTCACTCGAACACGATGGACTTTATTCCACAACTCGGCGAGGCACCGGCGCGGCTGCACCTGCTGGTGGTCGATACCGACACGGCGGTGCGCTCGGCCTGCGGGGAGATTGCCGGCTCGCTGGGCTACGCGGTGGAGACGACCGGGGACTTTAACCAGGCGCGCGCGCTGCTGCTGGGTCACGCGGCCGACATCCTGATTGTGAACCTGCCCTGGGGCAGCAACGCGGGGCTTGAACTGGTGAGCGAGGTGAAGCTGCTTTACCCGCGCATGGCGGTGATCGCCATGACCGCCTCGGCCTCGGTGAATACGGCCGTGGAAGCGATGCGCTGCGGGGCCTCCGATTACCTGACCAAGCCCTTCGCGGTCGATGAGCTTTCGACGGTGCTGGACCGGGCCTCGGCACATTTGCAGACCGACTCCGTGACACGCCAGCTGCGCGAGAAACTGCGCATGAGCCAGGGATTGGGCTCGATGATTGGCCGCTCGGCGGAGATGGAGAAGCTGTACCGCATTTTGTCGAAGGTGGCGCAGAGCACGCACGCGGTGCTGATTCTGGGCGAGAGCGGCACGGGCAAGGAGCTGGTGGCGCGTACCATCCACGCCTACGGGCCGAATTCACAGCGGCCGTTTCTGCCCGTCGACTGCGGCTCGCTGGTGCCGACACTGATTGAGAGCGAGCTATTTGGCTACGTGAAGGGAGCCTTTACCGGCGCCAACCGCTCCAAGGACGGACTGCTGGTTTCAGCCGAGGGCGGCACGGTGTTTCTGGACGAGATTGGCGAGTTGTCGCTCGACCTGCAGGCCAAGCTGCTGCGCGCGCTGCAGGAGCGCGAGGTGCGGCCGGTGGGCGCCACGCACCGGGTGCCGATCAAGGCGCGCATTGTGGCGGCGACCAACCGCGACCTGGCGGCGATGGTGGAGAACGGCTCGTTCCGCAAGGATCTTTACTACCGGCTGAACGTGGTGAACCTGCGCCTGCCCTCGCTGCGCGACCGGCGGGAGGACATTCCCCTGCTGACGGCGCACTTTCTGGACCGCATCAGCCGCGAGCACTCGACCAAGTTCGCGCTGAGCGACGAGGCGCTGCGCACCATGATGCGCTACGAGTGGCCGGGCAATATTCGCGAGCTGGAAAACGCGGTGGAGCGCGCCTGCGCTCTTTCGTCGGGGCCGGTGCTGCACCTGGGCGACCTGCCCACGCAACTGCAGCAGCAGGGGCTGGCGGTGCATCGCGCGGTAACCGCGGCCGGACGCGAGGCCGAGCCGGAGACGGCGCTGCAGGTGACGCCTCTGGCCGATATGGAGAAGCAGGCCATTCTCTGCGCCATCCGCGCGCTGAACGGCGACAAGCTGCAGGCCGCGCGGCTACTGGGCATTGGCAAAACGACGCTCTACCGGAAGCTGAAGGAATACGGTATCGCCGACCCGATGCAGGACGAGTAGCGCGGCGCCGGCCGCAGACGCCGGCTTGAACAGCCGCGAACCACTTTCACAATCGACAGAAGCAGCAGGCGAGCAGCAGTGCTCTTCCTGCCTACCGGGGAGTTGAATCAGGGAGGAAGAGCATGAGCATTTTGATGGTGACGGGGATTGAAGGCGCACGCAACTGCGCGGAGGCCGTGGCGGCGCAGATGGGCATGGAGGTGGAGGTGGCCGACGGGCGCAAATGCGCACTGGCCGAGCTGAAGCGGCACTGCTTTACGGCGGTGGTGATTGACGAGACGCTGGCCGAGTGCGACCCGGCGGGAGCCGATGCCATCTGGGAGCGTGCAGGGCTGGCGATTCCGCTGCAGATCAACTTTGCGTTGAGCGGAACCGGAAGGCTGGTGAGGGAGATTCGCGCGGCGCTCTACCGGCGCGACCGCGAGCAGACACTGGCGCGGCAGGCGGCGACCGAAGCCATTGAGACCGAGCTGAAGAGCGCGGTGGCGGGTCTGCTGCTGCACTCGCAGCTGGCGCTGGCCGGATGCGAGCTGACAGCGCCGGTGGCCGACAGGCTGCGGCTGATGGCCGACCTGGCCGGATCTTTGCGGCAGAAGCTGAGCGGACCGGCGGTGGCGGCGCGCACGCAAACGGCGGCCTGAGATGGTTGCTGGAAGACGCGCGATGAGAGCGCGTCTTCCAGCGGCCGTATTGGGATGCGCATACGAAATTCCACTTTTGCGGCAAGGGCGGGTACCTCGGTGACCGGGGTTGTGACGCAGAGGCGTGGCTGAAAGCTGGAGGGCATCGCGTAAGCTGGTCACAGCATGGAAGAGACTGCTGTACTGCTGATCGATTGCCCGGACCGGCGCGGCCTGGTGGCGCGCGTGTCGGGCCTGCTCTACGAACACGGGGCCAACATTCTGCACGCCGACCAGCACCAGGATCATGGGCTGGGACTTTTCTTCATGCGCGTGGAGTGGGCGCTGAACGGGCACGGGGCGAGCGCCGGCTTTGATCTGGAGAAATTCAAGACGGCCTTTACGTCACTGGCCGCCGAGCTGGACATGCACTGGCAATTGACGGCGAGTTCTCGCCTGCCGCGCGTGGCGCTTTTCTGCTCGCACTATCTGCATTGCATGGCCGACCTGTTGCACCGCTGGCGCACGGGCGAGCTGAAGTGCGAGATTCCGCTGATTGTTTCAAACCACACAGCGGTTGAGAATCTGGCCGGGTTCTACGGGATTCCCTTCAAGCACACGCCGGTGACGGCGGCGACACGCGCCGAAGCCGAAGCCCTGCAACTGCGGCTGATGGACGAGAACAATGTGGATCTGGTGGTGCTGGCGCGGTACATGCAGATTCTGTCGCCGGATTTTGTGGCACAGTTTCCGGCACGGATCATCAATGTGCATCACTCGTTTTTGCCGGCTTTTACCGGAGCCAAACCCTACCACGCGGCGCACGCGCGCGGCGTAAAGCTGATTGGCGCGACCAGCCACTACGTGACCGAGGTGCTCGACGAGGGGCCGATCATCGAGCAGGATGTGGCGCGGGTTTCGCATCGCGACCAGGTGGAGGATCTGGTGGCGCGGGGCCGTGACCTGGAGCGCATTGTGCTTTCGCGGGCGGTGCGCTGGCATCTGGACCGGCGAATTCTCTGCTACGGCAACAAGACCGTTGTGTTCGACTAGAGCAACCTCATGCCAGTCCTGCTCTTCAGCCTGACCATGTTTGCCAGCGCGGCGCTGCTGTTTCTGGTGGAGCCGATGCTGGCCAAGATGATGCTGCCGCTGCTGGGCGGCACGCCGGCGGTGTGGAACACGTGTCTGGTGTTCTTTCAGGCGGCGCTGCTGGCAGGATACCTGTATGCGCACGGCGCGCAGCGCTGGCTGGGAAGACGCACACAGATTGCGCTGCACTGCGCGCTGGTGGCGCTGCCGCTGCTGCCCATCGGGCTTTTGCCGCTGCATCTGCACGTGGGATGGAATGCGCCGACCGAGGCGAACCCGGCGCCGTGGGTGCTGGGAATGCTGCTGACGGCGGTTGGTGCTCCCTTTTTTCTGCTGGCGTCAAACACTCCGGTGCTGCAGCGATGGTTCGCGCAGTCGGGCCACGCGCATGCGCGCGATCCGTACTTTCTGTACGCGGCGAGCAACGCGGGAAGTCTGGTGGGACTGCTGGCCTATCCGATACTGCTTGAACCGACGATGCGCACATCCGCACAAAGCGCGCTGTGGAGCTGGGGCTATGCGGGGTTTGCCGCGCTCACCGTGCTGTGCGCGGCGCTGGTGTGGCGCAGACCCGCAGAGGCGGAGCCGCTTGCGGAGACCGCCGGGCCGGTGGCCGCGGAGCACGGCAACTGGCGCGAACGGTTGCGCTGGATTGCGCTGGCATTTGCGCCTTCGAGCCTGATGCTGGGCGTGACCACTGTGCTGACCACGGACGTGCCCGCGCTGCCGCTGTTCTGGGTGCTGCCGCTGGCGCTTTACCTGGTGAGCTTCGTGATCGTGTTTGCCAAGCGGCAACTGATTGCTCATCGGCGCGTGGCCCAGGTTCTGCCCGTCTTCCTGCTGATTGGACTGCTACCGGGGCTGATGAAGCTGCGGCTTCCACTGGCGGCGATGATTGTGTTGTATCTGGCGGCGCTGTTCTGCGCGGCACTTTACTGCCATGGCGAACTGGCGCGCAGCAGACCGGGCATTGGACGGCTGACCGAGTTTTATCTGCTGATGTCGGTAGGCGGCGTGCTGGGCGGCATCTTCAACTCGCTGATTGCGCCGGTGACGTTCCACTCCGCGCTGGAGTTTCCGCTGGTGCTGGTGCTGGCCGCGCTGTTGCGGCGGCCAAAGATAGATACAAAGAAGTCTGGAGCGCTGGTGCGCGATCTGCTATTTCCCGCGGTACTGGGAATTGCGATGGCCGGAGCGATCACGTTGGCGATGCACCTCGACTACCGCCCGGGCTGGCTGGTAGTGGTTCTGTTTTTCGCTTACTCGGCGTTGGCGTGCTTCAGCTTTCACGTGCGGCGATTGCGCTTTGCGGCGGGCATGGCAGCGCTTTACGCCGCGGGCTCGCTTTACACCGGACCGTACGGACACATTCTGGACACGGAGCGAAATTTCTTTGGTGTGGTGCGCGTGGCGAATGACACGACGGGAAGGTACCGGCAGCTTTTGCATGCAGGCACGGTGCACGGCATGCAGAGCCTGGAACCAGCGCGAAGCCGCGAGCCGCTTGCGTACTACACACGGAGCGGACCCGCGGGCCAGGTGTTTGCGGCGATGAACGACCGGCTGCGCAATGCGCAGGTGGCTATGGTGGGATTGGGCGCGGGCACGATGGCGTGCCTGACGACACCCGGGCAGACGCTGACGTATTACGAGATCGATCCGCTGGTGGTAAAGATTGCCGAGGACACGCAGTACTTTACTTTTCTGGAAGAGTGCGCGCCGCGAGCAAAGGTGGTGCTGGGCGATGCACGGCTGGAGCTGAAGAAAGCGCCGGACGGAGCTTACAAGCTGATCGCGCTGGATGCCTTCAGCGGGGATTCGATCCCGGTGCATTTGATCACGCGCGAGGCACTGGCGCTGTACCTGCGCAAGCTGACGCCCGACGGTGTGCTGCTGGTGCACGTCTCCAGCCTGTATCTGAATCTGGAACCCATTGAAGGCAATCTTGCGCGTGACGCGGGGCTGGAGTGCTACGCCAATGCGGACACGTCGGTCACGGAAAAGGAAGCCGCGGCCGGCAAGGCAACATCGACGTGGATAGTGATGGGACGCACGCACGCGGAGCTGGCCTCTCTCGTGGATGCGAAAGACTCGCACTGGCGGCGCGTCGCGGGAGACCCGCGCGCCCACGTGTGGAGCGACGACTACTCGAATCTGCTGAGTGCGGTGCGCTGGCGCTGAACTGGCGTACTACTCGACCAGGGCATCGGCGAGGGCGAGGTGGCGGTCGAGCGCGGCGATGCCGAAGTCTAGCTCTTCTTTGGTGATGATGAGCGGCGGGGCGATGACGAAGTGGCTGACCCAGGCCTGCTGCGCGACACCGTCGGCCATCATCTTCGCGGAGATTTGCTCGACGACCGTGGGGCGCGCTTCAACCTTGTCGCGCATGGTGTTGAAGGGCTCTTTGGTGACGCGGTTCTTCACCAGTTCCACGCAGAAGAAGAGGCCGATGCCGCGCACGTCGCCTACGGATGGATGCTTTGCCTTCAGCGCTTCGAGCTTTTGACGGACGTAAGGCTCGAGCTCGGCGGCACGCTCATTCAAGCGCAGGCGCTGCATCTCTTCAATCGTGGCCGTGGCAGCGGCGAGCATGATGGGATGCGCCTCGTAGGTGTGGCCGTGCGAAAAGTAACGCTCCTCAAAGTGCTGCGCGATTTTAGTGGTGGTGGCGCAGAGGCCGAGCGGCACGTAGGCGGATGTGATGCCCTTGGCGGTGACGAGGATGTCGGGCTTGAGGTTCCAGTGGTCGACCGAGAACCACTTGCCGGCGCGGCCCCAGCCGGCCATGACTTCATCGGCAATCATGAGCACGCCGTGGCGGTCGCAGATTTCGCGCATGCGCGGGAAGTATTCAGGCGGAGGAATGAGGACGCCGTTGGTGCCGACGATGGGCTCGAAGAGAAAGGCGGCGACGTCGCTCTCGTTTTGAATGATGTGTTCGATGTAGTCGGCACAAGCGACGTTGCATGCGGGATAGGTGTGCTTGAGGGGGCAGTTGTAGCAGTTGGTCTCTGGCGCGAAGACCACGCCACCGCCCTTGCCGCCGGGCTCCATGGCCCAGCGGCGCGGGTCGCCTGTAGCGGCGATGGAGCCCATGGTGGAGCCGTGATAGGAGCGGTAGCGCGAGATGATTTTGGTTTTGCCGGTGACCATGCGCGCGATTTTGAAGGCGGCTTCGTTGGCGTCAGTCCCGCTGGTGGTGAAGAAGAATTTGTCGAGGCCGGCGGGGAGGACTTCGAGCAGTCTGGCGCTGAGTTTGGCGCGCGCCGCGGTGGCATAGGCGGGGCCGACAAAGGCCAGTTCCCTTGCCTGCTGGGCGATGGCCTCAATGACCCGTGGATTTTTGTGGCCGAGGTTGACGCACATGAGCTGCGAGCTGAAATCGAGATACTTTTTGCCGGTGGAGTCAGTGAACCAGCAACCCTCGGCGTCGACAATGGTGAGCGGCTGCCAGTTTTTTTGCGCGCGCCAGGTGCCGTAGTTGGTTTGGCGGGTGAGAGCGGAGATTTGCTCAGGCGTGAGGGGTGCGTCGCTCATGATGGCCTCTGAATGTGCGCCTTCATAGTACGGCGCTGCGTAAGGCTGACGTTTGCTGTTCGCGCGAGGAAGAGAAGTGCGCTTGGGAGCGTGAATGTGCATCAGGGGCTAAAGCCCGGTACCTTTGAGCAGCCTTTACGGCACGACTAAAGTGGCTTAGATTCATCCTCGATTATTTCGGTGTCTTTGTTAGAAGCGGGTGCGTCTGACTCCGTAGAGGAAGCCGGGAGTTGGGCCTGCTCTGTTGTCGCTGGCTTGTCGAGGATACTTTGGACAAAATTGCCAATCTTTTCCCTAGTAGTATTGGCGACTTTAGCTTGTCGCTTTTTCTCTTCGGCATATCGAATCTCCAATTCCTCTTGCACATTATCGGCCAACATTGACAGACCGCCGGCCCCGATCACGACTATCATGTCTGTGTTTGGCCCCACTCCAGGTGCAATCTCAGCTCCTTTTTTTGAGAAAAAGACAGCGCGAAGGGTATCGGCCAAGCTGTGCCTAAAGGTGTGGTTATATGCCATCATGGCAGAATTTGCATGCGTTTCACCGGCCCCAATAGCCGCGAATCCAACAGAGTCGTGGCACTGGATTGAGTTATTGTCCACGGTATAAATATGTGGTCCTGTTTCATCACAGCCAACAATGATTGTTTGGACAAAAGGCCCTTCGAAATTTAGCAATTCGCTCCCTATATCCTTAACAAATTCCGGAGAAAAGTCCTTTTGACCGCGCATAAAATCTGGAAGAGTCAAACCAAATGGAGCCAAAATGCGCTCCTCAGCTCTACGTCGGATTGCAAGATCACATTTTCTTTTGTAGAGCTCGGCGATATCTTGAACCTTTATCCATGCCGTGGCTTGTTTGATAAGATCGTCGGTTTCGAGCTTTACGCTCGTCGCGATTTCAGCTTGCATATTTGCATCTCCAGCAATTAAAGATGCAATTGAACTCGTCCAAAACCTAACTTTGGGAACAGACGGCTCAAATTGGACATCTCCAGCGGTTAGCATTCTGTCCGACGCCCCCACTATGCCGAAGTTCTCAAAAATAGCAGCAATGCATACTGTCACGGGAATCCCCCTTCGAGATCGCTTAGGCCCAATCATGCTGCACCTCTGCACCCTTCGTAAAGGGGATAATCGTGACTCAGATCGTGCCCTTTCACTTGAAGAAGGCTTTTCACGAGGGGAGCGGTTGAAAGATACTTGTTGTTGTGAGGCAGCGATGAGCGACGGACGCGAGGAGCGCGAAGAGCAGGAGTGGCGGCGCGAGCAGGAGAAGCGCAAGGACCGCGAGGACCGGCTGGAGCGCGAGGCTGACGACCAGTGGAAGCCGGAGCGTCAGGAGTCGTAGGCACTGGCACTGCGTGCGGCGGACGCTCGGCACTGCGTGCGGCGGACGCTCCTTGTTCGCTCGCTGGAGATTCTGTAGAGCTGATGACGGACACAAGAAAGCCTCCGCGAGTGCGGAGGCTTTTTTGCTGATGACGGACGATTACGCTACGGCTGGTTGACGGGGACGACGGGCAGACTGATGAAGCTTTGGCTTCCGGGCGTGTGCCAGATGCGCTGCGTGGCCTTTTGGAAGTCGGCCGGTTTTGCGGTGAAGATGTTGGGCACGAATTTTTGCGGGTTGCGATCGTAGAGCGGGAAGAGAGTGGACTGCACCTGCACCATGATGCGATGACGCGGCTTGAAAGTGTGGTTGATCATGGGCAGGGTGAAGACGTAGGGCAGCGGCTTGTCGGGCTCGATGGCTGTGGGGTGCTCGAAGCTGGTGCGATAGCGGCCGCGGAAGATGTCGATGGCCAGCGGCTGCTCAATGCCGCTGGTGTCCGGAGCCGCACCTGCAGCGGGTCCGAAACCGCCGGCCTCGGTCTTTTCAGGGAGCACGTCGATGACCTTGACGACCCAATCGGAGTCCGTGCCGCTGGTTGAAGCGACGATGTGGGCCACAACTTCGCCGGAGAGTTTCATGGTTTCGGTCAGCGGTTCGGAGATGTAGGTGAGGACGTCGGGGCGGCCATCGACAAAACGCTGGTCGGTGACGAGCCAGGTGCGCCAGCCGGAGCGATCGACGGGACGCGGCAGATAAGGCACGGGCTTGGCGGGGTCGGAGACGTACTCGTCGAACTGCGCGCCACCCGCAGCAGGCGCGGTGAAGGAAAGCTTGCCGTCCGCCTCAAGATAGAGCGGCTTGGAGGTAACGCCGCAGCCCTTCTCGCAGGCGCGCGGGAACTCGGCGGGATGATCCCAGCGGTCGGCGCCGGTGTCATAGACCAGAGCCTTGGGCGTGTCTGCCGCGGGCGAGCCGGGTTTGAGGTACTGGTTGAAGAACGGCAGCAGCACATCGCGGCGCCACTCGGCGGTGGTGTCCGTGGCCCAGACGAGCCAGCCGAGATTGCGGCCCTCGCGATTGACCTGGCTGTGGAACCATGGGCCCATGACGAGGTGGTTGAGCGAGTCAGGCGCGCCGGCGGCCTTGAGCGCGCGGTAGGTATGGATGGCGCCCCACATATCTTCCTGGTCGAAGAGGCCCTGCTCCCACATGGTGGGCACGGTGAGCTTGTGCTTGGCGAGAAGCTTGTCGAGCGCCTGCGCCTGCCAGAAGCCGTCGTAGGCGGGGTGATCGAGGATGACCTTCCAGTAGGGCAGCTGATCGACGCCGAGTTCGTGC
>DASVLI010000009.1:0-2537 GCA_036384955.1 Occallatibacter sp.
GATCGGGTAGGAGGAAGCCTCGCGGCTTCCTCCTCCCACACCACCGTACGTACGGTCCCGTATACGGCGGTTCGTCAGGCACGATTGAGGTGGCGGTGCAGTCCGATGAGGGACGGCAGGCCGAGCTCTTCGAAAAAGGCAGCGCGATAGGCATCGTTCATGTGGCTGGCCCCGGCATTCCACCAAGGACCGTGGCCGTTGTAGGCCGACCGCCATGCTCGCTCCGGATCGAGCCCGCGTTGCATCAGGCGCTTGGCGCGTGTCCGCGGTCGCTTCCACTGACGCCAGAGGACACAGCGCAATTTGCGCCGCATCCACCCGTCAAGCTCCTCGAATACCCCTTTGGCCTCCGCTAGCCGGAAGTATTGCAGCCAGCCGCGCAGGATGGGGGTTAGGGTTTTGACGGTCGATGCCAGGGTTCGCCCACGCCCGTGGTGCAGCGTCGTCCTCAGCTTGCTCCGCAACCGCTGCACACCCTTGGCCGCGACCCGCAGGCGCGGTTGTTTGTGCGCGGTCATGGTGTAGCCGAGGAAGGTCCGCCCCCAGGGACGGTCAACGGCACTCTTCGCGGCGTTGACCTTGAGCCGCAGCCGCTCGGTCAGGAATCGTGTGATCGACGCCATCACCCGCTCGCCGGCCCGCCGCGTCCGAACATAGATGTTGCAGTCGTCGGCGTAGCGGCAGAAGGCATGGCCTCGTCGCTCGAGTTCCTTGTCCAGATCGTCGAGCAGGATGTTCGACAGCAGAGGTGACAGAGGACCGCCTTGCGGCGTGCCTTCGCTCCGTGCCGTCGTAATCCCGCCCGTCATCAATCCAGCTTGCAGGTAGCGGCGGATCAGCCGCAGCACCCGTTGGTCCGCAACCCGGCGCGCCACCCGTGCCATCAGCACATCATGGTTCACCCGGTCGAAGAACTTTTCCAAGTCGAGGTCGACGACAAAGCGTCGGCCCTCGGCCACATGCGCCCGCGCGGCAGGCACCGCATCGTGCGCGCTGCGTCCCGGCCGGAAGCCGTACGAAGCCTTGGAGAAGCCTGGATCGAACAGCGGCATCAGCATCTGATGCATTGCCTGCTGGATCAGCCGGTCCACCACCGTCGGGATGCCCAGTTGGCGCATCCCTCCGCCGGGCTTGGGGATTTCCACCCCGCGCACCGGCTGCGGCCGGTAACGGCCTTCCAGCAGTTCTTCTCTGATGCGCAGCCAATGCTCCTTCAGATACGGCTGCAACTGCTCCACGGTCATCCGATCGATGCCCGCAGCGCCTTTGTTCGCCATCACCCGATGATAGGCCGCCATCATGTTCGCTCGGCTGACGATCTCCTCCATCAGCCGCACTTCCACCTCCGGAGGGGAGGTTGCGATCTTGCCGTGGCGTTTGATGCACCCAATTCCTGCTCTGGCGGCTTCCGGCCGCTGCCCTCGGAGCGGGCATGACGCATCTCAGCGTCATCGTCTGCATCTGCTATCACCATCGACAGACCGGCCTCCTCCGGTACTCGACGTTCGGCCCTTCGCCGGCTTGGTGCTGCCAGTTACTACGGCCTCTGCTGACTTCTGCCGCCCCATCCCGACGCCTTGCGACGCCGGTAGCACACCCGTTGCCGGGGGCAGGACGACAGACCTCCCAGGGTTAGTCGCGTGACCTTCGTGCCATACACCTGTCGCATCTACGGCCGCATCCTCCGGGTGATATCGGGCTTCGGGAATTTGGGCTCCCTCGCCCGGATGCGGACGCCTCTTATGCGCTTGCTGTTCGTCAGGCCGGCACTTTGCTTGCAGCTTCCTTCAGACCCCGCCTCGCGGCGACGCCCTTGCTGTTCGGCTAACGGTTCCCATCACCAGGGTCCGTAGAGGACTCTCACCTCCAAGTCATCGACCGGACACCACTCCGGTCAAATCGCGCCAGTCACGGCGCTCCGCGCCATGCCTGGCGCACCCAAAAAAACGGCGGGCTCTTTAGCCCGCCGCTTTCTTTTCCGGATTTATTTTCGCCGGTCTATTTCTTGACGGCGAACACCCAGATCACGCCACCTTGCGGCACGTTGTTCTCGACTCCGACATTATCTCCGGCCAGCGCATCCTGGATACGTTGCGCGTCGACACCCCAGCCCGATTGCACCGCGATATATTCGGTGCCATCAACTTCATATGCGATCGGCATCGCCATGATGCCGGAATTGGTCTTCTGCTCCCACAGCAGATCGCCGGTCTTGGCATCGAAGGCCCTGAAATAGCGGTCATTGGTGCCGCCAACCAGGACAAGACCGCCCGCCGTCGTGCTCACCGAGCCAAACAGCTGCGACTTGGGGAAATTATGCGACCAGACTTTCTTGCCGGTCGCCGGATCCCAAGCCTGCAATTCGCCGAAATGATCGGCGCCCGGACGCACCTGCAACCCGATATCTTCCGCCTTGGTGCCTAACCAAAGCTGGCCAGGAACCAGCGGCACCTTCTGGCCGGTAAAGCCGCCGCAGAAATTCTCGTTGGCGGGAACATAGACCAGTTGGGTCTTCTGGTTATACGCCGCAGACGGCC
>DASVLI010000010.1:0-12815 GCA_036384955.1 Occallatibacter sp.
ATACAGAAGCGATGCCGCATACGCGCCTGCCCCGTGCGTCAGCAGCATGCACGCTGCGCCCAGACTTGTTACAGCTGCAGCCAGCACAAGTGGAAGCAGGCGCTTCGAGAGCAGAATGGAGGCGACAATTGCGCCGGCAAGATGCACGCTCGCAATTGTCCAAAGATGGGTCGATCCTGTCCATGTCTCGTGCTTGAAGGTGGCGGAGTGCTGAATGATGTAGAAGGCGGCAGAATCCAACCACACAAGCGCGGCAAAGCTGGTAATCGCCAACGGCCTCGGGATTGCCACGTGTTCGAGCCGGTTTCTCTCGATCAACGGAGCATACGCATCCGTCGCGAAGGCGAATCCCACGATGCACACGACCGCTGCTGCAATCGCCTGATGCGCTGGCGACGCATTGAACACTGCAGGAATGTTGCAGAAGGCATATCCCAGGCCCGTGCCAGCACCGACCCATAGGATTGGGTGCCGCACTCCGCACCAGACGGGAAGATGAGCGACAAGCGAGACCGTAAGCATGCCAAGCCCCGCGCCAATCATGAATGCGATCGGCAAAGCACCCGTTATGGAAAATGGGAGCAGCGTGAGAAGCGCAGAGATCGCGCAGAGCGCATAGCCAGTGCGTACAGCAACGCCCGGTTTCACTCGGCCTGTGAGCAACGGAGCCAGCAAGCTCGTGCAAATTCCACCCAACGCCATTGCAGCCATGACCGGCTGAACCGCAGAGGCGGCCAGGCCGCGCTCTGCGAGGCGAGAGAGAAATGCGAACTGCGCGAAGATGAGAAAGTACGCGTATGTCGACGCGACGAGCACTGCGCCACGCCAGCCGTCCAACTTTTGGCTAGTCGGCATCGCGCAACCACCCTAGTCGCAGGCCCGCGGCCTGAATCACCGTGCAAATGCCATCGAATGCCGCCACGGATATCCATCCCGCTTCCAGTTCGCCAATCAAAACGCTCTTCACGATGTAAATGGCGACAGCGCTGCGCGTGAATGCGGTCAGCAGCCATACTGTTTCAATGCTCTCAACTGCGTCGTGCTTGACAAGCGGCTGCACGCCGTACAGGCATGCAATCCCAGTGGAAAGGACGAACGCACCGATGAAAGCCACGAATGGCGCGGACTCCGATGGTGGGTGCAAGCCAAGCAGATGGAGTGTAGCGAGCGGTGCGATGCACAACAGGACTCCCGTTCCCAAGTCGGAGAGCCCCGCGAAAAGCTGATAAGCGATCAACACATTGCGTTTCATGCTGCCTCCGCTTCCAACGCAGTCGATGGTTTCGCAGATGCCGCAGAGGAAAACGAGAATGACGACACCCACCAGTCGAGCGACGCAGCCAGCATGGCAAGCCCAGTGAGAAGACGGAGTGTGTACAGCACAGCACGCGCGGTTCCAGGAATGATAGTGAACTCCGGATTGCCGAACTCCATCCAACCAGAGATGCTCATCACCACTACATAAGCCGCGACGCCAAGATTCCAGGCAAGGAAAGACCAGCGGCGCGTGAGTACCCATGTGTCCTGCTCGTCGAGCAACTGCACCAGCACGAAGAGCAGTAGTGCGCTCAGGAATCCAGCCACTGCCGTCAGTGAGTGACCAACCAGCACATCGGTGAACTTAACGCGGTCGAGAATGCCGGGAAGAAAGAGAAACCAACCGGTGAGTACAAGTGCGGCCCACCAGCACAAGAATGCGATTTGCCATGAGCGCGTGGCTGCCCGCCAGGTGAATGCACGATAGTACGCTGGTACCAGCGGAATCCAGAGGAGAAGACTCGCCAGGCTGAGCCACTGTGCGAGCACGCGATGGCTGACGTCCGCACGGCCAAGTGCGAAACAGAGCAAGGACTCCGCTGCAAACACTACCCACGCAAGCCACACTGCCCTGCCCGTGTGTCGCTTGCGCGGCGCAATGCCGAACGGGACGGCAAGCAGAATGAGCACAACGCCCAGCGAAGACTCAAGCTGGCTTTGTCCAGTCGGTCCGCCGGTGTCCGGATTAATACGTGGGTAAACCGTAGGGTCCGATGCGAAGTACAGTGCGAACGGAACCGCAAGCAAGACCAGAAGCCCCGCAACTTTTGCAACTCTCGAAACACCATCGCCGGGCCTGTGTACGAACGCCATGGCAAGCAAGACCCACAACGCTACCAGAGCCAGTGGGAAGAAAAGGCGCGGGAATCCACTCCAGTCAAGAAAGAGCTTGCCGCTGGAGTGTCCGCCGAGCCATGAGCAGCAGCCCGCAAGCAGCGCAGCCGACCAGAGCCAAACTACCGGCCTGCACCATGTGGCCAAAGCGCCGCTGTCCACTCGATACGCATGAAGGAGAAACGCAACCATGGGCAGGCTTGCCCAGCCGAAGAGCGCAGTGTTCATATGCACCATCATCCATCGGCCGTATGTCCACTCGCCGAGCCACAGATTAAGCGATGGCACCAGCAGAAGAATTGCTAGCATCACGCCAATCGCATTCCCTACTACCAGCCACGCAAGGGCGTGACGCGCAGCAATCGCAACGCCTGGCGAACTTGCGCGTGGCATAGTGTCAGCGGACGCCATCGATTCTCCCGTCGTGCATCTCAACGGTTCGGTCGCATGCGGCCGCCAGCGCGCGGTCGTGCGTGGCCATCAGCAACGTCAGTCCCTCGTTACGCGCCAGGTTCAGCAGCAGGTCGAAAACCACGGCACTGTTGCGCTCGTCGAGCGCGCCAGTCGGTTCATCGGCCAGCAGAATTCCGGGCCTGTTCATCAATGCGCGGCACAACGCGGTGCGTTGCCGCTCGCCACCAGAGAGCTTTTGAATTCGATGACCTCTGCGATGCTGCATACCGGTGAGATCGGCAAGTTCGTTCAGACGATCCTCCGCAGCGCTTCTGCGCATGCCCGCAGCCAGCGCTGGCAGCAGACAATTTTCCTCCATGGTCAGGTCGGGAATCAGATTGTGCAGCTGAAAGACGAATCCAACCTCGTGGCGCAGAAAGTGAACCATGTCGCGCTTGCGATCCAATGCAGCGCCACTGACCTCGATCGATCCGCCGCTTGGCTCATCCAGTCCGCCCACCAGGTGCAACAAGGTGCTCTTTCCGCATCCGGAGGGGCCACAAAGGGCCACGGCTTCTCCTGAAGCAACTGCAAGGTCGACTCCATTCAGCACCGCAATGGCGCCATTGTCGTAACTCTTCCACACGTTCTTAACGTGGATAACAGGCGTGTTCGTTTGTTCTTTCGCGTTGCTCATTCGAAGCGAAGCGCCTCCACCGCACGGCTTCGCACCGCAAATGACGCAGGGTACAAAGCTCCCAGAATTCCAGTGCCGGTAGCGAGCAGAACCACCACCAGCATGAGCCCAGGTTGCAGCGAAGTATCGACATAACCATGCAGAGCAGGTGCTAGTTTGAGCGCGAAAAGGGCCGAGGCTCCAAGTATTAGCCCCAAAAGAGCGCCCGCAGTCGTCACCACGGCCGATTCTCCAAAAACAAGTGCCGCAATTTGCCAGTTCGAAAAACCGGTTACACGTAGAATCGCGATCTCTCGGATGCGCGTAAAGACCGACATGATCATCGTGTTGGCAATGCCAAGGCCGCCGAGCGCAAGGCCGCAACCTCCAACGGCCCACGCCGTAGCCTTGAGGATTTTGAATTGCGAGTACGAGCGGGAGAACTCTGAGTCCTCAAGCGCGATCAGATTGGGATAACTACGCTTCACTTCCTTCTTGAATGCTGCCGCTTGATCGCGACTACGCAGTTTGACCGTGATCACAGAGGAACCTTCTTTGTGAAAGAATGCGCGCGCGTCGGCAAGCGGCATAAACACTCCGCCATCCTCAAAGCCATTGCGCGTGCGAATCACGCCTCCAATGCGAAAGGTGCTGTGGCCGATAGGAACCTGACTCCCCACCGATGCGCTCATAAACTCCGCGGCACGCTCACCCAGCACCACCTCGCCGGAACGTCCGAAGCTGGAGGCGTCTCCCGAAATCCAGCTCGCATTTTGCAAACGTGCGTCCTCGCGGGTGATTCCGAAACAGGTAATGATGGGATGATCCGCACTGGAGACCACGCCGAAGAGAACAGGGTCGACATGCGAAACCATCGGCCAACCGGCAAGATCTTTAGCAGCAGCGGAAGGAACATCGCTGAAAAACAGGTCGGAGACGTTGCGTTCGAAGACGATGATCTCCGCGCCGCTGGACAAGATGCCCGAGAACATTCCAATCGCGCCTTGAAGGATTGTGACCACGGTGAGCATGGCGGCAACGCTGAAGGCAATGCCCGCGACGCTGAGTAGCGTACGAATGCGATGACGCAGCAAATTCATCAGGACCAGACGGAAGAAGATCATCGTTTGCAATCGATCGGCGTTGCGCCGGCACGTTCCATGACTCGGTCAAATTCGGCCTTCAACTGTCCGCGAAAACGCCGCAGAAAGGCCAGCTTCGGGTTACTTCCGACTAGCTCCTCAAGCACCGAATCCCCGGCGCACATCCACCGCGAAAGCCTATCCACTGCGGCGGAAAGACCGAGTAGAAGCGCAACATTCGGACGATCAAGCTCCGCATCGCGCGCAGTCGTCTTGCCTGCTTCTGCTTCACTGTGCAAAATATCTTTCAGGTCGTCGAGCAGTTGGTAGGTCATTCCCCAGCACAAGCTGGCCCGGCGCAGCAGTTGGACCTCACGGGCGGGCGCGGCGAGCGCCATTGCGGGAAGCACAAGCGCGAGAGCAATCAGTGGAACTGTCTTCATCCCGGCGACGTGCTCTGCCGACCTGACCGATCCGGACAGCGCATGATAGTGCAGGTCGAGGCTCTGTCCTTGCAACAGACCCTGAGCGCCCAGCTGCTCTTCGAGATAGTCGAGCGAGGCGCGCCGGCACACGGCGGGACAGACGTCCACCGCCCGCCACACAAGCGCATACGCGCGATTGATCAGCGCGAGCGCGGCAAGAATAGCCGTCGCTTCGCCATATTTCCGATGCACGCACGGCCCACCGCGCCGGGTCGATGCGTCGTCCATGCAAGGCAAATCGTCGAATACCAGCGATGCCGTGTGGAAGTACTCAATGGCAACGGCCAGGTCTGTGGCCAGCTCAAGTGGAAGCCCGTAGCTCATGGAAAGTTCAAAGGCAATCTGTGGACGAATCATGGCTCCACCGTTGGCCAGTAACTCTCTCACTGCGTGGTCAAGCGGCGAGCTTGACTCACGGATTGCCATTCCAGCCTCGAATGCCAGTGCCAGGTGATTGCGGATCGCATCCACAGGCTCATCCGATGTCGCGGCTGTATTCAATGCCTGGGAATTGGTGCTCATCCGAGAAGCGGCATGCAGCATTCGAACTCCTTTGAGCAAAATTGCCCCTGTGCCATTGAGACGGAAATCTCAGGTTCCGGGAAGCTGCTACTGTGGCTAACGGCATGAAGATTTGTTCATCTTGTGCTTCTTGTTGCAACAACCATCCGATTACGCCCTATTCTTGATTCACCATACGCGCGCGAGATGACACCCACACAACGCACACATGACAAACCCGTCATGGATACGTGCTGATACGCGTTGGTTTTGATGTCTCCAAAACCCTCACAGTCAGAACCGCTCCAATGAAATACCATTCATTCCATGCGACTCCTGCTGGTTGAAGACGAACGTGACATTCAGACCTTTCTTCAGCAAGCGCTGGCAGAGGCGGGATATCTGGTGGATCTGGCCGTGAATGGCAAATCCGCCGAGCAGCTTGCGGCATCGCAGCCCTACGACATTCTCATCGTCGACCTGGGCTTGCCCGACCAGGATGGGATCAGTCTGATTCGACGTCTGCATCAGGTGGGCGTAAAAGCTCCGATCCTGATTCTATCCGCGCGGCGCTCGGTAGACGACCGCGTGCACGGACTTGAGCATGGCGGCGACGACTACCTGACAAAGCCCTTTGCGCTGGCCGAATTGCTGGCACGGCTGCGTAATCTGCTCAAGCGCAATTCGCCACAAGGGAGCGAGTTGACGCGCCTGCGTGTGCAGGACCTTGAGCTGGATTTGCTGCGTCGCGAGGCCACGCGGGCAGGCCGTGTTCTGCAACTCACGCAACAGGAGTTTGTGCTCCTTGAGTACCTATGCCGAAATGCCGGCAAGGTCGTTACGCGTTCGATGATCCTCGATAAGGTTTGGGGGATGCGCATCGTGCCCGACACAAACGTGGTGGACGTGCACATCTATCGTTTGCGCGGCAAGGTGGATGGCAGTGGTCAACAGCCCCTGATCCGAACTTTGCGTGGAGTGGGCTATGTCCTCAGAGATCGCTAGACCGGTGGTCCGCAGCGCGGCATGGCGCATCTCGCTCTGGGCCACTCTCGCATTTACCTGCGGAACAATTGTGGTTTTTATTTTCCTCGACCGGTTTGTGGCGGACGACATCCAGCGGCGCAGCGATGCCTGGCTAACGGGTGAGGTGGAGGTGCTTGGTGATGTGGCGGCGCGTACGCCAAACGATGCCCTCTACAGTCGTGTTGTCGGCGAGATTGCCGAACTCGCTTCGCACGAGGTGCCGAATCGCGAATCGGCCGATCAGGCGCCTGTGGAGACCGAGGACAATGACTCGGTGTTTTTTTTGCAAACGGATCGTTCAGGCACTCTCAAGCTTTGGGTCGGCCAGGGCGATGGCGGTTCTCACTTGAAGGCCATACAGACGGTAAGGCGCACTCTGGACCCGCCTGCCAGCATTCATGTTCCTGGATATGGCATCCCCTTTCGAGTAGCTTCCGCGTCTATGCACGATGGAGGCCGTGTGTATCTCGGCCTTTCCGAGCGGGACGAACAACGGGTCCTTGGAAAGCTTCGCATTGGCTTCTTTGTCCTCTGGCTGTCCATCGTGTTGCTCGGATTCGCCATTGTCTTCTTTACATCGCGCAGGACGCTGAGTCACGTGCGCGAGATCTCGGAGGCGGCGTCGCAAATCGGACAGGCTGACTTGACCACACGTGTTCCAGTCAGCCGCGACAACGACGAGATTGCGCAATTGGCGCACACATTGAACCACATGCTCGATCGCATCGAAAGCACGGTGCAGCAATTGCACACCATGACCGACGCGCTGGCACACGATCTGCGCAGCCCGCTGACCGCAATTCGCGGCAAGCTTGAGACGTCCCTTGCCGTGGCTCGCGATCCAAAGCAGCTTGAGGCCATTGCATCTTCGATTGACGAACTTGACCGCCTCACAGACTTCCTGAACACCTCCCTGGATGTGGCAGAAGCAAAGGCCAACGCGCTGCGTTTACGGCTTGTGCAAATCGACCTGCACGAATTGCTGATTGCCATGATCGCGCTCTACGAGCCTTCGCTCTCAGAGAAAGGCATCACAATCCAGCTGACAAGCGACAAGCCGCTCTGGGTCGTTGGCGATGAGGCGCTGGTTCATCGCATGATGGCAAATCTCTTCGACAACGAATTGAATCACCTTGATCCGGGAGGAAAGGTCGTCATCACGGCTTACATGCACGATGATCGCGTTTCCATGTGCATCCGCGACGACGGCCATGGCTTCGATCCGCGCATCCAGGCGCTGGTGTTTTCCGAGCGAGTGAAAGGCCAGAACTCGGCGGGGCACGGACTTGGATTGGCCTTTGTTGGCGCAGTGATAATGGCACACAAAGGTTCGGTAACGGTAAAGAATCTGCCGGTGCGCGGCATGGAAATTGAAATTCAACTACCGAGTTCGAGCAATCCGGCGCCGTCTACTCAGCCCAATGAAGCCGAGCTTTTTAAGCCTCGAACATGAATGGGATGTCATGCAAGTAATGCGGTTTGCACTTTACAGCAAAACCTGAACGGCGGATAACGATTACCATTTGCTATCGTCTCTTCGGAATTGAGATGAAGATCTTCAGTCAACATTGGCATACTCATCTTCACCTCTCGCTGAATCAATGCGGCGTCCATCGCAGTGAGAGATAATCTCTTCGCGGCTTCCCTGCTTCACCTTGAATTACCTGTGCCTTGACTCGTGATTGAGAGAAATCGAAGGCTCCGCCTGCGCTTGCCCTGCTGTTGCTGGACAAGAAGAGCGCATGCGATGCCGCACTTTCGAGGGAACGACTTCATGCACGACCGGAAAGCTCCAGGAGCGCACTCAGCTCGCACGCGCGACGGCCGCAACGCACTCTGGCCTGTTGCTTTGCTTTTCGCTTGCGCGGCGCTGCTGTCCGCACACATTCTCCGTGCGCAAATCTCACCCGGGCCGCTGGCACGTGCGCATCAGAGCCTGGATGGGCCCGCGAATTGCATCAAGTGCCACGAGGTCTCAACAAAGGCTCCTACCTTCCGCTGCCTCGATTGCCACCGCGAGATCGCTGCCGAGCTGCAACAGAATCGTGGTCTGCATGCAACATTCCCTCGCTCCGGGTTGGCTGGAGCGGCTTGTGTGAAGTGCCACTCCGATCACAACGGCGTCGACTTTCAGATGCTTCACTGGAACCCAACTCCACAGGGCTTTGACCACGCGAAGACGGGCTTCGAGCTTGACGGCAAGCACTCCGGCGTTGGATGCCGCACCTGCCATGCTGCTCAGCACATCTCGCCATCTGCCAGATCTGGGCTCGGCAGCAAGGATTTGAGCCGCACGTGGATGGGGTTGTCGTCCAGCTGTTCAACCTGCCATGCGGACAAGCACCAGGGGCGCTTCGGCAACGACTGCGCGCGCTGCCACAACACAACGGATTGGAAGGCGGCGAGCTTCGATCCCAAAAACTTCGATCACTCAAAGACACAATTCCCTTTGACTGGGGCGCATCGCTACACAATGTGCAAGAGCTGTCATATGCCTGGGAGCGACGGCCAACCTCGCTACGAAGGCCTCCACTTTGAGAGTTGTTCGGCTTGTCACCTCGATCCGCACAAGGGCTCGTTCAAGCAGGGGTGCAACTCCTGCCACAACACGTCCACCTGGAAGAAGTCACAGTTCGCGGAGAGGTTCGATCACACAAAGACCAACTTCCCGTTACTGGGTAAACATACCGAGGTCTCGTGTCTCGCTTGCCACAAGGGTGGCGACTTCAAGGCGCCTATTGCGCACGCTCAGTGCGCCGACTGTCACACGCCCGATCCGCACGGCGGCCAGTTTGCTCAACGCCCGGACGGCGGCCGATGCGAAAGTTGCCACACGGTGCAGGGATGGAGTCCGTCGACGTTTGTCCTTGCCGATCACGCGAAAACAAAATTCCCTCTTGCCTTTCCGCATCAAAGTGTCGCCTGCGCTTCATGCCATGTCCCGGCTGGCAAGCAGACCCGCTTCAAGCTGGCATTTGCGCGATGCGTGGACTGCCACAAGGATGAGCACGAAGGGCAATTTGCCAGCGCGCCGTGGAACAACCGCTGCGAGCAATGCCACAACGAAGCCACGTTCAAGACAGCCGCCTTCTCGCTGGCCATGCACCAGAAAAGCCCATTTCCGCTCACTGGAGGTCATACAGCAGTGGCTTGTAACGAATGCCATAAGCCTGCTGCCGGCACAAAGGTAACGCTCTATCACTTCGCGAATCTGAGCTGCACAACCTGCCACGAGGACGTACACCGGGGCCAGTTCGCGCAGCGTATGGCTGGGCACGGCACGGGCGGTCGCGTCCTCGGCTGCGAGGCGTGTCACACCACCAAGGCATGGAGCGATGTGGCGAGGTTCGATCATTCGCACACACGCTTTCCTCTGGTGGGTTCTCATCGCGCTGTGGCGTGCGCTGAGTGCCATCGTCCGCCCAATCTGGAGCGCACGATGATGCATGTAGACTTCGCGAAAACGCCCGTCAATTGCGGCGATTGTCACGAGAACCCGCATGCGGACCAGTTCGGCGCAAGAGCTAGCAACTGCGCTGCGTGTCACAACTCGAACAAGTGGCGTCCCTCGCTCTTCAACCACGACACAACTCTGTTCGCATTGAAGGGCGGACATGAAAATGTGGCCTGCTCGGCCTGTCACATGCTGCGGAAGGAGGTGAATGGCGCGATGGTGCTCTTCTACAAACCAACGCCAACCCATTGCGAAGATTGCCATCAGGGAACTGCACCCAAACCACACGCCGTTCTCAACATGAACGAATCTTCATCGAATACACGCGAAATAAGCGCGCTGCTGCTAGACCCGCATGCCGAGCCGCTGTAGACTCGATTTCAATCACAGGCTGCTTACTGGAGTCTTCCCCGCAAGTCCAAAGAGCAGCGCACATAGTTTGAGCTTAGTTGCCTAAAGACAATCCACCGGAGTCTCGCCCTTAGAGCGAGGCCGCGCCATGCAGCCGAAGACAGCTCCCCTCTTCCGTGGTCGCGCACCAAAGCTACCGGATCAACACCAAACACCTGACGTCCTTTTTTGCACAAGCCAACTGGTTGACTGCGGAGATAGACCCCGCTGCCTCCAGCTGAGAGCACTGCAATCGGTCGAAGGAAATTCCGCCGGCGATGCCGCGCGGAACAAGTGATCCTGTACGCTCGGGCGGCGATGAAACGTGCCCGAGGCGTGAAGCGATGCGGAGAAAGTGATGCAGCTTCAGCGCTGGATATTGGCGAGTATTCTGGGCGTACTGCCCACATTGGCTGGGTTGTCGATGCAGCAGTCGGCCGACCCGGCGCGGCCGCAGGTGGGCGGACCTCAGGCCAAGGTCACCAATCCGCATGGGCCTATCTCCATCCCGTGCCAAAACTGCCACTCCTACACAAGCTGGAAGCCAATCCGCTCCAACCCCGAATTCAATCACGATTTAACGGGCTATCCGCTGCGCGGCATGCATGCCAAGGTGCCCTGCACACAGTGCCACTCCAATCTTGTCTTCAAAAAGGTTGGAACGCAGTGTTCCGATTGCCACGCGGATATTCACCGCCGCCAGTTTGGCGCCAATTGTCAAAGCTGCCATAGCGTCAAGGGTTGGCAGGTTTCGCTCAAGCAGATTCGCGACCATCAGAATCGCTTTCCTCTGATTGGTGCGCACGCGCTTCTGCAATGCGAAGACTGTCACAAAAATGCAGCCGCGGGCCAGTTCACAGGCCTTTCGACTGCCTGCTACAGCTGCCACCAAAAAGACTTCCGCACGCCGGCATTCGATCACATCGCCACCGGCTTTCCAACCACGTGCGAAAGCTGCCACACCATGGACACGTGGTTCAACGCAAAGTTCGACCACCTGAAGTACACAGGCTATGCACTGACCGGAGCACATGCCACGCTGCCGTGCAGCGCATGCCACATCAACAATGTGTACAAGGGCACCCCGGCGGCATGCTATTCGTGCCATCGACCCGATTACACCAGCACCACCAATCCGAATCACCTGGCCGCAGGCTTCCCCACCGATTGCTCGTTGTGCCACACCACGGTAGCGTGGTCTCCGGCCACATTCAATCACGCGACGGTCTTCCCGCTAACAGGAGCGCATGCGACCGTTCCCTGTGCGCAGTGCCATGTGAACAACAACTACACAACGCTGCCCACAACCTGCTACGGATGCCATCAGACCGATTGGAATGGGACAACCAACCCGAATCACACAGCGGCTGGTTTCCCCACCACATGTGAGACCTGCCATACGACTACCAACTGGACCGGCGTGACCTTTAACCATGCGGTGTACGCCAACTATCCGCTTACAGGTATGCACGCCACGCTGGCCTGCACGCAGTGCCACACGAATAACAACTACAACTCCACGTCCACGGCGTGCTACAGCTGTCACCAGGCCGACTACAACGGCACCACGAATCCCAATCACGTCACCTCTGGATTCCCGACGGACTGCTCGATCTGCCACACCACCAGCGGCTGGACGCCGTCGTCGTTCAATCACAACAACACGTCCTTCCCGCTGACCGGTGCGCATACAACGGTCGCCTGCTCAACCTGTCATGTGAACAACAACTACACCACGCTGCCGACCAACTGCTACGGATGCCACCAGACAGATTGGAACGGAACGACTAATCCAAATCATGCATCCGCGGGCTTCCCGACGACCTGCGAGACCTGCCACACCACCACCTCTTGGGCGGGTGCGGTGTTCAATCACAACAACACTCCGTTCCCGCTCACCGGCGCACATACAACCGTGGCGTGCACTCTGTGCCACATCAACAATGTGTTCGCCGGAACGCCGACCGATTGCTATTCATGCCACAAGACTGACTTCACCGGAACCACCAATCCCAATCACGTCACCGCAGGATGGCCAACCACCTGCACCACATGCCACACCACAACCGCGTGGGTTCCCGCAACACTGCCCGCGAGCTATCACACATTCTTCCCAGTGAATCACGGCAACGCCAACGGCGTTTGCGCTACATGCCACACCAACTCGTCGGATTATTCGGTCTTTCAATGCACCGGATGTCATACGGCGGCCGCTACCAACCCGCGGCATAGCGGTGTCTCGGGATACGTGTACAACAGCGTGAACTGCTACGCGTGCCACAGAAACGGAAGAGGTGGCTAGTCATGGCACGCACACTCCTCCTCTTCCTCGCTCTCGCCACGCTTCGGATTTGCTTTGCCCAGTCCGCAGCGCAGGATACTGCCTCGTCTGCCGCTGCCCCCGTGCGCACGGAGTTTCATGTTCGCTACATCAGCGGCAAGAACGTGTACGTCGATGGTGGACGTGACGCCGGCCTGACCGAGAACATGCGCCTGGTGCTCAAACAAAATCCAGGCAAGCCAGCGAGCGACGCCGCAAACAAGGCATTGGAACCCGGCATCGTCGCACAACTGAATGTTGTGGCAGTCGCATCGACTTCTGCGGTGTGCGAGGTTACGGCGGCCGCGCGCGACCTGACTACCAGCGATGTGCTCTC
>DASVLI010000011.1:0-26227 GCA_036384955.1 Occallatibacter sp.
CTGCTGGAACGACTGGAACGGCGACCCCATTCGGCGCGACCTGGACGCGATTGCCGCGCTGGGTGCGGACCACTTGCGGCTGATGCTGATTTGGCCGTACTTTCAGCCCAATCTAAAGTGGGTAAGCGAGGCGCACCTGGAACGCTTCGACCAACTGCTGGGTTGGATGGATGAGCGCAAGCTTGACGCACTGGTGACTGCGTTTACGGGCCAATTGAGCGGCTGGTATTTTCTGCCGCCGTTCAACAAACCGGATCCGGCGCTCTACAGCGACGCAGCGATTTGGCAGGCGCAGGAGCTTTATGTGCGCGCGCTGGCCGCGACGATGAAGCGGCACCGCAATGTCATCGGCTTCGACTTTGGCAACGAGATGAACACCTGCTGGAAGGCGGAGACCGCAGCGGGCGATGCGTGGATGAGCCGCATGTTCGCGCTAATGAAGGATGCCTTTCCCGCAGGCGTGCACGTAAACGGTGTGGACCACAATCCGTGGTTTCAGCCGGACACGTTTTCTCCGCGCGCGCTGGCTGCGGCTCCGCTGCCCGTAGTGCACTGCTATCCGTACTGGACGCGCGCACTGGACTACGGCGGCTGGATGGACCCGCCCAGCACGCAGTTGATTTCAGCGATGGCTGCGCTGGTGCGGGCCTACGCAGGCAACGCGCGCAAGCCGGTGTGGGCGGGCGAATTCAATACCTGCATTGAGCCGATGCCGGAGAAGCAGCAGGCAGAGTGGCTGGAGACCGCGGTCAACTCCGCGATGGACGCAGGCGTGGGCTGGTTTACGTATTGGGACAGCCACGACGTAAATCGCAAGTTCGCATTTCATCCGGTGGAGTACAGTCTGGGACTGCTGACCAACGACGGACGTGTGAAGGAGCAGGGGCGTATCTTCAAGCAACTGGCTGAGGCGCATCGCGGCAAACCCGTGCGCGCGGCGGGCGCAGTGCCTCCGCCGCCGGCCGAGCACAGCACTGCGGCCACGTGGCAGTGGATTCTTGACTACCTGCAATGGAAGCCAAAGAGCGTGGGGTAGACTGCCTTGAGGGCAGAGGCGGTTGCCAAGCGAGTGGAGAGAGCGAGATACTAATCGCGCTCAAGTAAATCGCTTCACTTACGTTTTCTTCCTCTGGAGACTCCACCATGCGTATTGCCTTCCGCCTTGCTTTTGCTGCCGGCTTGCTTTTGCTTACAGCACTACCGCAGCTCCGCGCACAAGCCAAATTCGACGACGGCAAGGGTGCCTTCAAGACCGGCGAGTATCGCAATGTGCTGGCCGAAGCGGGCTACAAGCCGGAGGAGATTCACGCACGGATTGACAAGGCGTACCAGCAGCTCTTCCACGGTAATCCAAAAACAGAGTCGATTGCTTTTCAGGCCGGGTCGAATGCCAACGGTCCGCTGATGTTTGTGACCGACTGGGCCAACAACGACGTGCGCACAGAGGGCATGTCGTACGCCATGATGATTGCGGTGCAGCTTGGCAAGAAGTCGGACTTCGACGCGATCTGGAACTGGGCGACGACATATATGTATGTCCCCGACCCCAAGGCGCCGAGCTATGAGTACTTCGCGTGGTCGTGCAAGACCGACGGCACGCACAACTCCGAAGGCGCGGCGCCGGATGGCGAATCGTACTTTGCCATGGCGCTGCTGTTCGCGGCGAATCGCTGGCCCGGCGGCCACGGCATTTACGACTACCAGGCGCAGGCCGATAAGTTGCTGCGTGCGATGGTGCACCGCAAGATGATCTCCGCGCAGGGCAAGATGGGCACGCACACGGCTGGACCGATGATGAATGCTCAGCCGCCGGAGATTCTGTTTGTGCCCGACGTGATGCCGGATGGATTCTTCACCGATCCGTCGTATCATCTGCCGGCGTTTTATGAGCTGTGGGCGCGCTGGGGACCAAAAGAGGACAGCGCCTTCTGGCTGCGCGCGGCTGAGACAAGCAGAAAGTTTTTTGTGCAGACGACAAATCCTCAGACGGGACTGGCGCCGGTGTATGCCAACTTCGACGGAACGCCGCACAAGAATGGCTTTTCGCAGTCCGACCAATTCGGCTACGACGCCTGGCGCACGGCCAGCAACTGGTCGGTCGATTGGTCGTGGTGGCGCAAAGCAACCGTTGAACCGGGGCTGAGCGATCGCATTCAGAAGTTCTTCGAGTCGCAAGGTATCGATGCGTACGGCCCGGTGTACATGCTGGATGGGAAAGAATTCGGCTCAGCGAAAGACCATCCTGCGGGACTGGTGGGCACCAACGCCGTGGCAGGGCTGGCCGCGACTGACCACGAACGAGCAATGAAGTTTGTGCATGCGCTGTGGAATACGCCAACACCGACCGGCGAGTACCGCTACTATGACGGCATGCTGTACATGATGAGCCTGATGCACTTGGGCGGCGAGTTCCGCATCTGGAAGCCCGCGGCCGCGAAGCATTAAGCTGCCAACCGGTGGAGGCGAAATTCGATGGCGAAAAAAGTGCGTTGGGGCGTGCTGAGCACAGCAAACATTGGCGTGAAGAAAGTGATTCCCGGCATGCAGCGCGGGGCGCTAACCGAGGTGACGGCGATTGCCTCGCGCTCGCTGGAAGCCGCGCAAACAGCAGCCGCGCAACTGAGCATCGCCAAGGCGTATGGCTCGTACGAAGAACTGCTCGCCGATCCGGAAATTGATGCCATCTACAATCCGCTGCCCAACCAGATGCACGTGCCGTGGACCACAAAGGCCGCCGAAGCCGGCAAGCATGTGCTGTGCGAGAAGCCCATCAGCATGAGCGTTGCCGAGGCCGAGACATTGCTGGCGGTACGAGCGCGCACCGGCGTCAAAATCGGCGAGGCCTTCATGATCCGCACGTACCCGCAGTGGCTGCGTGTGCGCGAGCTGATTCAGCAGGGACGCATCGGATCGCTGCGCGCCATCATGGGCGCCTTCAGCTACTACAACGTTGATCCCACGAACATCCGCAATCACATGGAAAGCGGCGGCGGCGCGCTGCTGGATATTGGCTGCTACATGGTGCACGCGTCGCGCTTTGCCTTTGGACATCTGCCAGAGCGCGTGGTGGGCCTGGTGGAGCGCGACCCGGCGATGAGGATTGACCGGCTGACCTCGGCGATCCTTGACTTCGGCACCGGCCAGTCGATCTTTACTTGCAGTACGCAGCTGACGCCATATCAGAGCATTCAGTTTCTTGGGACTGAAGGCCGCATCCAGATTGAAATTCCCTTCAACGCGCCGCCAGACAGGCCGACGCGCATCTTTATTGACGCGACCGGCGACCTGACCGGCAGCGTCATCGAGACGGAGACCTTCCCGGTCCTGGACCAGTACACGCTGCAGGGCGACGCGTTTTCACGCGCGATTCTGGAGAACACGGAAGTGCCCGTCAGCGTGGAAGACGCCATCGCCAACATGGCGACGATGGAAGCCATCTTCCGCTCCGCGGAGACGGGCACCTGGGAGACGCCGGCGCGTTAGGAGGCCGGTTCGCCGGCGCGCGAGGCCACCAGCACCGACTTAAGAATCTGCTCCGAGACATCGGCAACCGCCGACGGCGAGTGCGTAAGGAAGAGCGTATTCGTTTTGTCGGATTCGCCAATTGATTTCAATGTGTCGAAGTACTGCGTCACCAGCACCAGCTGCATCACTTCCTTGGCCGATGCGCCGTCCACAACTTTCTGGAACTGCTCGATGGAAGTCTGCAAGCCTTCGATGATGGCCTTGCGCTGGTTGGCGATGCCCTGCCCTTGCAGCGCTTTGCTCTCGGCTTCCGCTTCGGCTTTCTTCACGACAAGAATCTTGTCTGCCTCGCCGCGCGCGGTGGCGGCCACCTGCTCGCGCTGCGCCGCGTTGATATCGTTCATGGCCGACTTCACCTTGGAGTCGGGAACGATGTCGGTGACCAGCACATTGACGATCTCATAGCCAAAGGCAGCCATATCGGCGTCAAGCTCCTTCTTGACGGCTGCGGCGATTGACGACTGCGAGGCGAATACCTCATCCAACGCCATGCCGGGCACGTGACCCAGAATCACCTGCTCCACGTAGGACTTGATCTGCGCCACAGGATCAGAGAGTTTGTAGAAGGCGTCAAAAACTTTTTCAGGCCGTACGCGGTTCTGCACGGAGATGGGGATGGTGACGAAGACGTTGTCCTTGGTCTTGGTTTCCATGGTCAGGGTGATCTGGTTGACGCGCAGGCTGACCAGACCGGAGACAGTATCGATGTAAGGCGTCTTCCAGTTCAGGCCAGCTTCTGCCACGCGCAGAAATTTGCCAAAACGCGTGATGATGGCCACCTGAGAGGTGTTGACGGTAAAGAAGCTGCCCAGAATCAGGGTCAGCGCAAAGATGCCGAGAATCGCAACAGGAATGAGAATCAACAAGTCCATAGACGTCCTCCGTCGGACTGCGTGTAAGCCAGCAGAAGTATAGCCGATGGCCAGTTACTGGGCGGTTGTGTGACCGCGCTGTGAGGATTTGAGGATCGGTGGCTGGATTTGGTGCCGGGAGGGGGGGTCGAACCCCCATGGCCGCAAGGGCCGGCGGATTTTGAGTCCGCTGCGTCTGCCAGTTCCGCCATCCCGGCATGGGAGGGGCAGCGCCGGGGTGCGGCGCCAAGGTTGATTGTATCAGGATGGTGGATTGAGTCAGAAAAAACGTCGAAGCCCGCATGAACTGCGGGCTTCGACGTGGTTTGGGCCAGCGTTGTGGGCCGGCTAGAAAGTGAACCGCGTGGCGAACTGGAACTGGCGCGGCGTGTTCACCGAGTAGGTAATCTCGCCGAAACCGGTCATCAAAGTAGGATCCTCGGCAGCCGACTGGTTCCAGAAGACACTGGGATAGCCGAACTGGACGGTGTTGGTGACGTTGTAGGAGGAAACCTCGAAGCGGAGATTACGCTCCTTGCCGAGGGCGAAGTTCTTGTAGACGGAGATGTCGAGGTCGCGCGCACCCGGCGTGCGAACGTTGCCCATGAATGCCGGTGAGGCGCCCGGAGCGAACTGGCTGGCCGGCTGCGTAAAGCAGGCGTAGTCGAACCACTTGTCGACCGTGTGCGGCGCACCCTTGGAAGGGTCACAGGTCATGTCGACGCGCTGCGCGAAGTATTGATTACCGGTACCGCTGGGAACGGCAATCGGGTTGCCGGAGCTGAGGTAAGCGATGGTGTTGATGCTCCATCCGCCGAGCGCGGCATTGGCTGCGCCACTCAGGTTGACGAGGCGGCCCTTGCCGACGGGCAGGTCGTACGACGTTTGCCAGGTGAACTGGTACTTCACATCCTGGCCGCTGAGCGAGTGCTCATACTGCAGGTTGTGCCAGTCCTGCGGACCGCCGTTGCCGTGATAACCGATGAAGCTGAGCGGCGGGTTGGAGTCGTCGGTGATGAGCTTGCCCCAGGTAAAGCTGGCCAGAGTGGTGAAGCCGTGCGACAGGCGCTTCTCAACTTTCGACTGAAGCGAGCTGTACTCGGAGTCGCCGCCCGGATAGGCATTCACATTGACGCCGTTGCCAGCACCGTAGCCGCCGTTGCCGAACTGCGGGAATGGCTGCAGCGAAACCCAGAGTGGCACTGTGTCAGAACCGTAATTGGCGTTGGTGACGGGTTGAATCGCAGCCCACTGGTTAGGCACCGTATCAGACATCAGACTGTCGCCATACTGGGCAATGGTCTGGATGGAAAGCGCGTTCAAGTCCACCGAGCCCATGGGCAGGAAGAGCCCGCGGCTGCCAACATAGGCCACGCTGAGGATGGTCTGCGCTGGCAGTTCGTATTCCAGACCAAAGTTGAAGTTGTAAGTGGCCGGGGTGCGCTGCGAATGCAGCACCGTGGTAAGTGATGCGCCCAGATTGGTGGAGGCGCCTAGCGATGAGCCAGTGGGTTGAACAACTCCATCCGGGAAGGGATTGCTGAGCGAGTAGCAGCCGGCCACATCTCCCGCGTTGGTGCAGGTGGTAGAGCTGTTGAAGATGGTGTTGCCCTCGGGAATCGCGCTCGGGTTGCCATTGTCATACGCGGCAGAGTCGCCGTTGTACTCAGTCGCGTTCCAGTTGGTGATGGTGCCAAAGCCATCGCTGTTGAGGGAAGGGTTAGCGACCATCTGCGGGCTGGGGCCATAGTAAATGCCGGCGCCGGCACGCACCACCAGGTGCTGGGTGGGCTGCCACGCCAGGCTCGCACGAGGGGCAAAATCCTTCATGTTAGTGGTGAACGGTGAACGGCTGCCATTGGTGACAAAGCGCTCCGCGCCGGTGAGCGGGAGTCCGCTGGCAGAGAAGCTGTAGTTGGGGTCGAAGTACTCCTGGCGGTTATGGCGCTCCGTGCGGCCGCCGAAAATGTCCCAGCGCAGGCCGTAGGTGAGTGTGAGGTTGTGGGCGAGGTGGAAGTTGTCCTGGAAGAAGGCTGCCCAGTAGGGATTGGCCTGCGCCGCAAACACATCCTTGGTGAAGTTGTAGCCCTCCGAGCCTGGCGTACTACCTATGCCCAGCAGGAAAGCAGCAAAGTCACTGCTATCTCCGGCATAAGTTACCGAACTGGTGGCGGTGTTGTCAAAGTAATAGGCGCCAGCGGGCGAGGGCGGCTGGCCCACATTCATGAACTTCTTTTGGTACTCCATGCCGAAGCTCATTTCATGCTTGCCGGCAACCGTGGTGTAGGTGGCCGTGGCATCGCTGTTCTCGCTGGCATAGATAAAGGTGTCCCAGTTGCCGGTGCCGCCAATGGGCGCGGTGCCGCCGAAGCTCATGGAAGGAATTTGCTTGTACCAGACTTCATCGGCTAGCGACTGCGGGAAGCCGAGCGAAGTGATGTCAAAGCCGGCCTGGCGCGGATCGCCGGTCTGATTCTCAAAGTGGCGCGTGAACGAATAGCGCAGCTGCAGCACCGACTTCGAGGTAATGGAGTAGTCGTCGGCAAGCAGGATGTTCCGGCCGTTGGTGATGTTCTGGTAGAACAGCGGGTTGTACATGTTGCTGTCGCCGTAGAGATTGGCATTGCCGAACTTGAGCCGCTGGAAAGAGAAGCGGCTGAACAGATGGTGCTGCTGGTTCAGCGCGTAGTCGCCGCGAATATCGAATTTCTGAGCGTCGTTCGGATCGAGTCCCGAAGCCTTGTAGTTGTTGATGTGGAAGGGGCCCTCGCCTTCCGTGTTGGGCTCGGGGAACTTGTCGGCAAACTGCAGAGCGATGGGATTCAGGTTCTCGCCGGGAATCACGTTGCCATCGAAGGGCTGGCGCTCGCCGGATCCCGCGTCGGCAACCAGCGGGTTGTAGACGGTGAAGGAGTCGGCCGAAAAATCGCCGCCGCGCTCGGCGAGGGTGGGAACCGTGTAGGAGCCGGTCTCCAGCTGCTTCTGCTGCGTGGCTTCGTAGTCGGCAAAGAAAAATAGCTTGTTGTGCAGAATCGGTCCGCCGATGGAACCGCCTTCCTGGTAGCGATGGAAGTCGGGCGGTGTGTTGGGCAGGCCCAGATTGATGGCGTTCTGCTTGTTGAAGTACTCGTTCGCCGCCATTGCGTTAGGGCGAATGAAGACGAAGCCGCCTCCGTGAAAGCTATTGGTGCCCGACTTGCTGACCAGGCTGATGACGCCGGCGCCGCCGCTGGCGTAGGTGGCTGGCGTGTTTTGCGTCTCCACGCGGTACTCGTCCACCGCGTCCTCGGGAATCTGGAAGGCGGGGATGATGCTGGCCGCGTTGTTTTCCGCGATACCTATGGGACTGCCATCGAGCATGTAATAGACCGTGCCCTGCAGCGCGCCATTGATGGTGTAGGAAGCGACATCCGCGCCGGAGCGAGCGTTAAAGATGCCCGGCGTGTCGGAGGCATTGGGCGTGCCATTGGTGGGGCTGACGCCGGCGCTCAACTGCACCAGGTCATAAACATTGCGGGTCAGTAGCGGCACGCGGTCAATGGCCTCGGAAGAGATGAGCTGGCCGACCGTGGAGTTGCTGGGGTCAATGATGGCGCTGGTGCCGGTGACCGTTACCACTTCGTTCACGCTGCCGACGTTGAGGGCCATGTTGAGGGTGGTGCTGTGGTCCACGGAGACGTGAACGTTCTTATTGACAGCCGTGTCGAAGCCCTTGGCGCTGACCGAGATTTCGTAGTCGCCCGGAGAGAGGGAGACGAACGAGTAGAGGCCGGCGGAGGAGGAAACGGTGGAGATGTGCACGCCGGTTCCGCGGTTGGTGGCGGTCACCTTGGCGCCGGGGATGATAGCCCCGGTGGAATCGGCGACCAGACCGCTGATGCTGCCGCGGCCAGCTTGAGCCAGGACTACGGTTGAGGCGATTACGAGGAGGAAGAGAGGACATAGAAGACGGAAGAGCGATTTTGCGGCATGGCGAATTGGCATGGCAGACACCTCAGGAGGAAGACCCTTATTCAAACGTTTGAACCTCTTGACAAGTGAATGTATGATTGATTTTTTCCTGTGTCAAGCGAAAAAGGGCGCGGCGGAGTTTAACCCTCGCTCCCCAACCGGTAGCACCTATACGATTGCGCCAGGAGTCGATTGATGCCTCAACGAAAGTCCGGCCACGTAACCTTGCTGGATGTTGCCCGCGCCTGCGAGCTTTCCGTGTCCACGGTTTCCATCGTGTTGAGCGAAGCACCGCTCTCAAAAAACGTTGCGGCCGCCACCCGCACACGCATTCGCGAGGCCGCACGCCGGCTCGGCTACCATCCCGACGCCTACGCGCGATCGCTCCGCCGCCGGCACAGCCAGACCGTCGGCATACTGGCCTACGACCTCTCCGACCCATTCTGCACCCCGCTGGTGCAGGGCATTCAGGCAGGACTGGAGCGCCCGGGCTATCTACCGTTGCTGATGGACGCGCGGACCGAGCGCAAGCTCTTCGACCGATACCTGAAGATGATTCTCGAGCAGCGTGCCGAAGGCGTCATCGTCATCGCCAGCTGGGTATTTGAAGAGACCAACCTGCTGGCCGATCTCGAAAAAAATCATGTGCCCATCGTGATTCTGGGCCGCGATCTCTCCAAGCGAAAGATCGACTCGCTGCTGATCGACAATCGTGCCGGCGGCACGCTGGCGCTGAACCACCTGGTCGAGTTGGGGCATCGAAAAATTGCCGTGATTCGCGGCCCTGAAGAGATGTTCGACAGCAAGCCACGCTGGGAGGGCATACGCGCCGCCGCCACCAAGGCCGGCATCAAGCTCGACCCACGCCTGGTGCTCCAGTTGCCTGGCCTTACCGAGTCCAACCTCGGCTTTGAGGGCGGGCTCACGCTTTCGCAAAAGCTGCTGGCCACCGGAGTCTCCTTCAGCGCCGTGCTCGCCTTCGACGACATGACGGCACTCGGCGTGATGCGCGGATTGACTGAAGCGGGGATCCGCGTGCCGGAGGATTGCTCCATCGTCGGCTTTGACGATGTGCTGCCCGGCGCCGTGACCACACCCGGCCTCACCACCATTCGCCAGCCGCTGAAGCAGATGGGCCTGCGCGCGGCCAAATGGTGTGTCGATGCGATCGGCACGCACGTCGACGGCAGTAAACGCAGCGTTCAGACCTACAAAGCAGAACCGGAGCTGGTTGTACGCAGCTCCTCCGCGAAAGCCAAGTAACCCGTTCGACCGACCAATGAGAGAGTGACAAACATGAAGTGGACATGGATCTCAGGCCTGATGTTTGGATTGGCCGTGCCTGCGCTGATGAGCGCGAGCCCGGTCACGCACCTTGAGCAGAACTGGCAGCTGCAGTCGGCATGCAAACTGCAAGCGGGCGGCGAGGCGATTGCCGCCGAGGGCTTCGCGACCGATGGCTGGCTGAAAACAACCGTGCCCAGCACCGTGCTGGCCGCGCAGGCGCGCGTGGGCGCAGTGCCCGATCCGTATTACGGCGACAACCTGCGCAAGCTGCCTGGCACAAATTATCCGGTGGGGCAGTTGTTCTCGAATTTGCCCATGCCCGCCGACAGTCCGTACACCTGCGGCTGGTGGTATCGCACCGAGTTCGCCGCGCCGGCAATGCCCTCTCGCGAGGCCCGCTACTGGCTGCACTTTGGCGGCATCAACTACCGCGCGGAGATTTGGCTGAACGGCAAGAAGATTGCCGACCGCACAAAGATTGCCGGCGCCTATCGCACCTACGATCTGGACGTCACGGATGCCGTGAAACCCGGCGCGACCAACGTTCTTGCCGTGGAGACCTTCGCGCCCACGGAGAAGGATCTTGGAATCAATTGGGTAGATTGGAATCCCTGCCCGCCCGACAAGGACATGGGTCTGTGGGGCGCGGTGGATCTGGTGACGACGGGGTCTGTCACGCTGCGCTCACCCGCGGCTTTCACACATTTTGCCGGTGGCGACACCTCAAAGCCTGAGCTCACGATTTACGCCGAGTTGCACAATGCGTCGGATACAACCGTGCGCGGCGTGGTCAACGGCACGGCGGCTGGTGTGAGTTTTGAGCAGCCAGTGGAGCTGACGGCGCACGAAGACCGCACCGTGGTGTTTTCGCCGGAGAAGTTTACGCAGCTTCGCCTGCACGATGCCAAGCTGTGGTGGCCGAACCAGATGGGCGACCCGCATCTGGAGCAACTATCGATGAAGTTCAGCGTGCAGGGCCGTGCGATGGACGAGAAGAGCACAGCGTTCGGCATCCGTGAAATTACTTCCGAGCTGACTTCGAATGGCAGCCGCATGTTCCGCGTAAATGGCAAGCCGATTCTGGTTCGCGGCGCCGGTTGGTCGCAGGACATGCTGCTGCGCACCGACGAGAAGCGCCTGCGCGACCAGATTGGTCTGGTGCGCGACATGGGCCTGAACACGATTCGCCTGGAAGGCAAGCTGGAGACCGAGGACTTCTTCAAGCTGACCGATGAGCAGGGCATTCTGGTGATGCTTGGCTGGTGCTGCTGCGACCACTGGGAGCATTGGAAGGATTGGACGGCCGAGGATTTGACGATTGCCACCGCGTCATTGCGCGCGCAGATGCTGCGCCTGCGCCAGCACGCCAGCCTGCTGGTATGGCTCAACGGCAGCGACAATCCGCCGACGCCCAACGTGGAAACCGCATATCTCGCCGTGGAGAAGGAAACGCACTGGCCCAACCCGATTCTCTCGTCCGCAACTGGCGCCTCAACAACCGTGAGCGGCGAAAGCGGCGTGAAGATGACAGGGCCCTACGACTACGTGGCGCCGAACTACTGGTACGTGGACAAGAGCAACGGCGGTGCATTCGGCTTCAACACGGAGACCAGCCCTGGGCCGGCGATTCCCTCTTTGGCAAGCCGCAAGAAGTTCCTGCCCGATCCGGAGGCATGGCCTGCGTCTGCAACGTGGAGCCTGCACTTCGGCGGCGGCGAGTTCACCAACCTGAAGGTCTTTGACGAGGCAATGGAAGCGGTATACGCGAAGCCTGTCTCAGCCGACGGCTACGAGCGAATGGCGCAGACCATGGAGTACGACTCCGAACGCGCCATGTACGAAGCCTACTCGCGCAATAAGTACAACTCGACAGGCGTCGTTCAATGGATGCTGAACAATGCCTGGCCGTCGATGATCTGGCATCTGTACGACTATTATCTCGACGCGGGCGGCGGATACTTCGGCACCAAGAAGGCCTGCGAGCCGGTGCACATTCAGTACAGCTACGACGACCAATCCGTAGTGGTGGTGAACAGCACCTACAAGTCCGTTGAGGGCTTGAAAGCCGAAGTGCATGTGTACGACCTGCACCTGAAAGAGCTCTACAAAACTGACAGCGATGTGCAAGCTGGACCGGACAGCGTGCAGCGCATAACCGTGCTGCCGGAGAATCTCTACTCAGGCGTGGAGAAGATTTTCTTCATCGACCTGACGCTGACCGATGCGGAAGGCCATGCGGTGAGCCGCAACTTCTACTGGGTACCTGGCACGCTCACCTCGTTCAACTGGGGCAAGACCGACTACACGCACACACCGGCGTTGCGCCATGAAGACATGACGGCGCTGGCTTCGCTGCCTGCGGCCACCGTGACGGCAAGGGCCGAGATTGTAACCACCGCCAAAGGCCGCGAGGTGCAATTGCATCTAGAAAACAGCCCCGCTGCGCTTGCCTTCCAGGTACGTGCTGCAATCCGCACGGCGAGCGGCGATTTGATTGCGCCAGTGCTGTGGTCGGACAACTGGATTGAATTGAAGCCCGGTGAAGCGACCACGCTGACGGCGGTCCTGCCTGAAGGCGCAAACGAAACGCCGGTGATCAAACTCGACGGCTGGAACGTGGCCGCGCAAACGGTAACGCCAACGGCACACTGAGGAAACCATGGCCGAAGCTCAAGCAAACTCCGCGCCCGTCGGGCTGAAACGCTCCCTGCGCTTTTGGGATCTGGTGCTTTACGGCATCATCCTGATTCAGCCCACGGCGCCCATGCCGAGCTTCGGCGTCATTTACAAGGAGTCGCATGGTCACGTGGTCGCCGCAATTCTGCTGGCGATGGTGGCCATGCTCTTCACCTCCATCAGCTACGGTCGCATGGCGCGCGCCTATCCACGCGGCGGCTCCGCCTTTCTCTATGTCGGCAAGGAGATCCATGCCAGCCTCGGCTACCTGACCGGCTGGTGTCTGGTGATGGACTACGTGCTCAACCCGCTCATCTGCACCATCTGGTGCAGCCGCGCGGCCATCAACTTTTTGCCGGCAGTGCCGTATGTGGTGTGGGTTATCTTCTTCGCCGTGCTGTTTACTGCGCTGAACCTGAACGGAGTGGAAACCTCGGCGCGCATCAATGCCGGCATGGCCGCCGCGCTGGGTGTGGTGATTCTACTGGTGCTGGCAGCAGCAGTGCGATGGGTGCTGCGCGCGCCGCATCTCGACGCAGCCTTCTTCACGCAGCCGTTCTATGATCCCAACAGCTTCCAGATGAACGGCCTGCTGCGCGGTACATCCATCGCCGTGCTCACGTACATCGGCTTTGACGGCATCTCCACGCTGACCGATGAAGCGAAAGACCCGGCACGCAGCGTGCCACGCGCGATCGTGCTTACCTGCTTCATCACCGGCGTGCTGGCCAGCATTGAGGTATACGCGGCTCAGTTGGTGTGGCCTCGCGGGCTTGCCTTCCCGGACATCGACACGGCCTATGTGCACGTAAGCGGACGCATGGGCGGCCCCATTCTTTTTCTCATCGTGAATGCTTCGCTGCTGCTGGCTAACATGGGCTCAGGCATGGCCTCGCAGCTAGGCGCGGCGCGCCTTCTCTATGCCATGGGCGAGGACGGCGCACTGCCACGCAAGTTCTTCGGCGCCGTGCATCCAAAGAACCGTATCCCGCGCAACAACGTACTGCTCATCGGCTCCATTTGCCTTGTAGGCGCGCTGCTGTTCAGCTATCAGCTGGGCACGGAGTTGCTGAACTACGGCGCGCTGCTGGCCTTCATGGGCGTCAACCTCGCATCGATGCTGCGCGGCTGGCGGCAAGGGCGCTTCGCACAATGGTTCCCCATGGCGCTTTCGCTGGGTGGCATGGCAACCTGCGCCGTGCTGTGGTGGAATCTTGGACCGCTCGCCAAATACGTTGGCACAGCCTGGGCGCTTATCGGCGTGCTGCTTTGGATTGTGCGGCGCGGTGCGACGACGCTGCCCGGAGAGACCGCCTGACCCGCGGCAAGTGCCGCGCCATAGAATGAACACACGCACGGCCCGGCTGCAACGCGCCCGATGCTGTGCACGAACGAGGACATCGCACGCATGCCAGCGAATTTCGACTCGCCCATTGTCTCTTCCGCGCCCGATTCATCGGAAAAGCGCGGCTACAATCTCTTCCTCCTGCTGGTCTCGGGACTGGGCGGTCTGCTGTATGGCATCGACGTAGGCATTATTGGCGGCGCGTATCCCTATCTTGAAGCCACCTCGCACCTGAATGCCGGCGAGCTCTCGTCGATTGTTGCGGCCGTGCTGCTGGGCAGTGTCTTCTCCACGCTCTTCGCCGGCATGCTTGCCGACTGGATAGGCCGCAAGCCGCTGATGCTTCTCAGCGGCGCGGCCTTCGCGGTCAGCATTCCGGTCATCGCGCTTTCGCATGGCTACTCCGCACTGTTGGCAGGACGTTTGCTGCAAGGTGTCAGTGCCGGGCTCATCGGCGTGGTCGTTCCTTTGTATCTTGCCGAGTGCCTTACCGCCGCACAGCGTGGGCGCGGCACGGCGGTCTTCCAATGGCTGCTCACGCTGGGCATTGTTGCCGCGGCGCTGGTTGGCATCTACTACAGCTACCGCGTGGCCGCGGTGGAACACACCGGCAGCGCCGCCGCCCTGCTCGATTACAAAGAGCAGGCGTGGCGGCGTATCTTCTGGGTTTCGCTGCCGCCTGGACTACTGTTTGTGATTGGCTGCTTCTTCGTTTCCGAGTCGCCCCGCTGGCTCTTCCGCCGCGGCAGTATCGACCGGGCAAAATCCGCGCTCTTGCGTTCGCGGACTGAGGAGCAAGCGGCACTTGAACTGCGCGAGATGGAGGAGACGGCGCGCGAGAAGGCGGCCAGCAAAGGGTCGACAGGCGTACGCGACAGTCTTATGCGCCGCAAATACATCATCCCCTTCGTGCTGGCGTGCGTCATCCTCGCGTGCAACACCGCAACCGGCATCAATTCGGTCATCGGCTACAACACGGGCATTCTGCTGCAGGGCGGCCTTACCGACCTGATGGCGCACTGGGGCTACGTCATCTTCACTACGGTCAACTTCCTGATGACCATGGTCGGCATGACACTGGTCGACCGCAAGGGCAGGCGCTTCCTGTTGATGCTCGGCACCAGCGGCATTATCGTGTCGATGATTTACGTGGGCGTGCTTTTCCTGCGCACGGAGAAAATTTCCATGGACGCAGCGCCGGCGCTGCAGGCCCTGGTGGCGCAGGACCAGACGCTGACCGTACACTTTGACGCCGCACAAGCCGCGCAGCTGCTGGGGACAGCGAATTCCAAAATCGATCCTTCGCGCGCTTCACTCGACGTGATCTATTCGTATGGCGATTTCACGGCGGCCAGCAACGTGGTGCGCTCCGACGACGCTTCGGCCGCGCCGCTCAGTATTGATCGCGGCAGCGCCGTTCCCGCCAATCGCGTGGAGTCGATCTTCAAAAATCCATTTGCCGATTTGAATGCCGCGCGTACCGCGCCGCTGAAGATTGAGAAGGCCGTGGTGAGCGCGATTCCGCCGGCCAGCAACGGCTTTCTGGTGGCGCTCGGCTTGTATCTGTTTGTCGCGTTCTACGCCATGGGTCCGGGCGTGTGTGTGTGGCTGGCGCTTTCCGAGTTGATGCCGACGCGCATCCGCTCCAATGGCATGAGCGTCGCACTGGTGCTGAATCAGTTAGTGTCAACCACGCTTGCAGCCATCTTTCTGCCGTTCGTCAGCAAGCACGGCTACTCGTCCATCTTCTTCCTCTTCGCGGGCTTCACAGTGGTGTACTTCTTCACCGCGGCGCTCTTTTTGCCGGAGACGAAGGGCAAAACACTGGAAGAGATTGAAGCCCACTTCGAGGGGCGCGGCGCCCAGGCCTAAATACCCGGGGGGGGGAGGGGGGGTATTATTCGCTCCCTCTTCGCCCGGAAGAGACTAACAGCTTTACGCTTGCCGAGGTTGGGCCGCAACCTGAGATGATTGTGCGCCTCGAAGGGGAAATAATCTGCAAAGGAAAGTCAGGCGGTCGGCTGCTCCACCACTGCTTTGGACAGATTGCGCGGACGGTCCACGTTCACACCGTGCTCCAGGGCCATGAAGTAGGAGAAGAACTGCAGCGGGATGACTTCGGCAATGGGCAACAAGTGCTCCGGCGCGGGCTCGATGAAGATGCAATCACCCGCAAGAGCCGGAATCGTGGTGTCTCCCGCATTCGCGAACGCAATCACCTTCGCACCCTGCGCCTTCATGTCTTCGAGCAGCTGCACGGTCTTCTCATAACGAATCACCGACGCCTCCAGTGAGTGATCCACCGTGGCAAGGACGACCAGCGGAACGCTGTCGCTGAGCAAGGCATTCGGTCCGTGCTTCAGCTCGCCGGCCGGATAGCCCTCGGCGTGAATGTAGGAGGCCTCTTTCAACTTCAGCGCGCCTTCGCGCGCGATGGCGTAATGCACACCGCGGCCGAGATAGAGAAAACTGGCCGCCTCGCGATGCTTATGCGCCAGCGCCTTCATCGCGGAACGCCAGCCCTCAAGCTGCGCCTCAATCGCGATGGGCAGAGACTGCAACTGCGCAAGGTGAGCAGCGATTGCCGCCCCATCCAATGCGTTGAGCCGCGCGGCCTCGTACATTGCCAGCAGATAGAGCACGGCGAGTTGGCAGGTAAAGCTCTTGGTGGCCGGCACAGCCTTCTCCACGCCTGCAGCCAGCGGCATGGAAAAATCCGCCTCCTGCGCCATGGTGGATGCGACGGCATTGGTGATGGCAAGCGTCTTGTGTTCGCGGCGGCGCGCTTCGCGCAGCGAAGCCAGCGTGTCCGAGGTTTCGCCCGACTGCGAAAGCACAATAACGCTGGGATGGCGGCGCTCGCTGCCTCCGCGGCAACTGTACTCGCTGGCGTACTCCACGTCCACGGCAAGTCCGCACAAATCCTCAAGCGTAATCTCGGCGGCCAGTCCGCTGTGGCGGCTTGAGCCGCTGGCGGCAATCAGCACTTCGCCCTCTGGATTGGCCCAGCCGGCCAGAGCGGCAGCCACCTCGGGCTTAAGCTGGCCGTTGTTCAGGTAAAGGTCGATGGTGCGGCGAAGAGCTGCAGGCTGCTCGAAGATCTCACGCAGCATTTCATGGGGAAACTCGGTCATGGATCTCACCAGGGGGCGACTTGGCAGCGCCTGAGGACGTGCCTGCACACCTCAATCATACGTCGAGTGGAGGCGGATTAGGTTGCGGAAGCGCAAGGAAAATAAAAACATTGGTCCGTCAAAAACCCTTTAAAAGAACGTTTGAATGGCGTCGATCAGTCTAGCCGTCGCGCGAGGAATTGCGGCCGGTGCCGCGGCGCGGAGTGGATTGAGTGGAGCGCGGCATCGCTCGCGTGATAGAAACGACACGAGGCATCATGGAACCCCACAGCTTGTTTCTCCTCGTCTCCGCGCTGGTGGCAGTGGTGTGTCTGGTGCTGCTGATCGCGTGGTTCAAGCTGAATCCGTTTATCACGCTGTTTGTGGTGTCGCTGGGCCTGGCAGCCTTCACCGGCATGCCGCTGGAGACGGCGCTGCACGCTTTCGAAGCGGGCATGGGCTCCACACTGGGGCATATCGCGGTGGTGGTGGCGCTGGGCACCATGCTGGGCAAAATGATGGCCGAGTCTGGCGGCGCCGAGCAGATTGCGCAAACCATGGTGCGCGTCTTTGGCGAGAAGCGCCTGCACTGGGCCATGATGGTCATCGGCCTCATCGTCGGCCTGCCCGCGTTTTTTGAGGTCGGCTTCGTTCTGCTGATTCCGATTGCCTTCACCGTGGCGCGGCGCACCAAAACATCTCTGGTGCTGGTGGGCCTGCCTATGGTGGCGGGCCTCTCCGTGGTGCACGGGCTGGTGCCGCCGCACCCGGCTGCGCTGCTGGCGGTCACCGCCTTCCACGCCAATATTGGACGAACGATTTTTTACGCGCTCATCGTCGGCATTCCCACCGCCATTCTGGCCGGACCGATATACGCCAAGCTGATTGCGCCTCATGTGCATCTGCCGTTGGACAATGCGATGGCCGAAGATTTTGTAAGCCACGACGAGGAGCGCACCCTGCCCAGTTTTGGCCTTACCGTCTTCACCATTCTGCTGCCGGTACTGCTGATGCTTATTGGTAGCTGGGCCGACACACTGAGCGCGCCCGGCTCGGCGATGAACACGGTGCTGCGCATGGCCGGCAACGACGACCTGGCGCTGCTGGTGGGCGTGCTGGTGAGCTTTTTCACGTTGGGCAAGCTGCGCGGGATTTCGCGCGCCACCATTCTGCGCTTTACGCAGGAATGCCTTGCGCCCACGGCGACCATCACCCTGCTGGTAGGTGCAGGCGGCGGCTTTGGACGCGTGCTGCAGACCAGCGGCGTTTCACAGGCAATGATCGGCGTGGCCCTGAGCAGCCATGTGCCATTGCTGGTGTTGGCTTGGCTGCTGGCCGCCTTGCTGCGCCTGGCAACCGGGTCCTCGACTGTGGCCATGAGTACCGCCGCAGGAATCGTGGCGCCCATCGCGCTGCAGGTTCCTGGCGTGCATCCTGAGTTGCTGGCCATTGCCACCGGCGCAGGCGCGCTTATTTTCTCGCATGTCAACGACGGCGGCTTCTGGCTCGTCAAAGAGTATTTCGGCATGAGCATTCCGGAGACCATCAAGACATGGTCGATTTGCGAGACCATCATCAGCGTCTGCGGCCTGGTGCTCACGCTGGGCGTCTCACTGGTGATTTAACCTGTGCGGCCGTGCGCGAAAGGCCGTCTAACCTGGCAACAAGGGAATCTGCTTTGACTGAATTACTGCTGACTTCGCCGCTTTCGCGCCGCCGTTTTCTCCACTCCGCCAGTGCCTTTGCGCTAGCCGCTGCTGCGCGGCCTACGTTGGCCGCAGAGGAGGCACATGGCCCCTTGCGCGCCTATGTGGGCACTTACACCGGCACGGCGGGCAACGGAGAGGGCATCTATCTGTTCGACGTGAATGCGGAGACGGGCGAATTGACCGACCGGCGGCTCGCCGCGCGCGCGCCCAGCCCGTCCTGGATCACAGTGAGCGAATCGCGGAAGTTTCTCTACGCGGTGAATGAGGTGGACGACTTCCACGGCGGCAACGGTTCGGTAAGCGCGTTTGCGATTGAGCCGGAGGGCGGGCTCAAGCTCATTAATACAGTCAGCTCTGAGGGCGCAGGCCCCGCGCATATGAGCCTGGACGCAACCGGCAAGTTCGCCTTCGTCGCAAACTACGGCGGCGGCAGCATCGCGGTGCTGCCCATTCAGGTCGATGGCTCGCTGGGCGCGGCTGTGGACGTGCATCGCGACAAGGATTCGCTGGGCGACACGCACGCCTCGAATGCGCCTGAAGGTAGTTTTGCCATCAGCGGGCACGACGCGCCGCATGCGCACATGATTGCCGCCGACCCTAAGAACCGCTTTGTGCTGGCTACTGACCTGGGCCAGGACAGGCTGTATGTGTATCGGTTCAACACACAGACCGGGAAGCTGACGCCGGCCGAGCGGCCGTTTGTGGCGCTGCCCACCGGCGATGGCCCGCGCCATTTCGCCTTTCATCCCGACGGGCGCTCGGTGTATGTGCTGAACGAGGAGTCGTCGACCATTGTCAGCTTCCGCTATGACGATGGCTCCGGGACACTTACGGACCAGCAGACGATTTCCGCCCTGCCCGAGGGCTTTGCCGGCACCAGCTTTGCCTCGGAGATTGCGGTAGCGCCCAACGGGAAGACCCTTTACGCCGCCAATCGCTTGCACGATACCATTGCGGTCTTCTCGATTGCCCGCAACGGGCGGCTGGAGCGGCTGGGAGAAACCTCCACGCTGGGCGATTATCCGGTCCAGTTCCGCATCGACCCAACGGGCCGTTTCCTTTTCGTTTGCAATCGCCGCAGCGACGCCATTGTCTCTTTTCGTATTGACCGCACAACCGGCCAGTTGGCCACCACCGGGCAGTACACTGCTGTTGGCAGCCCCGGCAGCATTGCATTTGTGCAGGCCAGCTAGGTTTCGTCCCACTTTCCACACGCGAACCCGGTCCGCCGGAACGCCAACCATGCGACAATGAAGGCAATCGCGATGACACCTGCCTCTTCTGCAGTTGTTCCTGAGCCTACTGTGGTGACGCCGGAACTGCTGGCCCAGCACAGCATTACCGCGGATGAGTACGACCGCATCCTGGCGGCGCTAGGCCGCACCCCCTCACTCACCGAACTGGGCATTTACAGCGTCATGTGGAGCGAGCATTGCTCCTACAAGTCCAGCCGCGTGCACCTGAAGCGCCTGCCTACCAAGAGCGAGCGCGTGGTGCAGGGGCCGGGCGAGAACGCCGGCATTATCGATGTAGGCGACGGCTGGGCCTGCGCCTTCAAGATCGAGAGCCACAACCACCCCAGCTATATTGAGCCCTACCAGGGCGCGGCCACCGGCGTGGGCGGCATTTTGCGCGACATCTTTACCATGGGTGCGCGTCCGCTGGCGGTGATGGACTCGCTGCGCTTTGGGCTCATTGAAAATGACGGCGTAGAGCCCGAGCTGGTGAAGAAAAATCACTCCGTGGTGGAAGGCGTGGTCAGCGGCATTGCCGGATACGGCAATTGCTTTGGCGTGCCCAACCTGGGCGGCGAAACCAAGTTCGAGGCCTGCTACTCCGGCAATCCGCTGGTGAACGCCTTCGCTCTCGGCCTGGTACGCAAGGACGAAATTTTTTACGGCAAGGCCACCGGCAGCGGCAACCCGGTGATTTATGTGGGAGCCAAGACGGGCCGCGACGGCATTCACGGCGCGACCATGGCCAGCGAGGAGTTCCACGAAGGCACTGAGGCCAAGCGCCCCAACGTGCAGGTGGGCGACCCCTTTATGGAGAAGCTGCTGCTGGAAGCCTGCCTGGAGGCCATGAAGACCGGCGCAATCGTCGGCATTCAGGACATGGGCGCGGCCGGCCTCACCTGCTCTACCTGTGAGATGGGCGCGCGCGGCGGCGTGGGCCTCGACGTCGAGCTCGATCTGATTCCGCAGCGCGAAACCGGCATGAGCGCGTACGAGATTATGCTCTCTGAAAGCCAGGAGCGCATGCTGCTGGTGGCCGAGAAAGGCCGCGAGGACGAAGTGCTGAAGGTCTTCGCCAAGTGGGGATTGGACGCAGTCATCTGCGGCACGGTGAAGCCCGAGCCGCGGCTGCGCATTCGTCACCACGGCGTGCTGGTGGCCGACATTCCCAACCAGTCGCTTACCGACGATGCGCCGCTGTATCACCGGCCCGTGGGCACATGGAAGGCCCCGGTTCCGCTGGATCCGCCGGCCGAAATTCTTGCCGAGCTTTACAAGCCGCGCGACTATACGGCGGACCTGAAGAAGCTGCTGGCCAGTTCGAACATCTGCTCCAAGCGTTGGGTGCACGAGCAGTACGACACCATGGTGCAGACCAACACGGCGCAGGGTCCGGGCGGCGAAGCGGGCGTGATGCGCATCAAGGGCACCGGAACGCCAGGACACGAACGCGGGTTGGCAATGGCGCTCGACGGCAACGGACGATGGGCGTATCTCGATCCCAAGCTGGGCGCGATGCATGCCGTGGCCGAGGCCGCGCGCAAAGTGGCCTGCACCGGCGCGACGCCTGTAGCGGCAACCAACTGCCTGAACTTCGGCAACCCGGAGAAGCCGGAGATTATGGCGCAGCTTTCGGCGGCCATTGACGGCATCAGCGAGGCCTGCACGGCGCTGGGTACGCCGATTACCGGCGGCAACGTCTCGCTCTACAACGAGACCAAGGGCGAAGGCATTTATCCCACGCCGGTGCTGGGCATTGTGGGCATTCTGGACGATGTGACGAAGGCAGTGCCGGCGAGCTTCCAGAAGGCGGGCGATGTCATTCTGCTTGTCGGAGCGGGGCTCGGAGCGGACACAACACCGGTGCTTGAGAAGGATTTCGGCTCCTCTGAATTTGCAAGTGTCATCCTCGGAAAGCTGTGGGGACAGCCACCATCGTTCCTCGACTTGAGTGCAGAGGCGCAATTGCATCAGTGTCTGGCACAGCTTGCGAAGGAAGGCTTGATTTCTTCTGCATCGGACATCAGCGACGGCGGCATTACCGTTTCGCTGGCTGAAGCAACGTTTGCAAATGGCATTGGTGCGAAGGTTCAAGTTGCGCCACCGGCTGATGGCGCGATTGCGTTCGGGTTATTCGGCGAGTCTGCCTCGCGTGTCATCCTCAGCTGTCCGACAGAAAATCTGGAACGCGTGAAGAGCATTGTGTTTGGCGAACCAGAGCTGAGCTGTTTTCAGATCGGCCAGACAGGCGGTAACAGACTGACGATTACGGTTCCTCCGGGAATTGCTTCAAATGGCGAAGGCGTAGCAATCGATGCAGCAATTAGTGATCTTCGCGCACCCTGGTCGCACGCGCTCGAATCGACCCTTCACGACGAGGTTCTTGCATGACGCACCGCATTCTCCGCGGCGCCGCCCGCCGTGCGCGCAGCACCATGAGCCGTCTGCTCTTTCAGGGCGTTCCAGGAATCGACGACCGCTCCGAACAGCTCAAAGCCATGCAGTCCCTTAGTCCCCTGGTCCCCCAGTCCCTGCAACTCACCGCCCACGGCGATGAGCTGCACGAAGAATGCGGCGTTACGGCGATTCACGGGCATCCCGACGCGGCGCGGCAGGCGTATCTCGCGCTCTATGCGTTGCAGCATCGCGGGCAGGAGTCGGCGGGCATTGCCACGGCCGACGGACAGCACCTGGCCAACATCAAGGGCATGGGTCTGGTGAGCGAAATTTTTACCGACGACGTGCTCGAAAAGCTGCCCGGCCACATGGCGATTGGGCACACGCGCTACTCCACCACCGGCGACTCGGCACTGTTGAATGCGCAGCCGATCCGCGTGGACTCGACCAAAGGCCTGATTGCGATTGCGCATAACGGCAACCTGGTGAACCTGGGCAATCTGCGCGCGCGGCTGGAGCGCGACGGCGCGTACTTCCAGACCACGTCGGACTCCGAAATCATTGTGCAGCTGATTGCGCACTCCAAGGCCAGCTCGCTGGTGGACGCCATTGCCGACTCGCTGAGCCAGGTGGAAGGCGCTTTCTCGATTGTGATGATGACGCGGGACCGCATCTTCGCGGCGCGCGATCCGCGCGGCTTCCGCCCGCTGTCGATGGGCCGCATCAAAAATCCCAACGGCCCGGACACCATCGTGTTTGCCTCGGAGAGCTGCGCCTTTGACCTGCTGCGCGCCGAGTACGAGCGCGACGTGCTGCCCGGCGAGCTGGTGATGGTGACCGAGGACGGCGTAACCAGCCGCCAGTACGCCACGGGCGTGCCGCAGTCGAGCTGCATTTTTGAGCATGTCTACTTTGCCCGGCCCGACAGCCGCATCTACGGCCGCTGGGTGCAGGAGAGCCGCGACCAGATGGGCCGCCAACTGGCCCGCGAGTCGCATGTGCCCGCGGACGTGATTGTGCCCGTGCCCGACTCCGGTGTGACAGCGGCCCTGGGCTATGCCGAGCAGGCCGGCGTTCCGTTCCGGCTTGGCCTCATCCGCAACCACTACGTGGGCCGCACATTTATTGAGCCCGAGCAGCGGGTGCGCGACTTTGGCGTGCGGCTGAAGCTGAATCCGGTGCGCAACCTGCTTGAAGGCAAGCGCGTGATGCTCATCGACGACTCGATTATCCGCGGAACCACGAGCCGGAAGATTGTGCGCATGGTGCGCGGCGCAGGGGCCAAGGAAGTGCACTTGCGCATCAGCTGCCCGCCAACGATTTCGCCTTGCTTTTACGGAGTGGATACGCCGAGCAAGAAGGACCTGATTGCCGCCAACAACTCGATTGACGAGATTCGGCGTTACATCGAGGCCGATTCGCTGGCGTATCTCTCGCTGGACGGGTTGCTGAAGTGCTGCGAGACCACGCCGCACACCGGCTATTGCACGGCCTGCTACACCGGCAAATATCCCACGCAGTGGGTGGATGTGGACGAGATTCTGCCGGCTACGGCCAGCGTTTAGGCCGCCTGAGTTCCAGACAAATTGAGCGCGCCAGCCCTGCCCGGCTGGTGCGTTTTCGCGTTTGTGACATGCATCATAGATGGCTGCTCGCCGCGCCTCCGATGATGGAGAGCGAAGGAGCACAACTATGAGCACGCAGCAGAGCGTGGAGCTGTTGAACAAGGCCGTTGCCGACGAGCTGGCGACCGTCCACCAGTACATGTACTTTCATTTCCATCTGGACGACATGGGCTACGGGCCGCTGGCCGTGCTGTTTAAGCGCACCGCCATTGTGGAGATGGGCCATGTGGAGAAGCTGGCCGAGCGGATTCTGTTTTTGAAGGGCGATGTGGAGATGGTGCCGGGCTTCGCGGTGGAGAAGATTACCGATCCGGTGAAGATGCTGGCCAAGGCCGCGGCCATGGAGGCCAGCAGCGCGCGCGACTACAACCAGTGGGCACGGCAGTGCGGCGAAAATCTGGACTCGGCCACCAAGAAGCTGTTTGAGGCTCTGGTGGGCGACGAGGAGACGCACTTCGACGCGTTCGACAAGCAGCAGGAGCACATCCAGAAGTTTGGACCTGCGTACCTGGCGCTGCAGTCGTTCGGCAAAGAAGAAGCGGCCACGCCGGCCGAGTAAACCAAGGTATCGCAGAAGAGCAGTGTGCGCCCGGCCACGGGAGACGTGTGGCCGGGCGTTTATTTTTCCGGCGAGACGCTGGCCGGCGATTTGTGCCGCCCTTTGATTCTAAATAACTTATCTACATATAGGCTGATTTAAAAGAGTTAGTAGTGGAGAGGCTGCCAGGCCGTTTCCGCTCCCCCCCGCGCCCCCCCCGGGGGGGGGGAGGGGGGGGTACTTTTCTTCGCCTTTTGTTTGCTGTCTGCACAAGGTTTGCAGGGAGCGCCTGCACCATGGATTGATTGTGCGCCGGGCGGGGGAAATTATCTGCAAAGGGTGGGTGGGTAAGCACGCGTTCGGCTCGGCGAGGAATGATCAATGAATTGATGGGCGTTTATAAGGAGTAACAGTAACACTGATCAGATTATGCTTTCCATGGGGGATATCGCATGGACAAAGTAGCTGAAATTCAGAACCAGCAACCCGACGCGAAAATAAATATTCCACGGATTGGATTTCCGGGCGAACCTTATTCCCTTGTGTTGACAAACATTTACAAGGAGCCGAGCGCCCACTTAAACGCCGCTCCTCCTTGGGGACTTCCTGGGCTCTATCAAGTGACCCTCGTATTGGGAAAACCTGGGGCTCGCGCCTTTCCGGAAAATGAAGTTAGGTTTGCGGATTTTATGGAGGGGAGCTCTCATCTAGCTATTCTCGCACCGGCATTTCCGGCCCCGGCTGATGCTGTGAAAATTGCTTTAGCTGTAAAAGGCGAGACTGATTCGTTTGTGTTTGAAGGATGGCCTGACAAGGAGGGCTACCTCGCTAAACTTCAAACGAAACCGTTTCAAGCTCAGAACCGCAACGACGCGGAGATACGAGCTACCAAAGCCGCACAAGGTGTGCTGAGCGAGTATGCAGCCAATCTTGATATTCCACTTCAGATTGATCTCATTGAAGTCACAGAGACAGCGACGTCGAATAAGAGCCTGACGCTGATCGCTCCATTTCAAGGAAGTGGTAGCTCTGCGCCGATCGAGGATTACGACCCTGAATTTGCAAATCTCGCCGCGTTGTATCGTGAGGCGCTCATCTCCAATACGCCCGCATATCGCTTCCTGTGTTTTTACAAGATTCTGGAGGCGAGCCGGAAACGGCGTGAACTCTTAAGTCGAAAGCTAAAAAAGGAATATCGCCCCGTGCGATTCGGTGAAGTGATCCCAACGACTCACACGGAACAGCTTGCTTGGCTTAAAGCAATTTTTGTTGGGCCACGTGAGTGGAAGGAGTTGACGCTTAACCAGATATTCCCGATGGAATTTCGAGGTAAGAAATTGACAGCTCTCTTTGACGGCCCACTCAGGCAAATGCGGGACAGAATTGCCCACGGAATTTTGGATTCAGGCACCTATCTGCTTTTGGATGATCTGACATCGACGCGCGAAATCACCAAACTACTGCCCTTTTTGCGTTGCGCCGTAAGAAGAACGTTGAAAAATGACTTTCAAAAACACTATTTGCCTTTTCTCAATGAAGACGGTGTCGTCACTTACGACTACATTTCCAAAAGCTACAACAAATAGGTATCGACAAGTCGGCTTGTGTTTACCTTCGTCTTCTTTGCCGCTCTGGGCACAATTCAGTTTCCGGAAGAGCCACGGCAGATCCTTCGCTCTCCTCTGCCCACTCGCGTTGCTCGGTCATGTCCGGTCGCTCGGGAGGGCATCAGATGGGAGAGGAATGTGGTTCCCACCCTTGCTGCGCAAGGATGGGGCATCCATTTTCGGGGTGGTACGTTCTTCCGGCTGATGTGTTTGTGGTCTCCCAGGTGCCCTTCCTTCGCTTCGCTGCGGAGATGTACCTGGGGCGCCCATTTTGTGTGCTGGGGATGCTTCCTGAAAAGCAAATGCGGGCCGCTCGGGATGACGTTGGCTGGGGGAGGGATGTGGTTCCCACCCTTGCTCAACCACCC
>DASVLI010000012.1:0-7744 GCA_036384955.1 Occallatibacter sp.
TTCTCACCCCGGCGTCTTCACACCTTCGCGCAGCATCGCCAGCGCCTTGGCCGCCCGCGCCACCCGCGTCTCTTCCTTCTTCGCCTCGCTAATCCAGCGGATGTATTCCTTGCGGTGCGTGTAGCTCAGGCTCTCAAAAAACGGCAGCAGCTTTTCCTTCTTCAGCGCCGCCTTGAAGGCCGGCGGAATCTCGATGGTCCGCACCGCCTCGTCGCGCTGCACCGTCACGTTCACGGTCTCGCCCGGTCCCTTGCCCACCTGCTCGCGGATAGCCTTCAGCATGGGCAGCATGTGTTCCGGCCGGCCGTACTTCACCATGGTGCCCGTGTACGGCACGCCGTCGAAGGTCACCTTCACCGGCACCTGCCCACGCGTGCCAAACTCCTTCTCCACGTCGTAGGGAAACAGCACGCACGCTCCGCCGCCACCGGCGCCTTCAATCTTCGCCTTGAATTTGTAGGTCTTCATCGGCCTCCCAATTCACTTGCAGATTGAAATCAATCTCGCACAGCCCGCCGCGCAGGGCAATGAAAAATCCCACCCCCGCCAGCCGAATCTTTTGGCCGCGGAAGTGGGATTTTTCGTTCTTCGCTGTTGCGCCGCGCTTAAACCAGCTTGGCGTCCAGCGTGATTTCGGTGTTGTTGGCAAACAGCTTCGAGATGGGGCAGCCCGCCTTGGCGCCCGCCGCAGCCGCGTCAAACACTTCCTTGGTCGCGCCCGGCACCTTGGCCGTCGTGGTCAGCGCAATCTTCGTGATCGAAAACCCGTCGCCCACCTTGGCCAGCGTCACCGCCGCCTGGGTCTCAATCGACTCCGGCGTCAGCCCCGAGCCGCCCAACTGCGCGCCCAGTGCCATCGAGAAGCAGCTGGCATGCGCCGCCGCAATCAGTTCCTCGGGCGTGGTGCCCGAGTCGGCGCCTTCAAAGCGCGTCGCAAACGAGTAGTTCGCGTTGCTCAGCACGCCCGTTGCCGTTGAAATCGTGCCCTTGCCTTCCTTCAGTGAACCTGTCCAAACCGCACTTGCCTTGCTCGCCATATTTTCTCCTTGGGGATTTTTTCTTGGGTTGGCGTCGCGACCTGCTGGGGGCCGTCGCCGCAATGGTTGATCTTGGAGGCACCTCGGGCCCGACCGCCCACAGGCTGCCCTCTTCTCTATGCTAATCTGTCGCCCATGCTCCCGCAGAGACCCACCGCGCTCGACGCCGATTTTGCACCTGAAATTTCACAAAGTGGTGCGGCCTGCGCCGTCACAGAACCGGCCATCGACCACCACTGCCAAGTCTGCCCCACCTGCAGCGCGCGGCTCACCGGCCACCACTGCAAACTGGTCTGCACCCAGTGCGGCTACTACCTCAGCTGCGCGGACTACTACTGAGATTTCTGCTTCCCGCCCGGCGCGTATTCCTTCAGAAACGCCATGGGCGTCACAATCCGCACTTCTCGAAACGGATCCATCACCAGCAAATCCTCGTCGCCGGTCAGCAGGTAGTCAGCTTTTCCGTTCACCGCCAGCTCAAGAAACTTGTCGTCGTGTGGGTCGCGGCAGCCCGAAACGGCTGTATCCACCGGAACATTGATGGCTACCCGCGCAAGGTGATCCAGAAACGCGGCTCGCACCTTTGGTGCAATGAACCGCGCCAGTTTCTTCCGGCCCAGCACAGCCCGAATCTCGGCCAGAACAGCTTCTGAAATCAGGACCCTGTGCTCAAAAAGCGCAAGACGCACGGCTTGGTCAGGAACCGAGTGCGCCACAAGCAGACTGCTGACCAGCACATTTGTGTCGATCACAATCCGCCGTGGTGCGCTCATTTCTCATTCAGCAATTCGGGCAGCATAGCTTCGGTCAGCCCCTTCGCCTTGGCCTCTTTGGAGGCCATGTCCATCACGCTGGCCAGCTTTCGCACGCGCGCCTTGCGCAGCAGTTCCTGCGCTTCGGCAAACTGCGCGGCAGAAACCAGTACGAACTCCTGGTTCGCCTCGCGAATCCGCACCGGCTCCTTGGCTGCCGCATCCAAAACGGCGCCCAGGTTCTTCTCCACTTCGGCTTTGGTTACGCTGCGCATGGTCTCATTCTACGGTACTTTTCGTTTTGCCGGCGCAGCCAGTCACTTCGCTTCGCTCGCCTTGCGCGCCGCCTCAAACTCGTCGCCCGCCTTCCACTCAATCGGCGCAGCCTGCGCGCTGGCCAGCCAGCCCAGCACAAAACCAAACCGCGCAATCTTGGCGTTGCCGCGGAAATCCCAATCCGCGCGGAACTCATCGGAAGGCTGGTGGTAGTCGTGCGCCACAAAGTCCTCGAACTTCGCCTTGCCCCACGCCTCGTCGTGCCCCTCGAACAGCTCGCCCTCATCCACTGAAAACGCCGGAATCCCCACCCGCGCCAGCGAGAAGTGGTCGCTGCGATAGTAGTGGCCGGCCATAGGCGTCGGATCGGGCAGCAGTTGTATGTCGAAGGCCTTGGCCACCTTCTCCACCGTCGGCCAGAAGGTGATGCGCTCCGCGCCGCCCAAATCCGCCGAGCGCGGAATCCCCACCGGCAGCACCATGTCAAAGTTCAGGTCCAGCGCAATCTGCCCCGCCGGCACCGGCGGATGCATCCCCAGAAATTGCGAGCCCAGCAGCCCCTGCTCCTCGGCCGTCACCGCGGCAAAGTACATGTCGTGCGGCGGCGGAGTTTTGCCCTGCGCATAGGCCCGCGCCAGCTCCAGCAGAATGCCGCAGCCCGTGCCGTTGTCGGCCGCGCCGTTGTAAATGCCGTCGCCCTTGGCGTCCGGATCGATGCCCAGGTGGTCGTAGTGCGCCGAGTACAGCACCGCCTGCCCCGCATGGCTTGCGCCCGCCACGCGAGCCACCACATTCGTGCTCACGTAGCGCCGCACGCGGCTTTCAACATGGCCCTTGAGCCTGACCGAAAGGTCCTCCGCATGAAATCCCGGTTTGCCTGCGCGCGTAATCGCTTCGTCCACATCGCCCAGCCCCGCCAGGGTGAACAGCTTCTGCGCCACGTCGTGCTGAATCCACGCCGCCGCGCGCAGCTTCGCGCTGGGGTCGCCTTCCAGATAGCTCTTTTCGATAGCCTGCGAGTTCCGCACCACTTCCCAGCCATAGCTGGCCAGGTCCGTGCGATGAATAATCAGCACGCCCACCGCGCCACGCCGCGCTGCCTCCTCGTACTTGTAGGTCCAGCGGCCGTAGTAGGTCAGCGCCTTGCCCTTGAAAAAGCTCTCGTCCTCCGAAGGCGGCTCATTCACAATCACCAGCGCCACTTTGCCCTTCAGGTCCACTCCCGCGTAGTCGTCCCACTTGTACTCCGGCGCGTGGATGCCGTAGCCCACAAACACAATCGGCGCATCAATCTCCGCCATCTCCTGCCCGGTCTGGTCCTTGGAGACAATCTGCGTGGCATACGCCAAATCCACGGGCGCTCCGCTGGCCGGAGCGAAAGCAAACTTCGTCTTCTCCTCCACGGTGTGCACCGCATACAACGGCACTCGCTGGAACCAGCTTCCCTCGTCGCCCGCCGGCTTCAGCCCCGCCAGCGCGAACTGCGTGGCAATATACTCGGCCGCCAGCTTGTCTCCGCGCGTGCCGGGGCCGCGCCCTTCCAGCAAATCAAGCGACAAAAACCGCACATGCGCGCTGATCTTCGCCCCGTCAATCGACTCCGCCGCCGCGCGCGCCGCCACCGGCAGACCCGGCACGGCCGGTACCTGCGCAGCCAGCGTTGCGGCACAACCAGCGAGCAGTAAACCCGCAAAAACAAAACCTGTCTTCATCTGTCTCTCCCATCCGGCTCCACGCGCCGGCAGCATGCGCCCTCAGACTACTTTGCGTTTCCGGCCGCGGGCAACGCTCTGCTCCGGCTCATCCGGCAGCAGCCGCCCGCGCTTCAGCACTTTTCGCGTCAGCCCGGTCAGCGCCATCGCCCCCGCCTCGCCCAGCGAAACCCACTTGCGCTCGCCGCGCTTCACCGTCAAACCCGCCACCCGCCGTTCCGTCACCGTACGGATGCGCACGTAATAATTCACCTGCATAATGGCGTGCCGCACCGTCATAAACTGCTCATGCTCCGGCACGTCGGCCTCGTCCAGTTCCGGCAGCTCCCACATCTCCGGCATCACCGTCTCGCTTGCCGGCCGCTGCTCCAGCAGCACCTCGCGATACGCCTCGCCCGCGCGCTCACCCTTGCGCAGCACCAGCGCGCGCCCCACTTCCTTGCTCAGCATTTTTGGACGCGCTTCGGTCGCGTGTTCGCCGCGCGTCTGGCACTGCGGCGATGCCGGACAAATCATGCATCGCGGTCCGCGCGGCAGGCACACCGTCGCGCCAAGCTCCATCATGGCCTGGTTAAAGTCGCCGGGCCGCGCGGGGTCCACCAGCAAGGCCGCCAGCGACTCCACTTTCCGCCGCACCGCGCTTCCACCGCTGCGCCGCGGACCGGCCCAGCCCTCCAGCCGGCACACCACCCGTTCCACGTTGCCGTCCACCACGGCCACGCGTTGGTTGTGCACAATGCTGGCAATGGCCGCCGCCGTGTACGCGCCGATTCCCGGCAGCGTCCGCAGCTCTTCGGCCGTCTTCGGCAGCTGGCCCCCATGCGCCGCCACAAATTGCGCCGCCTTGTGCAGCATGCGCGCCCGCCGGTAGTAGCCCAGGCCGCTCCACAGCGCCAGCACCTCCTGCTCAGAAGCTTCCGCAAGCGCGTGCAGCGTGGGAAACCGCTCCAGAAACGCACGGTACCGGTCAATCACCACCGCCACCCGCGTCTGCTGCAGCATGATCTCAGAAACCCAGATGGCGTACGGGTCGCGGCTCTGCCGCCACGGCAGGTCCCGGCGGCTGGCTGAGTACCAGTCCAGAAGCTGAAAGCGCAGCATCGCCACCGCTTCCGGAGTCTTGTCCAAAACCGTCATAGGCACAGCTTACGGCATGCAAGCCGTTCAGGATGCTGGCGTTGCCATCAGTTTCCGCCCAGATTGACCGCCGCATGGGCCCTGTTTCCCGCTATATCTTCGGTAATCTACCCATCTAACAGTTTCGTAATCACTTAACTGAATACCGTGGTAACTTCCCATGCAGTACCCCCGAGTAGTGAGTGGTTTCCCTGCACCGGTTTTCGGGTGACTTGCTTCAGTTTCCATAGAAAAGCAAGCGATGCGGGGAGGATCCGGGGGGCTTTGTTCCAAGTTTTGGAGGCAGCACGATGAAAGTCACCGCCCTTCTTCTTTCCCTCGCCGTTGGGTTCGCACCTGCGGCCCTTTCGGCCCAAACCAACAGCGTTTCCTACCGCCTGAATGACCGCGCCGACGCGGCCGGCTCCGGCGTAATGCGCGCCAGCACCGCGCGCCCGGTTCCTCCCCCACCCCACATTGGACTCTTTACCCGCATGGCGCTTGGCATCGGCGTTTCGCCGCTTGGCCCCCAGGTGCAGCTCACCACCAGCGTGGCTCCGCACCTTAACCTGCGCGCCACCGGCAGCGGCCTGAAGTACAACACCACTTTCAACACCAATGGCTTTGACGCCAACGCCAAGCTCAACCTGGCCTCCGCCGGCCTCTCGGCCGACATCTATCCCTTCCATCTCGGCTTCCGTATCAGCCCCGGAGTCATGGTGCTGAACAACAACGGCATCAGCGCCTCGGGCCTGGCCGCCGGTGGCACGGAAATCACCCTGAACGACCAGTCGTTCTACTCGGCCAGCTCCAACTCCGTTACCGGCGCCACGCCGTTGAATGTTGCGGCTTCCCTCGGCCTGCACACCAACCGGCCGGCCTTCACCCTCACCGCCGGATGGGGCAACACCATTCCCCGCACCCGCCGCTGGTCCTTCCCATTCGAGGCAGGCGTGGCCTTCGTCGGCCAGCCCGCCGTCAAGGTCAACCTCTCCGGCTGGGCCTGCAGCGACCAGACGCAAACCGATTGCTCCGACGTGAACGGCACAGACACCATGGCCCTCCAGGTACAGAGCGACCTCGCCGCCCAGATTACCCGGTGGCAGCACGATCTCGAACCGCTCAAGACCTATCCCATCGTCAGCTTCGGCGTGGCCTACAGCTTCAATCTGCGCGGCAATCAGGCTGAGCCCGTGCGCTAAACAACTTTTCCTCCTTGTGCAAAGGGGCCGCTTCGGCGGCCCCATTTTTTTTGCACTTGGATGGACAAACCTTACGAACCGCCGGGTGCCCCCGGTCTCGATTCTGAGACCGGGGAAAGCTGAATGACTTCGTAGGAATGGATTCGCTCTAGCCCAGCAGCTCGGCCGCAATCTGCGGAGCCGCCTTCAGCGCCGCGTCAATCTGCTCCTGGTCCTTGCCGCCGGCCTCCGCAATCTCGGGTTTCCCACCCCCGGATCCCCCTACGAGCTTTGCGACTGCGCCGACAAGCTTGCCCGCCTGGATGCGCTTGGTCAGCCCCGGCGTCACGCCCGCAATAATGGCCACCTTGCCCTCTGGCTGCGCCGATGCCAGCACCACCACGCCCTCGCCCAGCTTCTGCTTCAGGTTGTCCACCAGCGTGCGCAGTTGCCCGCGCTCCAGCATGTCCGCGCGATGCGTCAGCAGCTTCACGCCCTTCACATCCGCCGCATGCGCCACCGCGTCGTCCAGTCCGCCCGAGGCCGACTTCATCCGCATCTCGTCCAGCTCGCGCCGCAGCTTCTTCAGCTCATCGTCCTGCGAGGCAAACTTCGCCCGCAGCCCTTCGGTTAAATTCTCCACCGAAGGAACGTACTGGCCGGCTAGCTTGGCCAGGTCAAAGTCCTGCCTGAATGTCTCCAGCGAGCCCATGCCGCTGATGGCCTCAATGCGCCGCACGCCAGAGCTCACCGATGTCTCCGTCGTCACCTTCAGCAGGCCAATCTCGCCCGTCGCCCGCGTATGCGTGCCGCCGCACAGCTCGGTCGAAAAGCCATCCGACAGCTTCACCACGCGCACCTTGTCGCCGTACTTCTCGCCGAACAGCGCCATCGCGTGATATTCATTCACCGCCACGTCGATGGGCACATCTTCCAGCGTCTCCACCGTGGCGTTGGCCAGCACTTCGCGGTTCACAATGTCTTCAATCTCCTGCAGCTCTTCATCGGCCACCTGCGCAAAGTGGCTGAAGTCGAAGCGCAGCCTTCCGTCGTCCACAGCAGAGCCGGCCTGCTTCACATGCGTGCCCAGCACCTGGCGCAGCGCGGCATGCAACAGATGCGTGCCCGTGTGGTTGCGCTTGATCGCGTCGCGCCGTTCGCCGTTCACCACCGTCTGTACCGTGTCGCCCACGGCAAGCCCTTGCTTCAGCACAGCCTTGTGCGCGCGCACGCCCTGCACCGGAGCCACGCAGCCAAGCACCTCGGCCACAGCGGAATTCCCGTCCGAGGTAAGCAGAAAACCTGTGTCGCCCACCTGGCCGCCGGAGTCGGCGTAAAAGCTCGTATGGTCCAGCACAACTTCAACTGTGTCGCCCGCGCTCGCCGCCGGCACACCCACGCCGTCCTTCACGATGGCGATGACCTTGCAATCGGTCGACTTCAGTTGGCGATAGCCCTCGAAGACCGTCTTCGGCAACTCGCGGAAGGCGGGGCTGGCCGTCTTCTGCGCGCCACCCTTCCAACTGGCGCGAGCACGGCTTTTTTCTTCCTCGCGCGCAGCTTCGAAGCCCGCCATATCGAATGCGATACCAGCATCGCGCGCGGCGTCGACCATGAAGTCGAGCGGGAGACCAAAGGTTTCGTAAAGATGGAAAGCCTTCGCACCCGTG
>DASVLI010000013.1:0-36152 GCA_036384955.1 Occallatibacter sp.
CCGCGGCGAAAAGCACGAACATGGCAGCGAAGACCGCCCATCCGTGCCCAGGCGAACCGGTCATGCGGCCCAATGTGTAGGTGAGCCCGGCAGGGATCAGAAAGATGGAAAGAATTTCAAGAAAGTTTGCCAGCGGCGTCGGATTCTCGAACGGATGCGCGCTGTTGGCGTTGAAAAATCCGCCGCCATTGGTGCCCATCATCTTGATAGCTTCCTGCGAGGCCACTGGTCCCTGTGCAATGGTCTGGGTTGCGCCTTCCACCGTGTGCGCCTGCGTGTAGGCCTTCAGGTTTTGCGGTACACCCGTGGCCACCAGCAGCAGCGCGTACACAATGGAGCCGGGGATGAGCACATAGAGCAGCGTGCGCGTGGTGTCCACCCAGAAGTTGCCGATGGTTGTCGAACTGGTCCGCGCAATGCCGCGTACCAGCGCCACGGCCACCACGATGCCCACCGCGGCGGAGAAGAAGTTGTGCGTCGCCAGCGCGGCCATCTGGGTCAGATAGCTCATCGTGGCTTCTGGCGTGTAGAACTGCCAGTTGGTGTTGGTGGTAAAGCTGGCGGCGGTGTTCCACGCCAGATCGGGCAGCACCGCGGCCAGCGAGGCCGGGTTCCACGGCAGCACGGCCTGCAGGCGCTCGATGGCGTACGTCACAAGCATGCTTACGGCAGAGAAGCCCAGCATGGCAAAGGCGTACTGCCGCCAGTTCATCTCGGCCTTGGCATTCACTGCGCACAGCTTGTAGATAAGCCGCTCGACGGGGCCGAGTACGGGATCGAGCCAGGTGCGCTTGCGCTCCAGCACGCGCTCCAGATACAGGCCGACCGGGCGCACGGTCAGCAGCAGAACAACGCAAAACACAAGGAACTGCAACCAGCCATTGGCGGTCATTGCTAGAACCTCTCCGGGAAGAGCAGCGAGAATGTGAGGTGAATCAACAACACGAGGGCGAGAAACAACGCAACAGCCGTAATCCAATCCATGGGCTACCTCAGCTTGTGGCATGCCTTGACGTAGAGAAACGCCACGGCGAAGAAGACGGCGGTGTAGACGAGCATCAGCAGATCTTGCATCGCAGGACTCCAGATTCCGTGCGAGGCCGCGTTTGAAAACACGCGAAATCGCACAGGCTGAGTTTCCGCCTGCGTGCATTGGAAGGGTGAAAGGGAAAGGTAAAGAAAAGATAAAGGCGGTTAAGCCTCTTCGCCGCTGAGCCCCTCGGCCACAAACCGGTAGCCCACCCACGGCTCGGTCTGGATGTACTGCTTGCCGGTTTCGGCTTCGAGCTTTTTGCGCAATTGCCCCACAAACACGCGCAGATACTCGGGCTGATGCGCCGACTGCGCGCCCCACACCGCAGTCAGCAGCGCGCGATGCGTAATCACCTTGCCGGCATGCCGCGCCAGGTGCGCCAGCAAATCGAATTCCTTCGGCGTCAGGTGAATCGGCTTGCCTTGCACAGTGATTTCGTGTGCGGCAATATTCACCAGGAAGTCTCCCGCCTCAATGGTCGACGAAGTGCGCTCCGGCGCGCGGCGCATATGTGCGCGCACCCGCGCCAGCAGCTCATGGATGCCGAAGGGCTTGGTCACGTAGTCGTCGGCGCCTGCATCCAGCGCCTCCACCTTCGAGCGTTCGTGGTCGCGCACCGAGAGCACCAGCACTGGCGTATGTCCGGCAGCGCGAACTGCGCGGCACACTTCCACGCCGGTCATCGTCGGCATCATCAGGTCGGTGATGACCAGATCCGGCGTCCACTCGTGAAAGGTGCGCAAGCCTTCCTCAGGATCGTTGGCGGTGCGCACATCGAAACCCTGCGCGCCAAGCGAGGCACGCAGCACCCGCGTAATCTGCGGTTCATCGTCGATAACCAGAATTCTTCCAGGCATGGGTACTCACTCAGACAACATCCATTATGGCGTATCGACAGTATCATCTTGATGGACTCAAGGAAACCCATGCGCTTTTTGAACCAAAGAACGTTCCGCTGGCTAGCCACTGCACTTTCAGTAGCGGCCACCACGCTGCTGCTTTCGCACTTCGGTGCGCGCAGCACTACGGCGGGCATGGTCTATCTGGTTCTGGTGGTGTGGGCGGCCACGCAGGTTGGTCTCGCGCTCTCGCTGGCTACCGCCATTGTGTGCGCCATTCTCTTCGACTTCTTCTTCCTGCCGCCGTTTCATACCTTCTTCCTCGCCGGTGCGCAAGAGTACGTGGCCATGCTGGCCTTTGTCGCCAGTTCGCTTGTTGCCGGGCGCGTAGCAGAGCACGCTCGCCGCCAAACGCGCCAGGCCGAGCAGCGCCGCGCCGATCTCGAACGGCTCTACAACCTGAGCCAGGAGATGATGCTGCATGAGGACGCGATGGGCCTTGTGGCCGAACTGCCCAAGCTCATCCGCCGCGTCTTTGAACTTGAAGAGGTTGTCCTTTTCGTTACGGACCAGGACGAGTTCTACGACACCGCCGGTGAAGTTGCGCCCACGCTCGGCGAAAGCCTGCGCACCATGTTGCCCGGCCCGTCTGCCATCGAAGCGCCGCACGGTTTCTCCGCGATGGCCCTTATGCTTGGTCTGAATCAGGTAGGCGCGCTGGCGTGGAAGCCCGCCAATCTCTCACACGAAGTGGCCACCGCCGTCAGTGCACAAACCGCCATTGCCATGACCCGTGCCACCGCCATTCAAACTTCCATGCGGCTTGAAGCCACGCGCGAGAGCGAGCGCCTGCGCACCGCGCTCATCGATTCGCTGACGCACGAGCTGCGCACGCCGCTGACTTCGATTCGCGCGGCGGCCACCACGCTCAAGGACGACGCCAATCTCGACGACGAGACGCGCCGCGACATGGCTTCAATTCTCGATGAGGAAAGCGCACGGCTCGACGCGCTCATCGGCTCCGCCATCGAGATGGCGGAAATCGATGCCAAGGTTGTGCAGGTGCGCTTGCTGCCGCAAACCACACGCATCACCATGGAGCGCGCCATTGAGGACTCGCAAAAATCGTTGGCGCATCTCCAGATCACTATCGATGCCGAAGAGCCTGACCTGCCCGTCTGGTTCGACCCGCACCTGATTCGCCGCGTCTTTCGCCATCTGCTGGAGAACGCCGGCCGCTACTGCGAGTCGGGCCGCTCGCTCACCCTGCGCAGCCGCCGCTTTCAAGGCCGCCTGATTTTCATTGTGGAAGACAACGGCCCCGGCATCGACACCACAGACCTTCCGCTCATCTTCGAAAAGTTCTATCGCGGCAAGAGGACAACGTCGCGTAAAGGGAGCGGCATGGGCCTGGCCATTGTGCGCGCCATTCTCATTTCGCACGGCGGCGGCATCGAGGCTTCCAGCGCGCCGGGCAAGGGAACTTCGTTTCGCTTCTGGGTTCCGCTGCTTGAACGCGAACCCTCCGGCGCACACCGCCGCATCGCTTAAGCCGGCCCCTGCGACCAGTCGCATTCAATGACGCGCCCCGACTTCGCGCTTGCTTCGGCCAGCTCCAGTAAATGCGCTACCTGCCATGCATCCCGCGCTGTTACGGGCGCGGGCGCCGTGCCCAGAATCGCATCGCGCACGCCGGCGTAGAACGCACGATAGTCGCCGGGCAGCGTTTCGAAAGCGCGCGTGGAAAGTCCGTCGCCCTCATCGGTGGCCAGCGTGCCCCACTTCTCGGCAGGGTCCTTGCCCCACTCCGCATCGTCAATGCGCGTGATTTTGCCCAATGCATCTTCCTGCGGGTCCAGGCCCCACTTCCAGTAATTGCCGCGCGTGCCGCGCAAATGGAAGCGCGGCCTCGCCAGCGCGGAAAGCGTGTTTGCGCTTAATTCCACATTGAGCCCGGTGAAGTAATGCAGCCGAACGGTAAACGCATCTGGGGCGCCGTCCCCCGAGCGCTCGTGGCGAATCTCCGCGCTCACCGTGTCGGGCAATCCAAACAACTGCAGCGTCTGGTCCGCAAGATGCGTGCCCAGATCCAGCAGCAGCCCGCCTTGTTCCGGCTCTTCTTTCCACGCACTGCGCGACGAGCCCGGACGCCAGCGATCGAAGGTTGACTGCACGTGCGCCAGCATGCCCAGCGTGTGCTCGTCCACAATCTTGTGCACTGTCTTAAAGTCGCCGTCCCAGCGGCGATTGTGGAAGGGAATCAGCTGCAACCCGAGCCCGCCGGCAAGGTCCATCAGCCCGGCAATCTCCGCGGCGTTCATGCCTGCGGGCTTGTCCACCACCACGTGCCTGGCCGCTTGCAGCGCGGTCATCGCAAGTGGGTAGTGCGTCGCATTCGGCGTGGCCACCACAACCAGCTTGATGCTGGCATCGGCCAGCAGCTCATCCACGGTGCGATAAGTGGTAATGCCGGGATAGCGCGCGGCAGCGTTGTCCGTTGTTCGCTCCACCACCGCGGCCAGTTCCAAACCCTCAACCGAAGAGACAAGCGGAGCATGAAAAACGCGTCCCGCCAGACCAAAGCCAACCAGCCCTACTCGAATCATCGCCGTTCCTCCATCGTTCGGGACTTGCGGCACAGCACACTTCAGGCTTCGAGTTTATAGCGGGTTTCGGCCAGGCGATAGAGCCTTCTCCATACCAGGCGATTAATGGTCACCACAATCAGCGCCATCAGCGCCGTGGCCAGCAGCAGGGTAGAGAAGCGGCCGGCGTCCGTGGCTGCGCTAATCTGCGCGCCCAGACCCAGCGTCTGAAGCGTGCGGTCGCCAATGTGGAAGTACTCGGCCACAATCGACGCGTTCCACGCGCCGCCCGAAGCCGTCACCAGTCCAGTAATCAGATAGGGAAAGATGCCGGGCAAAATCAGCGTCGTCCAGCGCTGCCAGCTGGTAAAGCGGTAGAGCGACGCGGCTTCCTTCAGGTCGTTGGGAATCGCCATCGCGCCGGCAATCACGTTGAACAGGATGTACCACTGCGTGCCCAGCAGCATCAGCACAATGGAGCCCACTCCCAGCCCGCCGCCGTAGCGCAGCAGGCCCAGCAGCAGGACAGGGAAGAGCGCGGTGGCCGGCACCGAAGCGATGACCTGCGTGACAGGCTGCAAAATGCGCGCCAGCCGCGGATTGAAGCCGATGGCCACGCCCACGGGAATCGTCCACAACGCGGCAATGGCCAGCGCAGCGTTCACACGCAGAAATGTCGCGCCCGCGCCCATCAGCAATAGGCGAATGTCGGCCCACGTCACCGTACGCAGCATGCGGTAGGCCTCGCTGCCACCCCACAGCAGCGCCAGAATCGCGAAGACCGCGATGCAAATCTGTAGAATCCGTCCGCCGCTCTTGCGTTCGTCGTCCACCGGCTGCACCACTTTGCACTCGCGCGTGCGCGCAAAGTGGCTGTAGATGCGCTCGTTCACCGACTCCAGGCTATTGACCGGCAGCAGTGCCACCACCCGCGAGCGGCGCAGCAGCGAAAGAATCGGCGAGGCCACACGCGAGGTCGACTCCACCTGCTCGAATTTGAACTTGTCGCTCCATGCAATGAGCGGCCGCCAAATCAGCTGGTCCATCGCGACAATGATGCCTACCAGCACCAGCAGGCCCCACACCAGCGCGTGCACGTCCACGGGATTGGCCGAAGCCGCGGTTTGCAAATAGCTGCCGAGTCCCGGCAGGCGGAAAAAACGGTCACCAAGCGGAAACATCTCGCAGGTGATGAGGAAGAACCATCCGCCAGCCACGGAGACAATCGAGTTCCAGATAAGGCCGATGGCCGCCGAGGGCATTTCAAGCTGCCAAAAGCGCTGCCACGCCGAGTAGCGATAGATGCGCGAAGCCTCAATCATCTCGCGCGGAATGCTCTTCAGCGAGGAGTAGAAGCTGAAGGCCATGTTCCACACCTGCCCGGTGAAGATGAGCAGAATCGAGCCCATCTCGATGCCCAGTTGATGGCCCGGCACCAGTGCAATCATCGCCAGCATCACGCCGGGCAAAAAGCTGAGCACGGGAATCGATTGCAGAATGTCGAGCACCGCGATCATCCATGCTTCCACGCGCGGATTGTAGGCCGCGATATAGCCGTAGCCCACCGCGAACACCAGGCTAAGCAAATAAGCGATACCGATGCGCACCACGGAGAAGAACGCGTAGACAGGCAGCGCCCGCACCGAGTGAGAGATGGCTACAGCCGGCACCGGCGGCTCAATCCAGTACGAGCCCAGCTTGATCATGGCGAAGAACACCGCCAGACAAAAGCCCGCCACCGCCAGGTCTGTAAAAAACGGCCAGGTGCGGACTTCGATCAGCGATCGCCCGAATGTCTGCTGCAGCTTCAATCCGCGTCCTCCCCGGCTTCCTCGTGCAGCGCGTCGGGCAGAACAAAGCGGCGGCGGCCCGCATCAAAGTCGAACAGCTCCGCGTAGCGTCCCCACGCAATGGCGGTTTCTATCTGCTTCAGGCCTTCCTCTTCGCTGAACTGCTCGTCCAGCATGTCGAGGAAGAAGTCTTCGCCCACCGTGTGGTCGCTCTTCGAGTCCAGTACGCGGCCAATCTGCCGCAGCAGCAGCACGTGCTCCAGCGCCGCATCGCGAAAGACTTCCTTCTGGCGCAGAATTTCGGAGTTCGCAAACGCAGCGCCGCTCTCGGTTATCGTTGCGTCGCCTTCTTCAATGGTCAGGAAGCCCAGCAGGTGCGCGGCGTCCACAATGGGCAGCAGGTCGTCGATCTCCAGTGCCAGATCGTCGGCCAGGCGATAAATATCGTCGCGTCCGCCCTTGTCGATCAGCAACTCCAGCAAGCCGGCAATGCCGCCGGGCCGCGCATGGGGCAGCATCTGGTACTTCATCTGCCGCTGGTCGCGCACGCGCGGGCTTGCAAACTGCTCTGGCGCCTCGGCTGGCGCCACATCGGGCCGCGTCAGCACCTTGTAGATGTAGTCCACCAGCTGCGTGAACGGTTCGGACTTGCGGTCGCGCGGCTGCGTCAGTTGCACGCGGAAATCGGTGCGAATGTGCCCAGGGTTGCGGCCCAGCACAATAATGCGGTCGGCCAGCAGCACCGCCTCTTCAATATTGTGCGTCACGATGAATACAGACTTGGTGGGCATGGTTTTGTTGGCCCACAGTTCCAGCAACTCCGAGCGCAGGTTCTCCGCGGTCAGCACGTCCAGGGCACTGAATGGCTCGTCCATGAAGAGCACTTCCGGCTCCACCACCAGCGCGCGCGCAAAGCCCACGCGCTGCCGCATGCCGCCGCTCAGTTCCTTGGGATACGCCGCCTCAAAGCCGTCCAGACCCACCGTGTCCAGCATCTTCATGCTGCGCGTGCGGCGCTCGTCGCTATCCACACCGCGCGCCTTCAGCGGAGCCTCTACGTTTTCCAGCACGGTGAGCCAGGGAAATAGCGCGAAGCTCTGGAAGACGATGGAGACGTTAATCTCCGAGTCGCCGATGGGCTTGCCATGCCAGTACACCTGCCCGGCCGAGGGCCGCGAGAGCCCGCTGAGCATGCGCAGCATGGTCGACTTGCCCGAGCCCGACGGGCCCAGCAGCGCGACAATTTCGCCCGGCACAATGCTCAGGTCGGTGGCCGAAATTACCTGGATGCGATTGGCGCTGGGCTGCGCATAATACTTTTCGATTCCCTCGGCGCGAATAATCGCGTCGGGAGCGGATGTCACAGTTGGATCGAATGCAGTTTGCTGCATGGCAATCTCTCTGGCTCAATCAGATTTTGGGGTCGTCGTGGGTAACGTCGATGTTGCGCCGCGATTTGCGCAAGTGTAAACACTACGGATTTCAGTTAGATGAACCGGCAGGACTCCAGGGATTCACGATGTACTGCAAAGTTGTGCAACTGTGCGTCCATCGAAGGGAGGAGCAATCCGGCCTGCTTCGAGCGTATCATTAACTCAGTTAGCTTCGCCCCCAGAGCGAACCACATGGTGCAGCTGCAGCAACTCACTGCCGGAGGTCTGCCGGCGCGCGACACATCGATTTCCCGTTTGCCTTCCTTTTAAGGAGCCGGAGCAAGTGACCCAGGTTAAGCCCAAGGTATTGGTCGTAGACGATGAGCGAGTGATTGCCGACTCGCTGGCCATGATTCTGAATCAAAGCGGATTTGAGACGCGCGCCGTGTACTCCGGCGAAAAGGCTCTTGAAACCGCGCGCGAGTTCGCGCCCAACATGCTCATCACCGATGTCATCATGGCCGACCTGAACGGCATTGATGCTGCCATTCAAATCCGCACCATGCTGCCGGAGATCAAGATCCTGCTTTTCTCAGGCCAGGCCGCCACGGCCGACCTGTTGGAGAAGGCGCGCGCCAAAGGCTACGAGTTCGAAATTCTAGCCAAGCCGGTGCACCCGCAGGATCTGCTCAGCCGTTTGCGGCGCTAGAGCGGTCATTGCGAAAGCGAATATAGATTGCGATGCCTGCAGCGAGCATGGCGAACTCCAGTGCCGTGGCCTGAACCGCGCTGATGGAGTTGTAGAATCCGAGGCCGACCCGAGGCGATTGGCCGAAGAACAGTGGTAGATCGCCCGGCAGCGGCCGTCCTTGCGTCCAATGCCATGTTTTCCAGGAAAACGTGTCGAAGGGAATAGGGTGGCTGACGAAATCGAGCAGCCAGTGGCTCAGCACCAGCGCGCCGGTGATAAGGGCTGCGCGCGCGTTGCGCAGGCAAAGAAACACCAGCGCGGCAGCCAGTGCAGACCAGACGATTGACATCAGAAGTCCATGCGACCATGGGAATCCGCGCACGGGCCCTTCCACGCCTATTGCAAAGAGCGCCATGGAGAGAAAGTCGGCGCAGGCCGCGGCCGCGCACAACAGCCATATGGGCGCTTTTGGAGCCGCCGGCTTGAGAGCCAGACCCAGCGCGCAATGTCCAATGGGACTCATCGACGGGCACAGTCTAGTCCCGCGCCTCGGTCAAGGCCAGTTAAAGTTCGCGTCGGCCTTCCATGGCACGCGCCATCGTCACTTCGTCGGTGTACTCAATGTCCGCGCCCGCCGGCACGCCGGTGGCAATGCGTGTGACGCGCACGGAAAATGCCTGCAGCTTGTTGGCCAGCCACGAAGCCGTCGCCTCGCCTTCCAATGTAGGGCTCACGGCAAGAATCACTTCTTCCACGCCGCCCGCGCTCACCCGCTCCATCAGCGACGTGGCGCGCAACTGCTCCGGCCCCACGCCATGCAGTGGAGAGAGCGTGCCATGCAGCACGTGGTAGACGCCGTTGTAGCCGCGCGTACGCTCCACGGACGAGATGCTGGTCGGTTCTTCCACTACGCAAATCTGTTTCTGGTTGCGCGTCGGGCTTGTGCAGTAGGTGCACGGGTCCACGTCCGTCACGTTGTTGCAGATGGAGCAAAGATGCAGGCTCGCCTTCAGCCCGCGCACCGCCTCGGCCAGCGCTTCGGCATCGTCGTCGCTGGCGCGCAGCAAATAAAACGCGTAGCGCTGCGCGGTCTTCGAGCCCACACCGGGCAGCTTCTTCAACTCTTCAATGAGCCGTGCCATCGGCTCGGCGTAGCGTGACACCGATTGGTCCTCTCCGCCTACACCGTGCGGTAGACAATGCCTGTGAACACGTCTGGAGCCATGAAGCCCTTGCCCCACTTCGCGTCGAATTCCGCTGTTGGTTTCTTTGCCGCGGTCTCCTGCTCGCTCAGTCCCTGCTTCTTCAGTGCCGCAACCTTTTCGCGAACTGACGCCAGCATCTCATGCGTAGCCGCAAGCTCGTCGCGCGTGCCCAGCGGTCCATGGCCCGGAATAATCTTCGTCTTGCTGTCCGCCAGAGCCAGGCCGCGCTTGGCGCCGGCGATCATGCCGTCGATATTGCCGCCCGTGCCCTCATCGATAAACGGATAGATGCCGTTGAACCACACGTCACCCATGTGCAGCACATTCGCCTCGGCAAAGTAGATGGAGATGTCGGTGTCAGTGTGCGCCGGCGCAAAATGCTCCAGGTTCAGTGTGTCGCCATTGCGGAAAATCGTCATCGTGCTGTCGAAGACCGCCGTCGGCAGCGCCGCAACAGGCGAGGGCTGCACAGTGCGATGGAAGAGCTTCATCTCCTGCACGTGGCTCAGGCGGTCGCGCGTCAGCCGGTGTGCCAGAATCGAAAATCCCGCGGCGTGCATGCCTTCGTTGCCGCCGGTGTGGTCGCCATGCCAGTGCGTGTTGATGAGCAGGCTGGGCGCGGAAACCGCCGCGGGCGCCAGCGCCGCAATCGCCTCGCGAATGCGCGGAACCGCCGGCGCGTAGCTGGCATCGATTAGCAGCAGACCGTCTGCGCCAATTTGCAGCGCCATGTTGCCGCCCGCGCCCTGAAGAAGAAAGAGATTGTCCGCGAGCTTGGTTGACTTCACCGGTGTTGCGCCGGGGTCGTCCTGCGCAAAGGCCAGCATCGGTTCGGCCAACATCCAGCGCGGAGCCATTGATGCAGCCGCCACACCCAATCCATATTGCAGAAAGCTTCTTCGGCTTGCCTGTGGAATCATGGTGCCCTCCAGTGCTTGTCTTTGGTCCCTAGCTTAATCCGGGCAGCTTCAAGTCGCCCAGCACGCCCTGCATGCTGGCCTGGATGGCTGCATCCGCCTTGCGTCCCGCCTCGTTCACCGCGGCCACAATCAGGTCTTCCAGCATCTCCACATCGGCGTGGTTGCCGGTCAGGCTGGTCACAGCGGCTGGGTCGATGTGGAGCTTCAACAGTTCCTTTTTGCCATTCATGGTGGCGTTTACCGCGCCGCCGCCGGCAGAGCCTTCCACAATCGTCTGCCCCAGCTTCTGCTGCATCTCGTCCTTCAGCTGGTTGGCCTGCGACAGCATCTCTGCGAGTTTCATCGGATTAAACATCTGCGGGGTCCTCGGGGCTACTTGGTGCGCAGGTCCACAACGCTGCGCACTTCGGCGTTGAAAATCTCCTGCGCGCGTTTCACCAGTGGATGATCGAGCGCAATTTGCTGCACGGAGCCCTTGGGCGCGGAGGCCGGAACCGGCGCCAGCGTGCCCGTGCCTGCGCCCGGCACCACCATGAATCGCGCCGGGCCGCCAAGCTTTTGCAGCGTCTGGCGAAGAATCTTTTCGGCCGTGGCATTCACGGTGAGCGCCAGCATTTTTTTGCCCATGCCCGGCACTTCAATGCGGAGATTTGAGCCATCGATGGACCACGCGCCGGAGGCAATCAGCTGCGAGGCAGAGCTGTGGCCGCCTTGCTCCAGCGCTTCGGCTACGGCAACGCGCAGCGTGTCGATGTCAGCATTGGCCGGGGCTTCCACGTCGCGCACCGCGGGCTGCTCAGCGAGCGGCGCTTCCATTGCCGGTGTGAACACCGGCGGCGGAGGCGGCGCGGGCGCGGCAATCACCGGCGCAAAAGCTGCTGCCATCGGCGCGGGTGGCGCAATTGGCGGCGCTGTAGCAGGCTGCGGAGCGCTCCACGTTGCGCCAAAGCCGAGCGGCTTGCTCGCGCTGCTCATTGCCGAAGTTGTCGCCGAGCCGACCGCGCGCGTGACCGCTCCGGCCGCGGGTTTTACGCCGGCGCCGCTGGCCACGCCGCTCAACAGCTCTTCCAGCGGCAGCAACCGCTGCGCGTGCACCAGCTTCAGCAGGCCCAGCTCAAGATGGAAGCGCTGCTCCTGCCGGTAATTCAAATCGTCGAAGGTGCGCAGCACAATCTGCAGGTTCCGCGTGATGTCTTCTTCGCTGAACAGCAGGGCAGTACGTGTGGCCCGCGCGCGCTCGTCGGCGGAGATTTGCAGCAGCTCGGTTTGCTCACCGCCCAGCTTGGCCATCAGCGTGTTGCGCAGATAGCGCACCAGTTGCCGCGCCAGCGACGACGGACTGTGCCCGGCATTCAGCAGCACATTCAACTGCTCCATCAACTCCGCGCTTTGCCCGGAGGCCACCGCTTCCATCAGCCGCTCGAAGATGGCATTGGGCACCGAGCCCATCAGGTCGCGAATCTGCGCGGCGGAAAGCACCGCCTTGCCGTCCTCCACCGGAGCCGAGGCAATGGCCTGGTCCATGATGGAGAGCGCATCGCGCATGGAGCCGTCGCCGGCCTCGGCCAGCAGCGCCAGCGCGGCGTCTTCGGCGGTTACGCCTTCGGCCGCGGCAATCATCTTCAACTGCGCCAGAATGTCGTCGAAGCGCACCGCGTGAAAGCTGAAGTGCTGGCAGCGCGAGCGGATGGTCTGCGGAATATTTTCGGGCTCGGTTGTGGCCATCATAAAGACCACGTGCGAGGGCGGCTCTTCGAGCGTCTTGAGCAGGGCATTGAAGGCCGCATCGGTAATCTGGTGCGCTTCGTCCAGAAGGTAAACCTTGTAGCGGTCGCGCGCGGGCGCGTAGCGTGCGGCGTCGCGCAGCTCGCGAATCTCGTCGATGCCGCGGTTGGTGGCGGCGTCAATTTCAATCACATCGACGGCAGAGCCGGTGCGAATTTCGGTGCAGGAGTCGCAGATGCCGCAGGGTTCCGGCGTAGGCCGCTCTGCCGAGCCAATCGTGGTGCGGCAGTTCAGCGCCTGGGCCAGAATGCGCGCAATGGTGGTTTTGCCAATGCCGCGATGCCCGGAAAAAATGTAGCCGTGGGCCACGCGGTTCTGGCTCAGCGCGTTCAGCAGGGTGCGGGTCACATGATCCTGTCCGGCCACATCCGCAAACCGCTGCGGTCGATATTTCCGTGCCAGAACCTGGTATTCCATGTGCGCGCGTGCTCCTTGAAGGGCCCCGTGACGACGGTTGGCCTGCTGGTGATTGTATCGTTCGCCAGCGGATTGCGCTGTGGATAGGGAAGTGCGCGCCGGGCGCGTGTGGCGATTGCCGCTAGGCCGCCTTGGCTGGCTTCTGCTGCTTGCGGAGGCTGCGCTTTTTGCCGGCTGCGGCTTTCTTCTTCGCGGCCTTTTTGCGGCTCTTTACTTTTTCGGGACTGTACATGGTGCCGCGGCACTTCTTCGCGCCGCAGTTGCAGGTGGCCTCGTCGTCGCCACCGTCGTAGAGGCAGTAGTCGTAGGTAATTTCCTCACCGGCGGCAATGTTCTTGATGGCCGTAATCCAGACGCGGCCCTTCAGCTCCTCGGTCTCGCAGTTTGCGTCGCAACTGTGATTGATGAACATGGCCATGCAGTGGCCGTCGATGACAACCTTGCCGTCGCCCAGTCCAAACAGATAGGTGATGGGTGAATCCTCGTAGGCGGTGTCGGCCTCGTCCTTGCTCAGGCGCGGACCGGTGTATTCGGCCACGCGCTGGCCCTTGCGGATTGCGGTGGTGGTGTAGCAGCCTGCGGCATGAATGGCGGATGAGCGGATCAGAAGTCCCATGAGACGGTATACGGCTGTCCTTCGTCAGTATGAATAAAGCGGTATGGCCGCATCGTACCATTGAAGAGGGTGAAGAAACACGAATGATGCGCAGCATTTCATCGACGGCATGGTTGGCGGGGCTTTGGGCCGCGTGCGCACTGGCCTGCGCGCCGGCTTTGCATGCGCAGCAAACGCCGCAGCAGCAGGGAAGCAGCACGCCGGCGCAGAGCGCGAAGCCCACCGACGCGAATCCGTTTCCTGAAGACAACAACGCGGTGCCGGTGATTGGCACAAGCGCGGCGGCGGCAGCCGCGGCAGCGCCGGACCCGGCCAACACCGCCGCCGGCGCGGACATGCCGTTTGACGACACCGACCCGGCGAGAAGTCCCGACGAGAGCGCGCCCTCGCAGGATGGAGGCTTCAGCTCCAGCGTGCAGGCTGCCGAGCCGGTCATCTCTGATCCGGACAAGGAAAAGAAGAAGCGCGGCCGCGGTGATCGCGACGAGGAGCCTGCGAAGGTAGTCGGCCCCAAGGAAGACGAGAGCGTGGGCGCTTATTATCTGGAGCGCAAAAACTGGAAGGCGGCGCTTTCGCGCTTCACTTCTGCGATGGTGCTGGACCCGGAGAATCCCGATGTTTATTGGGGATTGGCCGAGTCCGAGCGCAACATGGGCCAGTTTGCCGAAGCTCGCGCCAACTACCAGAAGGTGGTCGATTTTGACCCCGACTCGAAGCACGGCAAGGAAGCCAAGCGGCTGCTGAAGACGCCGGAGATTGCCAACGCCAAGGCCGCGCCGCAGCAGTAGAAGCTAGTTGAATCCAGCCCAGCGCATGTAGGCCGCGAGAATCGGCTGGCCCCAGAGACTGCTGACGATGCCGCCGATGCAGAGGAATGTGCCGAGTGGCAGCTTGGCGAGAGCGGGATTTTTTGTGCCTGCGCGTGCGCCGCGCGCTAGAACGACCAGACCAACCACAGCGCCCATCAAAATGCCCAGTGCAAAGGCCAGCAGCGCGCCTTCGAGGCCGAGCCACGCGCCCAGCATGGCCATCAGCTTGGCGTCGCCCAGGCCAATGCCTTCGCGGTGGCGGACGAGCTGGTAGAGCCAGCGGATGAGGAGGACGAGGCCGGCGGAAAGGAGGATCGAAAAAAATCGCTCCAGCCAAAAACTCTGCATGGATGGTGATAGGAAGAAATTTGCGAACGATACCGGAGTGACAATACTTCCTGCGAAAAAGTAGCTATAGATAGCGGCGACAAATACGCCAGGCAAAATGCTAGGCAAGGTCAGCTTGTCAGGCAGCCATAGATGCTCGGCATCAAGAACGGCAAGCGCAACGAGCAACCATAGAAGTGAAAATGGGCCTAAGAAACAGACAACGAGAAAGTTGAAACCCCAGATTGACAAGCCGAGCTTAGGAAGCGCGAAAGCGAAGCGCCAAACATCGTAAGCCCACAGCGCCCCCACCGCCAGCTCGACAATCGGATACCGCCAGCCAATCCAAACCCCGCAGGTGCGGCAGCGGCCGCGCAGGGCCAGCCAGCTCAGCAGCGGCACATTCTCCCACCACGTCAGCGTGCGTCCGCAGGCGCGGCAGTGCGAGCGCGGCTTGGCCACGCTCTCGCCGGCGGGCCAGCGGCTCAGGCACACGTTCAAAAAGCTGCCAAAGGCCAGCCCTAAAACTCCGGCTAAAACTGTGAAGTAAATGCGCATCGCTTGCGGAATGAGTCTATCAGCGAGAAGACGCCGCAGCGGGAGACACTGCTCGCCAGGAATGCGAGGGCGGAGTGTCGGTCTTCATCTCACTCCCGCACCCCCGGGGGGGGGAGGGGGGTATGTTTCGCTTTCTGTTCGATGAACGTTTATGTGTGAGACCGCAATAGGCCGCTCCATGATTGTGCGACAAAGCGGCGAAATAATCTGCACGCTTCGACGAGGAAAATTGCAGGTAGCAGAATGAGAGTCCGACGAAAACGCCTGAAGGCCGGACAATTCCGCAGCATGTAGGGCATGGCTGAAGCCATGCCCCTTCAAAACGAACGCAGGACGCGCGTGGAAATCTGCGTGCGAGCTCCTTCCTGGTACGCTCGCCACCCGCGCGCGCTACACTAGGAGCGATGGACGACGCGGGCAACGCATACAGTCCAGACCCCCTACTTACTGCCCAGGGAACGGCGAGGACCACCGATCCGGCGCGGGCTGCGGCTCTGTTTGAGCAATCGGCAGCCATTATGGCGCGTTTGCGCGCCCCCGGCGGCTGTCCGTGGGACCGCGAGCAGAACTTCGACACCATTCGTAAGTACACGCTGGAAGAAGTCTACGAAGTTTTCGACGCCATCGAGCGGCGCGACTTTCCGCATCTCTCCGAAGAACTCGGCGACCTGCTGCTGCAAGTTCTTTTCTATGCGGAGATGGCTGCCAACGAAGGCCACTTCACCGTTGCCGACGTGCTGGAACAGCTGAACCGCAAGCTCATCCGCCGCCATCCGCACGTCTTTGGCGAAGAGGCTTCGCGCGAGGCCGGCAATGCCGCCAGCGTTGACGCGGAGGTTGAAGGTTCATCCGCCAAAGTGCTCAAAAACTGGGACGAAATCAAACTGGCAGAGAAGGCTGCGCACACCACCGAGCACGAGACACAATCGCGCCTCGATTCCGTGCAGCGCGCCATGCCGGCGCTGGCCGAGGCTGCCAAAATCGGCTCCAAGGCCGCCAAGGCCGGCTTTGACTGGCCCACCTGGCGCGAGCTGCTGCCCAAGGTGGCCGAGGAGACCGCCGAGCTTGAGGCCGAGGCTGTCGCTATCGAGCGCGACCCGAAAAATGCAGCCGTGCAGGCCGCCGTTGAGGCCGAGCTGGGCGATCTGCTGTTCACGGTGGTCAATCTTGGCCGCCATTTGGGCGTGGATGCGGAGATGGCGTTGCGCGGATGCAATCTGCGCTTCCGTCAGCGTTTTCGCGCCATGGAAGAGGCGGCTTCGAAGCCGCTCGAAGAGTTGAAACCAGATGAGCTGGAGGCCTTGTGGGTTGAGGCCAAACGCAAACTGGCCAGTGAGGGAACGAAATGATCGTGATTCGAAGCTGCCACGGGCACGACGAGTTTGAGGCCTGCGTGCAGTTGCAGATTCATACCTGGGGCTACGACTGGACGGATGTGATTCCGCGCAAGGCATTTCTTGTGGGGCAAAAAATCGGCGGGCAGGTGATTGGGGCATTCGACACGGATTTGCCCGGCGCCACGCCGCAGGGCGATCCCGGCTCGCTCATCGGTTTCGCCATGTCATTGCCCGGCGTAAAAACGGAAGAGGGCGAGCCTAAGCCCTATATTCACTCGCACATGCTGGCCGTGCACGAGAACTACCGCAACCGCGGCCTAGGCGCAAAGATCAAGCTGGAGCAGCGCCGCGAGGCTCTGGAGCGGGGAATCCGGCTGATGGAGTGGACCTTCGATCCGCTGGAAATCAAGAACGCTTATCTGAATATCTTCAAGCTGGGAGCGATAGTTCGTCGCTACTCCGTGGATTTTTATGGTGTATCCTCATCTCGTCTGCAGGGCGGACTTCCTACCGATCGCCTGGTGGCCGAGTGGTACCTTGACTCGCGCCGCGTGGCGAGCCACCTGGAGGGGCAGCCGCTGCGGAACGGGACCATTCAGGAGCGCATCTCGATTCCGGCTTCCATTTACAAGTGGAAGACCTCGGAGACCGACAGAGACAAGGCGCTGGCAGTGCAGCTTGAGAATCGCAGCAGGTTTCAGCGGGCCTTTGCGCAGGGGCTGGCCGTGGTTGGCTACTCCCGCGACGAGCAGGGAAACGGTGTCTACGAACTGGCCGAGCCACAATGGCCTGAGCTTGAGTCCCATGCGGAGCCGCGCAGCTAGCGGTGTCTCTGCACACATTCATCAGCAGTCATTCATCAAGGACAAACATTCAATGCGCATCGACGAAATCATCCTTCGCGAACTGCATATTCCCCTTCTGCGTCCCTTCGAAACCAGCTTTGGCGTCACCAAGGATCGCCGCGTGCTGCTGGCCGAAGTCCACTCCGAGGGCCTGGTGGGCTGGGGCGAGTGCACGGCCGGCGAGCACCCGCATTTCTCCGGCGAGTCGACTGACACTGCCTGGGCGGTGCTGGTAAACGAACTCGGCCCTATTCTGGCCGCGGCAACGCCCGAGCACGGCGGCAAGATTCCCAAGCTCTTTCAGATTGTGCGCGGCAACCGCATGACCAAGGCCACGCTTGAAAACGCCATCTGGGATCTGGAGGCGCAGCGTGAGGGCGTGCCGCTGGGCCGTTTGCTGGGCGGCGTGCGCGACCGGATTCCCTGCGGCGTTTCGCTGGGCATTCAAAAGTCGATTCCCGAGTTGATGGACATCATCGAGCGCGAGTTGGCTGCCGGCTATCAGCGCATCAAGCTGAAATGCAAGCCCGGCTGGGATGTGGAAGTGTTTGAGAAAGTGCGCAGCCGCTGGCCTGCCATTACGCTCAGCTGTGACGCCAACTCTGCTTATCGCCTGCGCGATGCCGACCACCTGGTGAACTTCGACGCCTTCGACCTGCTGATGATTGAGCAGCCCATGTGGCACGACGATTTCTACTACCACTCCATGCTGCAGAAGCGGCTGAACACGCCCATCTGCCTGGACGAGTCGATCCGCAACCGGCGCGATGCGCTGGCGGCCATCGAGATGGAGTCCTGCCGCATCATCAACATCAAGCTGGGCCGCGTGGGCGGATTCAGCGAGGCCATTGCGGTGCACAACGCTGCGCAGGAGCGCGGTATTCCCGTGTGGTGCGGCGGCATGCTGGAGTCCGGCATCGGCCGCGCGCACAACATCGCGCTCTCCACGCTGGAGAACTTCTCACTGCCCGGCGATGTCTCGGCCTCCAAACGCTATTGGAAGGAAGACATCATTGAGCCCGAGGTGACGGTGACGGCTGAAGGCGAAATCGTGGTGCCGGAGACGCCAGGGCGCGGCTTCGAGGTGCGTACGGACCTGGTCGAAAAGCTGACCGTGCGCAAGGAAAGCATTCGCGCCATGGAACTGGTGGGGTAGGGAATCCCAAGTGGACGCCGCCGACCTTGCCGTTCTCGCCCTCATCGAGCCGGGCGAGCTGGAGGACGGCGAGCTGTGCCTCACGCTCGAGTCGTTTGGCCGGCACCCGTTTCATCGGGTGCCGTGCTACTCCTTCCGCATGGTGCATGCGGAGGCGGGCTACGAGCTGGGCGGCATCCGTTTGCGCGTTGGCTCCACGCCGCATGTGGAGTGCTACGCCGGGCACATTGGCTACAGCGTGCATCCGGAGCATCGCGGCCACCGCTTCGCCGCGCGCTCGGTGCGGCTTCTGGTGCCCTTCGCGCGCCGCGTCGGCCTCAACCCAATCTGGATTACCTGCGACCCGGACAACCTGGCCTCCAAACGCTCGATTGAGCTGGCCGGCGGCGTGTATGTGGAGACGGTCGACGTGCCGCACGACTGCGCCATCTTCCAGAACGGGCACCCGCGGAAATGCCGGTACAGGCTATAGCGCGGGTCGAAAAACACAGCCCGCTCTCAGCACGAAAATGGATGCCCCATCCTTCGCTTGAGCGATGGGTGGGAACCGCGAACCTCTGCCCTTCCGCATTTGTGGTTCCCACCCTTTTCACGATGAAGCCGTGAAAAGGATGGGGCATCCATGCTTCGTGGGGTTTAGGGATAAACTACCCGCGTAGGGTGCGACCCGCCCGATGTGTGCGCAAAGTCAATTCCGAGAGAGAATCCCTGTGCATCTCGCATATTTTGATGAAACCGGAACCGACGGTCACAGTTCGATTGTAATGTTCGGTGCGTTGATAGTCCCCTCTGGAAAATTCGGATACCTATCGAGCATTTATGAGGTCGCAATTCAGCAAATCATTCCTGCCGAAAAGATAGACCAATTCAAGGAGTTTCACGCCTCCGCCTTGTATTACGGAGATGCGCCGTTTGACGGGATAGACGCAGAAAAGCGCTTTAATGCGATAAGAGTGCTTCTGTCAGCGGTGGCAATGAACGGATTGCCTTTTGCTTATGCCGCAATTGATCGTCAGAAATTTTCCGGGAGTCCGTTTAGCACTATGCGTCCATTGAATGTTGCATTTCACTTGTGTCTCTTGGGTGTTGAGGATTGGGCCGTCGCTAACCATCCAAATCCCCATATAGACGCCCTTACTACTTCTACATTAATCGATTGGAAGGATACCTATTTGTGTGTTCTCGATGATTGCAGCGATAAAGACCTGAAGGCTAACCTCCGGAAGAGCTATCGCTCCCTGCGCTCCAAGCACCCCTTTACCACTCCTCAAAAGAATCGTCTTTGGCACGCGCATGATGATATGTTCTTTGCCGATTCAACCGACTGTCTAGGTATTCAAATTGCCGATCTTTGCAACTTTGTGGTTCGTTTAAGGATTGAAGGGAAGGATGAGCCGCAAAACTTCTACGAAATGATTTCCAGGCAAGTTATCTGCGTCCAAAGCGAACCAGAATGGAGCCAATATAATCATCTCCTCAGAAACCACATGACCGTATAACTCTTGTCACTGTGACAACAGAAGAGGCGGTGCTTGGCCAATAAAATTGCACGGGCAGGTGGCCCACATCTGACCGTGACTGCGGCCACAAAAATAGGGTGCACCACGCCGGGGGCCCCGGCGTCAGGTCTTCGTCGCTGAGGTGGGCATATCCCGATTTTGGAGATGTGGGTGAGCACAGACCCAACCCGGCCCGTTCCCTACATCTGCCTATACTCAGTCGCCAAGTCTAGCCGAGAGATCCTGGCCGCCATAAAAGACACCGAGGATGACAACCTCGCGTTCCTGCACTGCAAATGCGATGGCGGTGCGCCGTTTATAGCCCACAACGCGCAGGCCGGGCCGTACGTCGCTTCGTTCTGTACCGCGCATGGGAAACCGCGTGAGCCGTTCACAGGCATCGATAATGCCGCTGACATAGCGCTCGGCAATGGCCGGCGAGGCCTTGCGCGCGAGGTATGCATAGAGATCGACAAGCTGAGCGTTTGCCTCCGGAGCGAAGACAACGCGGCGCGGCATCAGCGCCCCGTATTCGCTCTACGGTGGGTTGCTGCAAGGCTGGCCCGGACCGTCTCAATTGGCAGCGCGCGCGCCGGATCGGCCTTATGGGCGTCGTAGGCCTGCGCCACCCTGGTGCGCAACCATTCCTCCACGGCTTCTTCCTGTGCCATCAGTGCGCGAAGCCCCTCGCGAATGACTTCGCTTTCCGTCGCGTATTCTCCGCGGGCCACCTTGGCGCGGATCTGCCGGGCCATGGCCTTGGGAAGCGTTATGCTCATCTGCTGTGTGGTGCGCATCCGCGGGACTCCTCGCGTGGGATTGAGTAGGATTCTATCCTATCCCTGTTGTCTCTTGGATTTCATCGGCGGTGGGGCGGGTCTGCTCTGAGTGTGGGCGGTTGTGGTGCCCACCCTTCCGCAAAGTGCGCGGAAGGATGGGGCATCCATTTTTAGGGGAGAACGGACGAGGCCTGGAATTGGCGGTGATGGCCTCCCAGGTGCCCAAAGGCGAGGCGCCTGGGGCACCCAGTCTCAGTGGAAGAGCACAGAGCGCACCCAGCCGCCGCTCCGGCCAAGCCACCCTCCACCGGTGATATAATCTGCAAGGTCGAGTGCGCCTATGGCGCCCGCATCTTCACTGCAATTACTGAGGTTTCTCATGTCCGGCCATTCCAAATGGGCCACAATTAAGCACAAGAAGGGCGCGCTGGATGCCAAGCGCGGCAAGATCTTCACCCGCCTGTTGAAGGAAATCGCGGTCGCCGCCAAGGGTGGTGGCAATCCTGACAGCAATGCCCGGCTGCGAACGGCCGTGGCTGCGGCCAAGGCCGAAAATATGCCGGCCGACAACATCAAGCGCGCCATTCAGCGCGGCACCGGCGAGCTGGAAGGCGTGAACTACGAGGAAATCTCGTTCGAGGGCTACGGCCCCGGCGGCGTTGCGCTCATCGTGGACGTGCTGACCGACAACCGCAACCGCGCGGTGAGCGAAGTGCGCCATGCCTTCTCCAAACATGGCGGTAACCTGGGCGAGTCCGGCTCGGTGCGCTTCATGTTCTCGAAGAAGGGCGTCATCGCCATTGAGAAGTCGGCGGCCGACGAAGACACGCTGATGGGCGTTGTGCTGGAGCACGGCGGCGAAGACCTGAACGACGAAGGCGAAAGCTGGGAGATTCTTACCGATCCGGGCTCGTACGAGGCGGTTCTGGAAGCGGTGAAGGCCGCGGGCATTACTCCGGTGATGAATGAGGTGACCATGGTCGCCTCCACCTACACCAAGCTGGAAGGCGCAGCCGCCAACCAGATGGTGCGTCTGCTGGACGTGCTGGAAGATTTGGACGACGTGCAAAATGTCTACTCCAATTTCGACATGGACGCAGAGCAGATGGAACAGGTGGCCGGCTAACGCAGTTTGAAGTAAAGCCAACAAAAGGCCGCCCTCACCGGGTCGGCCTTTTTTGTGGAGCGCAGTACGCGCACCTATGCAACTGAAGGAGCGGAAGTGAAGCAAGTGCTGAAGTGGATTGTGCCCATGGCCGCGGTGGTGGCTATTGCGTCGGCCTTTGCGCCGCAGGTGCTGGCGCAGGAGGCCGAACGCAGTTCCTCCAATGCGACGAACTCTGCCACGGTGGACAAGCTGAATCTTCCCGAAAGCCCCGTGGCCGACGTGCGCGACCATCTGCGCTGGGAGATGGGCCCCTTCGTCAACTGGGGCACCGGCGTGGGCGATCGCTCCGACTTCAAGTTTCTGTGGGGCGGCTTCCAGATCGGCAAGCCGCTTACGCCCGTTCTGCATGCTGGCTGGGTCACCGGCCAGTTTGAACTGGGCGGCAACATTATGCCGCTGTGGCAGGCCTACACGCCGGCCCCGCACAGCGTGACCTTTACCTACAACGGCGAAACCTACACCGAGCAGGTTGGCGGCGGAACCTTCCGCGGCGTGGCTATGACGCCGGTGATTCTGCGCTGGAACTTCCTTACCCGTTCGCGCAGGATTCAGCCATGGTTCCAGGGCGCGGGCGGGCTCATCTACACCACGCACAAGTTTCCGCCGGATGTGCTGGTTCCGCATGGCGACCCCGGCGCCACTTCGGTGTGGAACTTCGCACCACAGGGCGGCTTCGGCATTCACTACTTCACGCGCGCGCGCCGCTCCATCGATCTCGGCGTCAACGCCGTGCACATTTCGTCGGCGTCGCTGGGCGACCACAACCCCGGCGTCAATGCCAGCATTCAAATTCAGGTGGGATACACGTTCTGGAAGTGAGCTCCATGGATCCGATTGTCGAGTGTGTTCCCAACTATTCCGAGGGCAAGGACCGCCGCGTGGTGGAGGCCATTGTGGCTGCCATGCGCGTGGACGGTGTGCGCCTTCTGGACTGGTCGATGGACGCCAGCCACAATCGCTCCGTGGTGACGGTGGCCGGCTCTCCGGCGGCGGTGGTTGAGTCTGCCGTGCGCGGCGCGGGCAAGGCGGCCGAACTGATTGACCTGACGCGCCAGTCCGGCGTGCATCCACGCATTGGCGCGGCCGATGTGATTCCTTTCGTACCCATCTCCGGCGTCAAGCTGGAGCAGTGCGTTTTGCTGGCCCGCCAGGCGGGTCTTGAAATCTGGCGTCGCTACAATGTGCCGATTTATTTCTACGAGGCGGCCGCCGCCCGGCCCGACCGCGCCAACCTGGAAGACGTCCGCAAAGGGCAGTTTGAGGGGCTGCGTGACCAGGTACGCAAGGACGCCGCCCGTCGGCCCGATTTGGGCGGCCCAAGCCTGCATCCCACCGCCGGAGCGGCCGCCGTGGGAGCCCGTAAGTTCTTGATTGCATACAACATTTACTTCGACTCGGCGGATGTGGCTGCGGTCCGCGCCATGGCCCGCGAGCTGCGCGCTGCCAGTGGCGGCTTGAAGGCCGTAAAGGCCCTCGGCGTGCTTGCCCACGGACGCGCCCAGCTGACCATGAACATCACCGACTTCGAGGTGACGCCGGTCTCCAAGGTTTATGCCGCCGTCTCCCGCGTGGCCCTGCGCCACAAGCTGGCTCCGGTCGAGGGAGAGGTCATCGGACTGCTTCCGGAGGCCGCCTGCGAGCGCGAGAGCGAGTGGATGCGTCAATTAACTGGATTCGATGCTGCGGCCAAGGTGCTGGAGCGCCGTTTGGAGGCGCCCCTTGATTGGCCCGGCGCAGCAACAGGAGGAGAACGTTGAAGACAGCTCTTACGATTGCGGCAGCAGCCTTGTGTGCCGCGCTGGCCATGCCGGCGCAGGCGGCGCAGCTCTCGGGCGATGCCCGCGCCGCGATTCCCCACGATGTGCAGCAACTGGTGGTCATCGACTACCGCGCCATGCAGAACTCGGCCACGGCCATGAGCCTGCGCGAGCGCGTGATGCCGCCGGACCTGAAGCAGTTTGACGATGCGCTGCGCAAGTCAGGCCTGAACGAGAATCACGACGTCGACCAGTTGGCCTTCGCGCTCTTCCGTCCCGCGGGCGCAAGCGACGAACTGGCCACCGTGGGCATTGCCCAGGGACAGTTCTCGATGGATGACATTCTGGCCAACCTGAAAAAGCAGAAGGCCAAGATTACCAAGCTGCGCGACAACCTCATCTACCCCATGGGCCGCACCGGCATGGTGCTGTGCTTTGTCGATCCTTCGACCATGGTTTTTGGCAGCTCCGATGCCGTGAAGCACGCGCTGAACGCGCGCGACGGCGTGGAGCAGAGCCTGCTGACCAACGGCTCGCTGATGGATGCGATGCGCGCCGTGGACTCCGAACCGCTGTGGAGCATTCTTGACCAGAAGGGCACCCAGACCATGATGAAGCAGGTGCTGGGCGATGCCGGCAGCGTGGCCGACTTTGAGTCGGTGCGCAAGCGGCTGCTCTCGTCCTCCTACTCGATGAACTTCCAGCACGGCGTCAAGTTCGACCTGGGCATCACCACCGGCGACTCGTTTGCCGCGGCCACGGTCTCCTCGCTGCTGAGCGCGGCCATCGCCTATCGCAAGGTCAGCGGCTCCGAGGCGGAGAAGTCGGCACTGGCGGCCACCGATGTCAGCTCCGCCGCCGGCCAGTTGGGTGTGCACTTTGCCACCACTGACGCAGGGTTTAATGACCTGCTGAAGTCGCCCATGTTCCAGAGCATGGTGCGCTAGGCTTTCAACCCTCCCCTGAAGTGCGCAACGGCCTTCCCGCAAGGGAAGGCCGTTGGCGTTTGGGGCATTTTTGCGGGGGCTGGAGCCCGAACGTGGGGAGTGCGGAGGTTTGTGGCCTCCCACAGCGTCAACAGGCAGTTGGGCACCCTTCAGCCAAGTAGAACACCATGGATGCCCCATCCTTTTCACGGTTTCTTCGTGGAAAGGGTGGGAACCACAAATGCGGATGGGATGAGGTTTCGTGGTTCCCACCCTTGCTACGCAAGGATGGGGCATCCATTTTGTGGAAGAACGACACACGTTTGCCGTGTCTGGGCGTCTGAGTGTCTATCGCCCGCTCAACCTCGGCTCAAACTCTGCTTTGCCGTCGGGCAGCAGCACAATCGTCAGCGAGCCTTCTTCGTGCTCTGCGAGTTGCGGGCCGGTCATCTGGCGCACCTGATTCGTCTTCGTCTCGGTGTACTGCACCTTGACCGGGCCGGAGCCGCGCACCTGCAGGTGATAGGGATAGATGGCGCCGTCGGCCAGCGTGTCCATGCCGAAGCTGGCGCTGGGATAGTCCACCTCAACCAGATTCAGCGCCTGGCCGGTGCGGTTCTCCACGCGGACGTCGATGCGATACGACTTGCAGCCGGCAGGGAAGAGCGCCAGCGCGGCCAGCGCGACGGCAATGCGCAGCCTCATGCTTCCTCCGTCTTGCCGAGCTTCTTTTCCAGCCGGTCCACGCGACGCCAGAGATCGGGCAGTTTCTGGAAGATGGTGACCGCGCGCAGCCATGTGCGATTGTCGAAGGCCGGTGAGCCGGAGATCATTTTGCCCGCGGGCACATCGTGCGAAACGCCGGATTGCGCGGTCAAAATCACGCCGTCGCCCAGCTCGCAGTGGCCGGCCACGCCGGCCTGTCCCGCAAGAATGGCGTTGCTGCCCACCACCGATGAGCCGGCCAGCCCCACCTGTGCGCACAGCATGGTGTTTTGCCCCACGCGCGAGCCGTGGCCCACCTGGACCAGATTGTCCACCTTGGTGCCGTCGCCAATTTCGGTTGCGCCCACGGTAGCGCGGTCAATGCAGGCGTTAGCCTGAATGTCCACGCGGTTGCCGATGCGCACCGGGCCGGACTGCGGAATTTTGACCCACTCGCCGCGCTCGTTTTTGGAAAAGCCAAAACCGTCCGCGCCGATAATCACGCCGTTTTCGAGCGTGACGTAATCGCCCAGGGTGCAGCTCTCGCGCACTACGGCATGCGCATGCGCAAACAGGTGGCTGCCTGCCTGCACGCCGGGGTAAAGCACCACGTGCGGCAGCAGCGTGGCGTGCGGACCGAGCTTGACCCCAGGGCCGACAACCACGTACGCGCCAATATGCGCGCCTTCGCCAATTTCAGCGGTGGGGTCGATGACGGCCGTGGGGTGAATTCCCGGTGCGTACCGCGGCGGCTGATAGAAGAGGCCCAGTGCGCGGTTGAAGGCGTGGTACGGGTTCTTGATGCGCAGCGTGGCCGTGGAAATTTCGGGGAATTCGGGCGCCACCAGCACGGCGGCGGCATGCGTGGTGCGCGCCAGTCCCGCGTAGCGAGGGTTGGCTACGAAAGTGATTTCGCTGGGCCCAGCCTCTTCGATTCCTTTGACGCCGGTCACTTCCAGCGCTGCATCGCCGCGCAGCTCCGCGCCCAACTCGTTTGCCAGTTCTCCAAGCTTCATCAGAGGGAATTGTAGCGGACGGGGCTGCGGGGTGTGACGAACGGAAACGCTGCTTCCCGGTTTTCGGGAATAGGGTTACACTGGAAGAGAGAATGCAGTGTATACCACTGGCGAGAGGAGGTTGCCGTGAGCCACAAAGAGCTGATGAAGTTCAAGGAAGCAGCAGCCCGCATTGCCAGGGAGTGCAATACTCCTGCAAAGGCGCAGGCTTTCCTCACCAAGGTGGGCTATCTGGACGCGAATGGCCAGGTAGCCGAAAAGTACAAGTAAAAAGCAGGCTACGTGCCTCTTGTTCTTGCCTATCACGGATGCGATCTCGACACCGCCCAGAAACTCTTGGGCGGTTCGGTGTTTCAGCCCAGCCAACGGGATTACGACTGGCTCGGTGAAGGCAGCTACTTCTGGGAAAACGATATTCTCCGCGCTTACCAGTGGGCCACGGAGCCGCGCCGTAACTTCAGTCATCCATCTGTTGTTGGCGCAGCCATTGAGCTGGGCCACTGCCTGGACTTGACGACACAATCCGGAATCGAAGCCGTCAAAAGTGCGTATCAGACGTTTCTCCAACTAGCGGAGTGGAAGGGAATTGCTGTCCCCGAGAACAGTGACCCGGCCGAAAGCCCCGAAGGAGATAGGGTGATTCGCAGACTGGACTGCGCGGTGATGAATGCACTCTTTGAAATTGCGGAACAAGCGCGCGTGGATGACCCGACAAGCCGTTCCTATGACGCCATCCGTGCACTTTTCCCCGAGGGTAACGAGCTGTATCCAGGCGCGGGTTTTCGAAACAAGACCCACATCCAAATCTGCGTTCGCAATCCGGAGCAGATACTCGGCGTCTTCCGTGTGCCTGAGTGGCAGCTTCGCGAGTTCGGACTGACCAGTCTGTACGGCGTGTAGAAACCGCGCCTTCCCCTACTCCGACTCGTTTGCGAACAGCTCCGGCTGCGGCTCTGCCGGGTGGCGCTTGCGGGCTGCTGCGCCAATCAGGCTCACCACTTCCAGCGTCTGGATAGCGGCGCGCGGCACAAAGATGCGCTGGGTGTTGGAGCGGGTGTCGGGCGGGGTCAGCAGCAGGCCCGCGCCGTCAATCAACGAGCGATCATTTGCTGCCAGGCCTTCCAGCTCGTCGCCATCCTGCAGCGTCATCCGCAGCCATAATCCAGCCGCGCGGGGCCGCACGGTGAACTTCCTGTGCAGCAGCCGCTCGTCGCCCCCGGCCAGGTCGCGCACGTAGCAGACCCACTTGATCTGCTCCCACTCGATGGAGAGCACCTTGCCGGCCTGGTCCAGCAGTTCGAGGCCTGCCGCATCGGCGCCCGGATTGGGGCTGGCATAGCCGGCCGTCCAGTCACGGGAGAACTTCCGCACAATCACAGGTTTACGCTGGGAACCCATTGCCGAGCCATTTTCGCACAGGCCGGAGGGCCCGTGCAGGCAAATCGCAGCGTTTTGGGTGCAACTGGTGCTGGTAAACGTGTGCACGTTGTGATAAGGTACTGGTTTGCAACCTCTCGGGTGCGGTCCGTAACAGCCGCTGCATCAGGCACTTGCCTCGGACCAGCCCAGTAGAAACAGGTACCGCATGGCAGACTACATTTATCTGATCGAAAACCGCCTCTCCCACGACCAGCAGAATGCTCTTCGTCACATCCGCGACGTTGCGCGCGATGCCGGAACGCTGGCTTTCCTGACGGGCGGGCCCGTGCGCGACCTGACCAGTGGCCACGCCGTACGTGAACTTGAAGTGGTAGTTCATGGAAGCGCGCTCAAACTGAAGAAAGCGCTGGAAAAACTCGGCGCCAAGGTCTGGGGCGAGGACGCCGATTTCCGCACTCTTTACCTCTGCTTCCCGGGCACGGTCCGCGTCGACCTGGTGAGCTCCCACCGCACCGAGTACCCCAAGCCCGGCAAGGGCGTCTTCCACGCCACCTCCATTCAGGATGACCTGCGCCGCCGCGACTTTACCGTCAACGCCATGGCCGTCTCTCTGAATGAGGGCTCCTACGGTCTGCTGATGGATCCGCTGAACGGCGCGGCCGACATCGAGGCCCGCGCGCTGCGTCTTGTCTCGAATTATGGATTTTTGGAGGAGCCGGCGCTGCTGATTCGCGCCACCCGCCTGGCTGCACGCCTGGGCTGGGAGATGGACGAGAAGACTCGCCAGCGCTATGAGAATGCCGTCGCGGAGGACGTTATCGATTCGCTCTCGGCGACCGAGCGCAGCCGCGAGCTGGAGCAGATTGGCCACGAGGAGGACGGGCTGAAGGTTCTGCGCGCGCTGGACGCCGCCGGCTGGATGAAGCAGCTGTTCCCGGCCTGGACCCCGGCCAAGGCCGATGAGGACAAGCTGCATGCGCTGCACGAGCTGGCCGTGGGCCTGCTGATGCAGGGCGTGCATCCCGACATGTCGGCCGCGCAAATGCAGCTGCTGACCGCCAAACTGCCCGGCAAGGATTTGGGCGTGCTGAAGCGCGCCATGCTGCGCCCCGGCTTTGTGGAGGAGTGGAACAGCCTGGACGCGATTGCCGCCGGCTTCAGCAAGGTTCTGCTGGCCAAGGAAAACCAGACGCCGTCGACTCTCTACAAGCTCTTTACCACCTATGACCCGGAGGCCGTGCTGTGGCTCGGCTTTACCTCCAAGGCCGCCAACGTGCAGGAGAAGTACGAGCAGTTCCTGCGGGTGTGGCCAGAGGTGCGCCAGCGGATTCCGCACCTGCAGTTGCAGGAGATGCGCATTACGCCGGAGCTGGCGACCTACACCTCCATCGTGCACGAGGTCTTCCTCAAGATGATTGACGGCGGACTAACTACGCCTGAGGAGATCAAGGCCTTCCTGGAGCCACATGCGCCACCGGCCCCGCCGCCGCAGCCCACCTACAAGCGCACCCGTGCCAAGCGCGGAGCGGAAAAGGTGAAGGAGCGGACCTTCGAAGAGGATGAGGACGCGGAGGCAGAGGCCGGCGACGACGATCTGGACGATCTGGGCGGCGACGACGAGGAGATAGAGCTCGATCTCGGCAAGGCCGATCTGGATGAGTCCTTCGACGAGGAAGAAGGCGACGAGGGCGAGCCGGACGACGAGGCCGAGGATGATGCGCCGGCGCCCAAGCGCGGCAAGAAGGCAGCAGCCCCTGCAGAAAAGCCGGCGAAGAAGCATGAGCCAGCCAAACCGGCTGCACCTGCAAAGCCTGCCAAGCCTGAGCCGGTGAAGCCCGCCAAGGCTGCCAAGCCGGAACCGCACAAGCCCGCGGCGAAGGTTGCCGCCAAGCCTGCGCCCAAGCCGGTTGCGAAGAAGAAGCTCGCTCCTAAGCCGGCTCCCAAGCCCGCACCGAAGGCGGCCAAAGCTGCCGTCAAGCCTGTGGTCAAGGCCAAGGCCGCTCCAGCAAAGGCGAAGGCCAAGCCTGCGCCCAAGCCGGTTGCGAAGAAGAAGCCGGCTCCCAAGCCCGCAGCCAAGAAGAAGCCTGCAAAGAAGCGTTAAGCCAGGTCCAGCCTCTCCGGCGTGTTATCTTCACAGCATTCCGGAGGGATTCTTCAGTGACTCACTCGCATTTTCGCGTGCCGGCCTGTCTCGTCTTCCTGTTCCTTTTCGCCTGCAGCATTCTCAGCGCGCAGTCGCCTGCGCCCGGCTACCGCTATCAGCGCGGCGGTTGGACCTACGTGCATCTGGAAGGCACGCCGGCGCAGATTGGCTTTCAGCATGGCAGCCTGCTGGCCGATGAAATCGCCGACCTGGTGAAGGTGAACAAGCTGGAGCTGGAGCACGGCACCCATCGCGACTGGGCCTTCTTCCGCGAGGCTGGGCGCACCATGTTCTGGCCGCACATTGAGCCCGAGTACCAGCAGGAGCTGGAGGGAATCGCCAAGGGCGTGCAGTCCAAGGGCATCAAGCTGGATGTGTGGGACATCGTTGCACTGAACGGCGCCATCGAGCTCTCCGAGTACTATATTCCCTGGCTCGACAAGCAGACCCACGCCGCCAACGCCATTCCCATTCACCCGCGCGGCCGCTGCTCGGCCTTTATCGCCACGGGAAGCTATACCAAGGGCGGCAAAATTGTCATCGCCCACAATAATTGGTCAAGCTATGCCGACGGCGAGCGCTGGACCATCATCTTCGACATCCAGCCCGCCCACGGCCGCCGCTTCATCATGGATGGAGAGCCGGGAGTCATCACCAGCGAGGACGACTTTGGCGTGAACGACGCCGGCCTGATGATTACCGAGACCACCATCACGCAGTTTGTCGGCTGGAATACGGAGGGAATTCCTGAGTTTGTCCGCTCACGCAAGGCCATGCAATACGCCGGCACTATTGATGAGTACATTGCGCTGATGAAGGAAGGGAACAACGGCGGTTATGCCAATGACTGGCTGGTGGGCGACCGCAAGACCGGCGAGATTGCCTATCTGGAGCTTGGCCTGAAGAACACGCCTGTGTGGCGCTCGAAGGATGGCTACTTTATCAGCTCAAACTTTGCCCGCGACCCCAATCTCATCAAGGACGAGACTGACGGCTTTGACCCGAAGAATATGGCAAGCTCGCCCAATGCGCGCCGCGCCACATGGGAGAAGAAGATTCCCGCGGCCAAGGGACGCATCGACGTGGAGATGGCCGAGCAGTTTCTGGCCGACCACTTTGACAGCTACACGGGAAAGGTGAACGCCGATTCGCGCTCGCTCTGCGGCCACATTGACCGCGATCCGAAGGGTGTGCCTGAGTGGGAGGATCCGCCGTTTTACGCCGATGGCGCGGTGCAGGGCAAGGTAACGGACTCGGATTTGGCGGGCAAGATGGGTCTGATTGCGCGGGCAGGGCATCCGTGCGGCGAGAACTTCTACGCCGAGCCGTACTTCAAGGCGCACCCGGAGTTCAGCTATCTGAAGCCGATTCTGCGCGACATGATCGCCGGACCGTGGACCGAGTTCACGGCAGGGAAACGGTAGATTTTCTGGGGGAGGGGCCGGCGAATACTGCTGCCGGCCCCTGGAGTCAAGTTAAACTCTCAAACTCATCTGGAAACAGATTCCTAATCGAAACCGCCCGGTGAGTGAGGATGTCTTTTACCCTGAGTTATCGACCGTCTTATCGGCAAGTCATCGATGAACAGAGTGCTTGATTGCCCAGTTAGAAGCTTGCGTGGGAGCGATGAATCCGCCTGATCCTAGTATCCGCCTCGCGAGCTGGTTCCTTTACGCGCCTGGTAGCAATCGCGGCAATACACGGGGCGATCTCCGCGGGGCTCGAAAGGCACGGTTGTAGGCTGTCCGCAGCCGGAGCAGACAACTGAGGTGCTCTGCGCCGATGAGGAACGGAATCCCGATCCTCCCTTGTCGTTCTTCTTTGCCATACGGCAGGGCTTGCAGCGTTTGGGGGTTGAAAATCCACGTTCTGAGAAAAATGCCTGGTCCGCAGCGGTGAAGGTAAAGTCCTGCCCACAGTCGCTGCAAGTTAGTTGAAGGTCTTCTGCCATGAGGGTCCTCGTGCAGCGATTGTACAGCCCTCTTTGCCAATTTGGATAGAAATAAAGATAACTTGAAAGTCTCGCCTGTAGCCGCAACTGCTTTGAAACGTGTGCAAGTCCGCCCCGGAGGGTAGAATGCGATTGGCGCCGGTTGGGGTACGGAAATTCCCAGCGGCGGCCCTGGACGTATGGGCGAAACGCACGAAAAACCGGAGGTGGAAACGATACGCCGCATCCTGGCCGGCGAACGTCAGCTCTTCCATGAGCTGATTCGCCCCTGCGAGCGCCCCGTCTATTTCATGCTTTTTTCGCTACTCCGCAACGAGGCTGATGCCGAGGATGCCGCCCAGGAAACTTTTATCAAGGCGTACCAGAATCTACACCTTTTTCGCGGCGAGGCGCAGTTCCGCACCTGGGTTTTGTCCATCGCGCGCAATGAGGGCCTGGGCCGCCTGCGCAAGCAGGGCAATCGCAAAGAGGAGTCGATTGAGGCTGACACCGACGAGCAGACCGGCGACTACACCCCGGCCATCCTCACCAGCTGGCGCGAAATCCCGCTGGAAACCGTGGAGCGCGAGGAGCTGGCGGCGCTGCTGCGCAAGGCCATTGGCGAGCTGCCGGAGATTTACCGTAACGTTGTTCTTCTAAGAGACATCGAAGAGATGGATATCCGCGAAACTGCCGCCGCGCTTGCCATCAGCGAATCTGCCGTAAAGGTTCGGCTTCACCGGGCACGCGCCATGTTGCAGCGGAATCTGGCTCCGCAGTTGAAAGGCTTTGCTCCCAAACGCAAGGGCTGGTTCGGGGGGCGCGTATGAGGATCGACTGCAAACACGTTTGGGAGCACATCTCCGCCTACATCGACGGTGAGGTGGACGCCCAACTGCGCGCCGAAATCGACCGCCATCTGGAGACCTGCGAGATCTGCTCGGCGGTTCTGGACTCGACCCGCAATATCGTCGTCCTTGTCGCCGATGATCGCGTCTTCGAGCTGCCCGCGGGCTTTAGCGAGCGGCTGCACAAGCGCATCGACGAAGAACTCGACGCTGGCGCACCGCCGCCGGATCACGCCACGGGCTAGTTGCAGTTGCCGCGGACAGCGCAGGGCGGCGGCGGCCCGGTGCGATGCACCATGGGGTGCGTCCAGGTTTCAAGGCCCACAAGAATCAGCGTGACCACGGCCAGCGCAATCTGCAGCCGCGCGGAGCGAATTTCTTTCGCCGTGCGCTCGCGCTTACGCCACTGTGCCGAGGGGCGCGCGCGCAGATAAGCCTTCCACGCCAGCACGCCCAGGTTCAGCACCGCGCCAATTGTTGCCAGTATCAGCATGGGAATACGAATCGCGTCCTGATGAAAGCCCTTGGCCGGCGCGTAGATGCCGCTGGCCGCAGCCAATGCGGAGAGTCCGATGGCCACGCGCAGTCCGCTGATGGTCAGCACTGCCGTACATGCGCTTTGCAGCAGCGCCACAATCAGTGTTGTGCCGCTTACCGCGCTCCACTTACCTGCCGCCAACTTGCACCCCCAGCCTTCGAGTATCGCATGATGGGTTTTGACTTGAGTTAGGGGAAGTTGAAACCCATTTTCAGAATTTTCTTTCAAATATTCGATTTTCCCGTGTAACCTTTCGCCCATCGCGTCGCTCCAAGCAGGAGTGACCCTATCCCTGCGAGACCAGATTCCCGCTGGTTGCAGCAAAACCACCACGCGGATCGTTCCGCTCAACCACAAACGAGGTCAAACATCATGAAGAACCAGTTCAATGCTCTGCTCCTGTCTGCCGCGCTCAGCGGCCTTATCGGCGGAACCGCCGCCGCCCACGCCGCTGCACCGGCGCAAAACAACAACGGCAGCACGGTGAAGGCCGCCAAGGCCGGCCTGCGCTACGCCGGAGCCGACAAGCCCGCCAAGCACTCCTGCAAGGGCAAGAACGATTGCAAGGGCCAGGGTGGCTGCAAGGCCAGCGACAACGGCTGCAAGGGCAAGAACAGCTGCAAGGGCAAGGGTGGATGCGCCACCGACGGCAGCAAGCCCAAGGCTGCCTAACTTCATCTCCACAACACACGATGAAAGAGCGGGGCGCAGGCTCCAACCTGCGCTCCGCTGTCACTGAGTACTGTTCACTGCCTATGTCTTCCAATCGCTTCAACGCGTTCTCGAACCACGGCGTCGGTATTGGTCTGCGCGTCCCGCACTACGACCATATCTTTAGCCGCAAGCCGCTCGTTGACTGGTTCGAGATTATCTCGGAGAACTTCATGATCGATGCGGGCAGGCCGCTGGCCATGCTCTATCGCATCCTGGAGCAGTACCGCGTGGTGCAGCACGGCGTGTCCATGTACTTCGGCTCGGTGACCGAGCCCGACCCCGAGCACATGAAGCGTCTGAAGCAACTTGTGCGCCGCACCAACACGCCCTGGCTCAGCGATCATCTTTGCTGGGGCTCGGTGGATGGCACATACACGCACGACCTGCTGCCGCTGCCGTACACCTGGGAGGCCGTGGAGCGCACCGCCGAGCGTGTGCGCCGCGTGCAGGACTTCGTCGAGATTCCCGTCGCTGTCGAAAACGTCAGCTCCTACGCCGCGTTTACTGACTCCGAGATGACCGAGTGGGAGTTTTTGAATGAAGTTGTGGAGCGCGCCAATTGCGGCATTCTGCTTGACGTGAACAACATCTACGTCTCCTCGGTGAACCACGAGTTCGACCCCATGGAGTACGTCAACGCCATTCCTGCCGAGCGCGTGGCGCAGATTCACATCGCCGGCCACTCGCGCTACGAGAAGTACATTCTCGACACGCACGATCATCCGGTGATCGATCCGGTGTGGAAGCTTTACGCGCGCGCCATTGAGCGCTGCGGCCCCACGCCCACGCTGCTGGAGTGGGACGACCACATTCCCAGCTTCGACGAAGTGCACAATGAAGCGAAGAAGGCGGAGAAATATCTGCAGGCTTATGCCGTGGAGGCCGTGCGATGAATCTGGCCGAACTGCAGCGCACTATGGCCGCCGCGGTGATGCAGCCGCTGACCGCGGACGAAGAGATGCGCGTGACCGCACCAGACGGCCGCGCCATGAGCGACGTGGCCGGCGCGTTCATCGCGCCCAACAGCCAGCTTTCTTCCTTTGAACGGCTGGAAATCTACAACCGCCAATACTGGTTTCGCGTGCTGGGCGCGCTGGCGGAGGATTTTCCGGGCCTGCGCACAGTGGTCGGCAGCCGTGCCTTCCACGCGCTCTCCGTTGCGTATCTCGCGGCCAATCCCAGCCGCTCGTTCACGCTGCGCAATCTGGGCCGCAAACTGCCACAGTGGCTCGCGGCCAACCCGCAATACGGCGCCCGACGCCATGCGCTGGCTGTGGATGTGGCGCGCATCGAGTGGGCCTTTGTGGAAACATTCGATCTGGCCGAACACGACGCGCTCACGATCGATCAGATTGCCACACTCGACGGCGACTCGCTGCTGGCGCTGCAGCCGCATCTGCAACTGGTCGCACTCACATACCCGGCCGATGACCTGGTGCTGAGCTTGCACAAGCGTGAGAAGCGCCAGGCCAGTGAGGCCGGACTTGCGCAGGAGGATGCCGACCAGCCGCCCGCGCGCCTGCCGCACTTGCGCAAGCGCCCCACGTGGCTGGCCTCGCACCGCGTCGACAACTCCGTTTACTATTTGCGGCTCACGCGCGAGGAGTTCACCACGCTGCGCGCGCTGCGTCAAGGGCTTGGCCTGGCGGGCGCACTGGCTGCGGGCTTCACCGGCTCAAACGTGCCGGATGCACGGCGCGCAAAGCTCGTCGAGCGCTGGTTTACGAATTGGGCCGAGCTCGGCTGGCTCTGTACACCGGAGCCGGAGACACTCATACGGGCCTGAGAAATTTACACAGCACGAAAGGGAACCGATGCACACGATCGTCAAGGCACATCTGCGCGCATGCGCGCTCATCGACTGGCTGCGCAGCCCGTTGCTGCTCGCCATCCGCCTCTACTGGGGCTGGCAGTTTGCGCAAACCGGCTGGGGCAAGCTGCACCATCTTCAAAATGTCACCAGCTTCTTTGCCACGCTGGGTCTGCCCGCGCCGGCGCAAACCGCGCTCTTTGTCGCGCTGGTGGAGTTCGTTGGCGGCATTCTGCTTGCGCTGGGCCTCGGCTCGCGCATCGTCGCCTTCGTGCTCTTCGCAAACATGACCGTGGCCTACTGGACCGCCGACCGTGAGGCCTTCCTCGGCATTCTCTCCGCGCCCGACAAGTTTTACGCCGCTGACCCGTATACCTTCTGGTTTGCGGCGCTGCTCATCCTGATTTTCGGCGCGGGCTCGCTCGCTCTTGACACGCTGGTGAAGCGCTGGCTTGCTCCGGAGCATGAAGGGTAATCAACACTGGCACTCGTTTCCCGCATCGATGCGCTATCCTCGTAGCACACGGGAAAAGTTCTTCAACGGGACACGATGCGGATCGCATACATCCTTACGTCGCTGGGAATTGGCGGCGCGGAAAAACAGGTTCTGGCTCTGGCCGAGCGCATGGCACAGCGCCGCCACGTCGTCCTTG
>DASVLI010000014.1:0-7630 GCA_036384955.1 Occallatibacter sp.
GCCGATAACCCAAGCATTGAGGTCTTTCTCCCATGCTGGGTTGCTCTTCCAATCTCTTTCTGGTTGTCTCAGCCGACGAGACCCTGCTCCACGCCCTCACTCCCCTGCTGGAGGGCGCGCGCGCGCGCATACACACCGTCGAGTCGCCGCATGCGGCGCTTGCCTTCATCGCCGAACCGGAGCAGCCCTGCCTGGTTCTTGCCGACATCGAGGCTTTTTCCGACATCAAGGTCGACTGCTTCAAAGTGTGGCTCAACGGCGTGCGTACCGCGGAGAGCGGCCATCGAGTGCCCATCGTGCTGCTCTCAGACGTGGTCTCCGACGAGTGGTCCGAGCTGGTCCTCTCTGGAGTGCTGGACGACCTGATTCCCCGCCCCGGCCCCTGCGCCATGTGGCGCTTGCGCCTGGCCATGGTGCTGCGTAGCCACCACCGCATGCGCGAAGCCGAAGTGCTTCGCGAGACCGTCGACATGGAAGCGGAGCTCGATCCGCTGACGCACATCTATAATCGCGGCGCGCTGCTCTCCGTCCTCTTCCGCGAAACCGACCGCGTGCAGCGCATGCGCACTGCGCTGTCGCTCATCCTCTTCGACCTGGACGATTTCGGCCAGTGCAATGTGCAGGTGGGCAGTTCTGCCGCGGACGACATTCTTCGCCAGGTGGTGGCACGCACCATGCGCCTGCTGCGCAGCTACGACGCCTTCGGCCGCATGGGTGGAGATGAATTCCTGCTGGTGCTGCCCGGCTGCGCCACGGCCGACGCGCTCATGCTCGCTGAGCGGCTTCGTGTCGAGGTCTTCGCCGCGCCTTTCACGGTTGAAGGCCAGCCCATGCAGCTCTCCGCCTGCTTCGGCGTAGCGCCCAGCCAGGGCCGCTCGCCCATTGTTGTGCTGCGCGCCGCGGAGCAAGCTCTGGCGCTGGCGCGCCGCACCGGGCCCAGAACCATTCACTGCGCCGGCAGCAACCTGAACACGCCTGCGGATTTTCTCTCATCCAAGCCTGGGGAAAAAGTACTGACTTGGTAGACCGCTAACCAACAGCCGGCGCGGTCTCCGCACTCTCCAAAAATTCCGCGAACACCTCGTTCGAGAGCAGTCTTCCCTGCGGCGTCAGCCTTACCTTGTCGACCTCGATCACCAGCAGGCCGTCGCTCGCAAATCGCTGCACCGTGGTCTGCGCGCGGCTCACGAACTCCGCGCCAAACTCATCGCGCAACGCCGCAACATTCACGCCCGCATTCATCCGCAGGCCCAAAAACCATGCTTCCTCGTGCTGCTGGTTGCGCGTTACGCGCGTCGTTTCCGGAGCCTCGCTGCCTTCCAGGTACACCTTCAAATCCGCGGTCGTTGTCGTACGCAGAACGTCGCTCCCGGCGCGGAGCATCGATGACGCATCCAGCCCCAGCCCGAGATATGGTCTTCTTTGCCAATAGCGCAAATTGTGCCGCGACTCGTGCCCCGCGAGGCTGAAATTCGAAATCTCGTACTGCGCCAGGCCCGCCGCGGCCAGCGTCTCAAGCGCCGTCTCATACATGCGCGCAATCGTATCGTCGGTGGGCACCAGATCCGCGAAGTAGCGCGCGCCGCCGGCCAGCATCTCGCGGCCCAGGCGCGAGTCGTCGTCCACCTCCAGCATGTACACGCTGGCGTGCGGCACGCCGCTCTCCACCAGCACCCGCAGAGACTCCTGCCACGAAGCCGGCGTCTGCCCGGCCAGCCCCGCAATCAAGTCCACATTCACGTTTGCAATTCCCGCGGCCCGCAAACGCTCAATGTCGTTGAGCACCACGGCGCGCGTATGCAGCCGGCCGCTCACCTGCGCCTCGCGGTCAATAAACGACTGCACGCCCAGGCTCACGCGCGTAACACCCGCCGCAACCAAAGCGGCCAGCGCCTCATCGGCAAGCTGGCCCGGCGCGCACTCTACGGTGATTTCCACATCCGGCGCCACCGCAAACTGCCCACGCATCGCCGCGAACAGCCGCTCGATCAGGTGCGGCTCCAGCAGGCTCGGCGTCCCGCCGCCCAGATAAATCGTGTCCACCACGTGCGGAATTTCCGCATCGAATTCTCGCGCCCAATCGGCCGCCCCGTGCATCTCATCTAATAGCCGCCCCACGTAGCGTTCGTGTTCGCTGGCCGGGTACACGCCCGACGCGAAGTTGCAGTACGTGCACTTGGAGCGGCAGAACGGGATCGAAATGTAGAGGCCAAGCGCTTCCGCCATGCCTCGATTGTTTCACGCCCCCTTCAACTCCCGGCATGCCGCGCGCATGCCATGATGAATGCAAAGGAGCTGTCGGTTTGAAAGCCTGGCCGGTTTTAGGCATCAGTATTGTGCAGGGCATTTTGTGCCTGGCGCATTGGTTCATATACCTCACGTGGATGCACTTCGGCTGGCCGCTCAGCCCTGGCGCGCTCCATGGCCTGCGCGTCGCGCTCGCCGTTCTCTCCTTTAGCTTCGCCTTCTCCGCGCTGCTCAGCTTCCGGCTGGTTCATCCGCTGGTCAGGCTCATCTATCGCATCGCGGTCCTGTGGCTGGGCTTCGCGCACTTCATCTTTATGGCCTGCGTCACGGCCTGGCTCGTCGATCCATTTCTTCTCTTCGTTGCCGGGCCTCAGCGCTCCGCTGCGCGCCATGGGCTTGCCGCGGTACTTTGCCTCGCGGTCCTCGCCGCGGTCGCCTATGGCCTCATCAACGCGCGCATCATCCGCGTCCGCCGCATTCCTGTCACGCTGCCTAACCTGCCCGCGGCGTGGCGCGGACGCACCGCTCTGCTGCTCTCCGATCTGCACCTGGGCAATGTGAATACCGAGCGATTTGCCGCGCGCATCACACGCATCGCGCGCTCGCTCTCGCCCGATGTAGTGCTTATCTCCGGCGATCTTTACGACGGTGCGCGCGACAAACCCGCCCAGTTGGCCGAGCCGCTCTTCCACATCAACACGCCGCTCGGCACCTTCTACTCCACCGGCAATCACGAGGAATTTGGCGTCACCGCGCGCTATGTCGAGGCTCTCAAGGGCTCGCCCATTCGCGTGCTCGACGATGACTGCGTCGAAATCGACGGGCTGCGCATCGCAGGCGTCTCCTATCAGCGCTCCACCGCGCCCATGCAGTTGCGCAGCTTTCTTGAGGGCCTGAAACTGCGCGAAGGCGGGCCTAGTGTCCTGCTCAATCACGTGCCCAACGGACTGCCCATTGTGGAAGAGTGCGGCGTCAGCCTCCAGCTCTCCGGCCACACCCACGGCGGCCAAATCTTCCCCTTCACCTGGGTGGCGCGGCGCGCCTTTGGCGAATTTACCTATGGACTGCACAGCTTCCGCGCGCTGCAGGTCTACACTTCCACCGGCGCCGGCACCTGGGGGCCGCCCATGCGCGTGGGTACTACACCAGAGATGGCCTTGCTTGAGTTCCGGTAGGCGTGGTTTGATAATCCTTCCGCGCAAAGAAAGCGTTTACGCGGAGCGAAAGCGAGTCCCATGCCATCCCATTTCCGCCGCTCACTCCTCGTCCTCACGCTCGCACTTGGCTCGGCTGCATTTCTAGCCGCGCAGCAGCCCCCCGCACCGGCCCGCGACCCCGATCTCAGCTTCCCCACCGTCCTCTACGGCGTGGCCTACTACAACGAGTACATGCCCGGCGACCAGAACGCCCGCCTCCTCAAGGACATCGAGCTGATGAAGGCCGCCGGCATCAATGTCGTGCGCATGGGCGAGTCCACCTGGAGCCTTTGGGAGCCCGAGGACGGCCGCTTTGAATACGCCTGGATGGACCACATCGTCGACGAGATGGGCAAGGCCGGCATCAAGGTCATTCTCGGCACGCCCACCTACTCCATTCCCGCGTGGATGGCCCATCAGCACCCGGAGATCTTCGCCGACCGCATTCCCGGCGGCATGTTCGGCGGCAAGCCCATCCCCAGCACCTACGGCCTGCGCCAGAACATGGACACCGACTCGCCCGCCTACCGCTTCTACGCCGAGCGGCTCATCCGCCACATCGTCGCCCACTACAAGGACAATCCCAACGTCATTGGCTGGCAGCTCGACAACGAGACCTCCAGCTACGAGGCCGCCAACGACGACGTCTTCATCGGCTTCCAGCATTACCTTGAAAAGAAATTCGGCACACCCGAGGCGCTCAGCAAGGCCTGGTTCCTCAACTACTGGGGCCAGAACCTGCACACCTGGGAAGACCTGCCCCACCGCGATGGCACCATCTCCACCGGCTACAAGCTGGAGTGGTCGCGCTGGAGCCAGATGCGCGTCACTGACTTCCTCCACTGGCAGGCCGCGCTGGTCCGCGAGTGCGCCGGCTCCCGCCAGTTTGTCACCACCGACTACGGCGGCATGATGAAGCGCGATGTGAACGAGGAAGCCATCGCCGACAAGCTGGACATTGTGGCCGACAACATCTACCACGGCACCCAGGACCACTACGACGGCTCCTTCCAGGCAATTCAGAGTGACTTCTCGCGCTCGCTCAAGCACGACAATTTCCTCGTTACTGAAACCAATGCGCAAACCATTGGCTGGACCTCGCAGTCGCAGTTTCCGCCCTACGATGGACAGCTCCGCGAAGACGTCTACACCTATCTGGCCAACGGCGCCAACATGGTGGAGTACTGGCATTGGGCCTCCATCGCCGGCAACCAGGAGACCTACTGGAAGGGCATCCTCTCGCACGACCTCGAGCCCAACCGCGCCTACGCGGAGATGAGCAAGACCGCGCACGAGCTGCAGAAGGTCGGCCCGCATCTTGTCGGTCTCAAGATTCACAACGACGTCGCCATCCTCTGGAGCCGCGACTCGGCCAATGCCATCAGCTTTATGCCTTATGGCGGCGGCACGCCCGCTCGCAGTTGGACCGGCGACCCTGACGGCTACGCCTCCGTGGTGCAGCAGATGCACAAGGCGCTTTACGACCTGAACATCGGCGCCGATTTCGTCTTTCCGGAGACGCAGGACTTCTCGCAGTACAAGCTGCTCATCGTGCCCGTGCTCTACATCTCCGACGATGCGCTGCTCAACCGCATCTCCGATTACGTGAAGAACGGCGGCCATGTGCTGATGACCTTCAAGAGCGGCTTCGCCAATGAGAATTCCGCCGTGCGCTGGGAGCGCGCCCCAGGGCCGCTGCGCCAGGCTGCCGGCATCAGCTATCAGGAGTTTTCAAGCCTGGAAAAACCGCTCGCGCTCAAGGGCGATCCACTTAAAGTCGGAGCCAGCGAGAATCAGACCTACTACTGGGCCGAGTTCCTGATGCCCGAGCACGCTAAGCCGCTCGCCTTCTACGACCATCCCTTCTTCGGCAAGTGGCCGGCCATTACTGAAAACCAATTTGGCACCGGCTCGCTCATTTACGAGGGCACATACCTCTCCGACGGGCTGCAATTGGCCATGGTCAAGCGCGCCGTCGATCAGGCTGGACTCACCACCGCCGACCAGCAGCTGCCCGCCAGGGTCCACGTGCAGCACGGCGTCAATCGCATGGGCAAAAAGCTCCACTATTACTTCAACTATTCGGCGGAAGAGCAAAAGGCTGTGTACAACTACGGCACAGGCACCAGCCTGCTGGAAAGCAAGCCGGTTACCCATGGCCAAACACTTGTGATCGCGCCCTGGGACGTAATCATCGTGGAGGAATAAAATGTTCCTTCTTCCTCGTCTGCATGTGGCGAGGCAGCAAAGGAGATACTCCCCTGAGCAACGAATTTGAAGACGCGCTATCGCCGGAGGGCCGGGTGATTCGTACCCGGCTCTCCGGCTACCAACTGCTGTCGAACCCACGGCTGAACAAAGGCACCGCATTCACTGAGCACGAGCGCGACATCTTCGCGCTCCACGGACTGCTGCCTCCTCACATCGGCACGCTCGACGAGCAGCGCGAGCGCCGCATCAAGGCCTTCCACTCCCAGAGCAGCGCGTTCGACAAATACCGCTTCATGCGCGACCTGCAGGACAGCGCGGAGACGCTCTTCTATTCGCTCATCGCGCACAACATGGAAGAGATGCTGCCCGTGGTGTACACGCCCGCGGTGGGCGAGGGCTGCCAGCGCTTCAGCGAAATCTGGCGCAAGCCGCGCGGTCTCTTCATCAGCTATCCCAACCGCGACCGCATGGACCAGATGCTGGCCGACCCGCGCTACGACGACGTGCGCTGCATCGTCGTCTCCGACGGCGAGCGCATCCTCGGCCTCGGCGACCAGGGCGCCGGCGGCATGGGCATTCCCATTGGCAAAATGGCTCTCTACACAGCGCTGGGCGGCATTCCGCCCGAGCACTGCCTGCCGGTTTTGCTCGACGTGGGCACCGACAACGAGACGTTGCTCAACGATCCCATCTATGTAGGCTGGCAGCACAATCGCGTGCGCGGGCCGGAGTACGACGCCTTCGTCGAGCAGTTTGTGCAGGCCGTGCAGCGCCGCTGGCCGCACATTCTGCTGCAGTGGGAGGACTTCGCCGGCGAAAACGCGTTGGCGCTGCTCGACCACTACCGCGACCAGCTCTGCACCTTCAACGACGACATCCAGGGCACGGCCGCCGTCACCACGGCCACGCTGCTGGCCGCCATCAACGCCACCGGCGTGCCGCTCAAGCAGCAAACCATCGCCATGTTCGGCTCCGGCTCGGCAGGCATCGGCATTATTGAGTTGCTGGTCGCCGCCATGAAAGAGGAAGGCCTTACCGACCGCGAAGCACGCGACCGCGTCTACGCCTTCAACCGCTACGGTCTGCTCGTCGAGGGCTGCCGCGGCGGCCGTGCCAGCCAGCAGCCACTAATGCGCAAGCGCGCCGACGTGGCCCACTGGAAGCTGGAAGGCGGCGACGACATCACACTGCTGGACGTAGCGCGCAATGCCGGCCTTACCGTGCTGGTCGGCGTCTCCGCGCAACCCGGTGCATTCACTGAAGAGATTGTCCGCACCATGGGCCGCAATACCGAGCGGCCGGTCATCTTCCCGCTCTCCAATCCCACATCCAAATCCGAAGCTCTCCCCGTCGACATCATGCGCTGGACCGAAGGCCGCGCACTGGTCGGTACTGGCAGTCCCTTCGCGCCTGTCGAGATGAATGGAAAGCTCATTCCCATCTCTCAGGTCAACAACTCCTACATCTTTCCCGGCCTCGCGCTCGGCATTCTTGTCAGCCGCGCGCGCCGCGTCACCGACTCCATGATTATGTCCGCGGCAAAAGCGCTCGCCGCGCTGTCGCCTTCTCGCGCCGACAAAAGCGCACCTCTGCTGCCGCCCATTGCAGACGCGCGCAAAGTCAGCTTCGAGGTGGCCAAGGCCGTCGGTCGCCAGGCCATTGCCGAAGGCGTCGCCACGCTCGCTCATCCAGAAACTCTGGAAGACGAAATCCGCGCTTACGTATGGGAGCCGGTTTACCATCCCTACCAGCGGATCGGTTAGCTGCCCTGCAAAATCCTCTCGAATCAATCGCCCGCCGGACTGCATGCTCCACGCTTGTGGTCCGGTTCGGCGAACTCCATGCCAACCGTTGCACCGGCCTGCTACTATATCTCCGTTCTGCACAAACGTTTTAGTAGAGAGGTAATCATGATGCACTCTCCATTCGGCCTGCGCCGCTCCACCGCGCTTATCGCACTGGCATGCGCACTCGCC
>DASVLI010000015.1:0-27796 GCA_036384955.1 Occallatibacter sp.
CAGTAAGCAGGAGGCCTGCCCGTCCCCGCTTGGGGGAGTTGAGGACGGAGCCGCTGGCGGAGCAATCCCGCGAGCCGCAGGCAGAAGTGAACGTTATCCGGCGAAATCCCTCCACGAAGAGCCGGCCAAGCTGCTATAAACGAAGTACCCCATAAGGAGGAATTTTCCGTGGCGTTAACGATTGCTTCTCGTGAAGTGGACGGCGTGACAGTGCTGGATTTGAGCGGGCGAATCACCCTGGGTGAAGGCAGCGTACAGCTGCGTGAATCCATTCGCGATCTGATCAGCAAGGGATCCAAGAACATTCTCCTCAACCTGGGGGATGTGAACTACATCGACAGCTCGGGTCTGGGCGAACTGGTGAGCGCCTACACGACCTCGAAGAACCAGGACGCAAAGCTGAAGCTGCTGAGCCTGACCAAGAAGGTGAAGGACGTTCTGCAGCTGACCAAGCTTTACACCGTATTCGATATCTACGACGACGAGGCCAGCGCCATCGCGTCGTACAAGTAGTCCTCAGCTCCAGTTGACGCATCGGAAGGTCCATTCCCTGAGCGGAATGGACCTTTTTGCGTTTCCTGGGCCGGGGGCAGGCGGGGGCGTGGCGGTATAGATTTTAAAGTAAAGCTAATTTATACAATCACATATGAAAAATATCGCGTTGTGGACTTGCGTGGGAATCGAGTCTGCGTTAATTTACTAACTGGTTAGTTAATTCCATGACAGACGTCTCCAACGCGAGCATTATCGACCGCCCCGCGGAGCGCCAAGCGGACCGTGCTGCCGAGTCGCGGCTGAAAATTCTGAATGCCGCACTGACCGAATTCAGCGCCAACGGACTGGCCGGAGCGCGGACCGAGCGGATTGCGCAGTTGGCGGGCGTGAACAAGGCGCTGCTCTACTACTACTTTCAAAGCAAGGAAAACCTGTACGCCTCGGCGCTGGAGATGATTGCGGCGCGCATCCGCGACACGACGATGAACGTGTTTCTGCTGGAGGCAAGCGCAGGGGAGCGCGTACTACGCGCGGCAGTGAATCACTTCGACCGGATTCTGACACAGCACGAGTTCCAAAGCCTGATGCAGCAGGAGATGATCCGTCTGCACAAGGGCGAGTCGACGGCGATGCCGGTGCTGCTGAAGCGGGTTTTCAAGCCGGTGATCTCGATGTATCAGTCGCTGGTGCGGGAAGGGGTCGCGTCGGGCGAGCTGATTCCGGTCGACTGGATGCAGATTCATCTGGCGACGCTGGGAGCGAATGTTTTCTATTTTCTGAGCGCGCCGGTGCTGCGCATGACGCTGAACACAGACCTGTACACGGCAGAGGCGCTGGAGGCACGGCGGCGCTCCATGGCCGAGTACGTGGGCATGACGATTTTCAACGACCGTAACCACGGGGCGGCCCTGGCTGCCAAGGTTCTGGCCGATTCTCCGATGCCCGATGTGGACACGGAGCGGTTCAAGTTCTGGAGGGCGGATGAACGCAAGGAATAGGGTTTTCATGATTCTTGGGCTGCTGACGGTGGGTTCGCTGATCTGGTATCTGGTGACGGCGCGGACCAGTGGCGACCTGAAGCTGATGGGCACAGTGGATGCGAACGAGGTGATGGTGAGCGCCAAGATTCCGGGGCGCATCCAGCAACTGGCGATTGAGGAAGGCCAGCAGGTTGAGCCGGGGCAGTTGATTGCCACGATTGAGAGCAACGACCTGGCGGCGGCGGCCAGGGCTGCTGAAGCGACGGTGGCAAGCAATGAGTCGAAGCTGCGGCAGGCCGTGGTGACCGAGAGCCAGGACAGCGGCGAGACGGGCAGCGCTACGGCCAACGCGCAAGCGCAGGTGAACGCGGCAACGGCTGCTTTGGCGCAGGCGCAGGCAAACCTGGGGCATCAGCAGGCGGATTCGACGCGGACGATAGCACTGGCGCAGCAAGGCATTGCCAGCGCGCAGGCGCGTGAAGAGGCCATTACCAGCCTGCAGGCGATGCATGCGGCGGTTACAACCGCGCAGGCCAATCTGACGGCAGCAAAAGCGTTGCTGAAGCAGGCGCAGGCGCATGAGCTGCTGGTGAAGGCTTCGGCGCAGACGGTTTCAGCCAATCGCGCGCAGGTACAAAATGCGCAGGCGCTGGCCGCGCAGGCCGGTGTGCAGCTGGGCTACGCGCAGGTGTTTGCGCCGGTGAGCGGGCATGTGAATGTGCTGGCGGCGCGGCAGGGCGAAGTGGTGACCGCAGGCGAAGCGATAGCGACGGTGATGGATTTGTCGCAGACCTGGGTGTACGCGCCATTGCCGGAGACACAGGCCGATGCGGTGCAGCTGGGTGACACGCTGCGCGTGGTGATGCCGAGCGGCCGCGCGGTGGACGGCAAGGTGATTGCGAAGACCGCGCTGGCGGACTTTGCCACGCAGCGCGACATCAACGGCGGACGCAAGCGCGACATTCGCACCATTCAACTGAAGCTGCTGATTCCGAATCCGAAGGAAGAGTTTGTGCCGGGCATGACGGCGGAAGTGTATGTGCCGAAGGCAAAGCTGGTGAAGCAATGAAGACCGCAACCAAGGATGCGCCGCAGCCTGCGCACATCGGTCCCACTCCAGCCATTCAGGTGGAGAAGATCGTGAAGCGCTACGGCGACTTTGAAGCGGTGAAGGGCGTGGACTTTGAAGTGGCCGAGGGCGAGATCTTCGGCCTGCTGGGGCCGAATGGCGCCGGCAAGAGCACGCTAATCCGCATGATGACGACGCTGATTCCAGTGACGGCGGGCAGGGCTCTGGTGGGCGGGCAGGACGTGACCAAAGAGCCCGATGCAGTGCGGCGGATGATTGGCGTGATTCCGCAGGCGCTGACCAGCGACCCCGATTTGACGGTGGAAGAGAACCTGAGCATCTACGCAAAGCTTTACTCGGTGGGACGCGCAGAGCGGGAGAAGAATATTGCGGAAGTGCTGGAGGCTGTGGACCTGCTGAAGTGGCGCGGGGCGCAGACCAAGACGCTTTCCGGCGGCATGCGGCGGCGGCTGGAGATTGCGCGCGGGCTGGTGCACAATCCGCGGATTTTCTTTCTGGATGAGCCGACGACGGGACTGGATCCGGTGTCGCGCATAGCGGTGTGGGAGATGCTGAACCACCTGAAGGCTACGCGCAACCTGACCATGCTGCTGACCACGCACTACATGGAAGAGGCGGACCGGCTGTGCGACCGCATTGCGATTGTGGACCACGGCACGCTGGTGGCGCTGGGCACGCCGGTGCAGCTGAAGCAGAGCGTGCCGGGATCGAATGTGGTGGAGGTGCAGTTCCGCAACGAGGGCGAGCACTGGCAGAAGCGGCTGGAGTCTCTGCCGGATGTGACTGAGGTGCAGTCGCAGTCGGCAGGCGTGTACCGCGTGCTGACCGCGAACGGATCGCGCACGACGACGCAACTTGTGGAGCTGGCCGCATCGCTGGGCGAGGAGCTCAGTTCCCTTTCCGTGCAGAACACGTCATTGGACGATGTGTTTGTGCACTACACGGGCCGGCAACTGCGCGATGAGCAGGTGAAGCCGGTGAACTTTGTGATGCCGCCGCGGCCGGGAGCACAGCCATGAACAGAATGATGGCCATTGTTGAGCGCGAGATGAGGAAGTTCTTCCGCTCGCCCATGCTGATGATCATGTCGATGATGCTGCCGCTGGTGCAGCTGGTGATTCTAGGCAATGCGTTTGGCGGCAAGATTCGCGGCGCGCACGTGGCGGTGGTGGACTACGACCACGGCCCGCAGGCGGTGAAGGTGCGCGAAGCCTTTGACGCGGTGGCGGCGAATATTGCCACGTTCACCACGGTGAATTACGACGACGAGACCACGGCGCGCGAGGACGTGCGTACGGGCAGGGTGGATGCGGCGGTGATTATTCCGCCGCAGTTCTCGCGGCGTGTGTACGCCAAGGATGCGCCGGCGCTGGGGCTGGTAATCGACAACTCCGACCAGTTTATGAGCTCGGCAATCACGGGAGAGATACAGTCGCTGGTGCAGGCGCTGAATCAACCGGTTATTGACAAGCGCGTGGTGAGCGACATCGCGCTGAAGATCGTGGAGCTGTATCCATTCGTGGAGTACATGAAGTTCCTGCTGGCTGGCTCGATCACGCTGGCGATGTACATCTCAGTGATGATTGGCGGCGGCATGCTGTACATCGACGACAAGGCGCGCGGTGTGCACGAGGGCTACCTGGTGACGCCCATTACGGGGCTTGAGCTGGTGATGGGGCTGAACCTCGCCGGCGCCATCAAGGCGGTGCTGGCCGGAATTTCTCTCACCGTGATTGGTTCGCTGATGGCTGGACTGGGAACGATTTTTCATCCCATGGCCCTGCTGCAACTGTTCATGCTGATTCTGGGGACGTCTATCGCGTTCAACGGCATGATGTTTTTGATGATGGTGCGGGTGGACGATCCGCTGGTGCCGCGCGCGATGTTCGGCGTGCTGAACACACTGCTGTTCTTCCCCTCAGGCGCCATCTATCCGATTGCCGCATTCCCCGCGTGGCTGCGAGCCATCGCGATTGTGGATCCGTTTACATATGCGATTCACGGCTTCAAGGCTGTACTGCTGAAGGATGGCGGATTCGCGGCCATCCAGAACGACCTGATCTTCCTGTTTGTGTTCGGCATCGGCACGCTGCTGCTGGCCACGCCACTGTTCAAGCGCACGCTGTAGACGCAGACAGAGCGACGAGTTTCCGGTACCCGAACCAGGCCCGGAATGCAAAGAAGCGGTCCACTCCTTGTGGGAGGGTGGACCGCTTCAGCGCGTTTGGAGAGGTTTCGGTTTTTACTGCAGGGCGTAGATGGCCTTGAGTTCCTTTTCAACCACACTGGCCGGCAGCGGAGCGTAGGAGAGCGCGGTGGCTTCGGTCTCGCCGGCCTTCACGATCCAGCTGAGCAGATCCTTCAGCACCTTGCCCTTGGCCGGGTCAGCGGACTTGAGCGGAACCAGCATCCAGGTGAAGGACGAGATGGGATAGGCATTGGCGCCCGGAGCGTTGGTGATGGAGACGCGGAAGTCGGCGGGCATCGTCTTGACGCTGGCCGCGGCTTCGGTGACGCCTTCGATGGTGGCCTTGGTCCAGTTACCGGCCGCGTTCTTCATGGTGCCGTAGGAAATCTTGTTCTGCAGAGCGTAGATCAGTTCCACGTAGCCGATGGCGCCGGGAAGCTGACGAACGAGGCCGGCAACGCCCTCGTTGCCCTTGCCGCCCACACCCGCGGGCCAGCTGGGCGAAGTGCCCTTGCCGGGGCCGCCAGCCCAGTCCTTGCTCACCTTCGACAGATAGTCGGTGAAGATGTAGCTGGTGCCGGAGCCGTCGGAACGGTGAACGACGATGATCTTCTGGCCGGGGAGCTTGACGCCCGGGTTGTCCTTGGCGATGCGCGCGTCGTCCCAGCTCTGAATCTTGCCGAGATAGATGTCGGCGAGAACATCGCCGCTGAAGCGCAGGTCGTTTACGCCGGGGACGTTGAAGACAGGCACAACCGCACCGAGAACCGTGGGCAGGTGAATCAGCTTGACCTTGGAAGAGGCCATCTGCTCGTCGGTCATGGGACCATCGGAGGCTCCGAAGTCGACAAGACCGCCGGTCACCTGGCGGATGCCGCCGCCGGAACCGATGGACTGATAGTTGATTTCAACTCCAGGATGCGCAGTGGAGTACTCGCTGAACCACTTGGAGTAAATCGGGTACGGGAAGGTTGCGCCCGCGCCGGTCAGCTTCTGACCCTGCGCCGGAGCTAGTGCGAACATTAACAATCCCGCTGCAATAACGATCTTTTTCACGGATATCTCCCTGACGGAAAATGCTGCTGCAAGACGAATTGTCTGCCGTGAATGTTACGGACGTTTGAATCTGCGCCGATAATTCGAGTTTCTTATGCGCGGCCTGGAGCAGGTTCGGCGGGAAGAGCTGTGTCTTCAACAGCTTTGCTGGCTGGCGCCAGCGGCAAAGTAAAGTGGAAGGCGGTTCCATGTCCCAGCTCGCTTTGCGCCCAGATGCGTCCGCCATGCGCATGCACGAGGTGTTTCACGATGGCAAGACCCAAGCCGGTTCCGCCTGCCTCGCGCGAGCGGGCCTTGTCGACGCGATAGAAGCGCTCGAAGATGCGGTCGAGATGTTCGGAGGAAATTCCGGGGCCAAAGTCGCGCACCAGAAACTCGACTTCCTTTTCCTTGAGCTGGGCGCCGACAAGAACCTGCTTACCTGATTTTGCGTACTTGAGCGCGTTCTCAATCAAGTTGCCGAAGACCTGATTCATGGCATCGGGATCGGCGAGCACCTGCACGTCGGGCGCGCCGTTGGAGCGCAGCTCGATGCCGGAGTCGACGACCAAGCCGCCCAGCGAATCGATTGCATCTTCGACAAGTGCGGAAGCTTTGGCCGGTTGCAGCGCGAGCTTGTAGTCGGGGCTCTCCACGCTGGCCAGCGCGAGCAGATCCTCGGTTAGACGGCTCATGCGCGTGGCGTTCTTCTGAATGATGCCGAGGAATTCACGCGTTGTCTCCGGATTGGGATCGGGATCTTCGGCCAGCGTCTCCACATAGCCCTGGATAGATGTGAGCGGGGTGCGCAGCTCGTGGCTAACGTTGGCGATGAAGTCGCGGCGCGAGCTTTCCGCCCGTTCCAGCAACGTGAGATCGTGCAGCACGGCGAGCGCGCCGCCAGAGGGCAGAGGCGCGGCATTGATTTCGAAGATGCGGCCGGGGACAAGCGAAGTGGAGCGGCCGGAGCAGAGCTTGCCTTCCTTGAGCGCGATGTTGACCGCGGTGAGCAGTTCGGGATCGCGCACGGAGAGAACCAGCGGACGGCCGACGCGAATTTGCGTACCGGCGATGGAGCGCATGGTGGCGTTTGACCAGCGCACCTGGCCCTCGGCGGTGACGGCGACGACAGCTTCCTGCATGGCATCAAGCATGGCGGCCAGTTCGTTGCGGCGCGCCTCGATGTCGGCGAAGCTCTCTTCAAGATTTTTGGCGGCGTGGTTCAGCGCGGTCTCCACGCTGCTGAGCTCGTCGTAGGCGCTGTCGCCAATGCGCACGGCAAGATCGCCCTGAGCGAGGCGGCGCGCGAAGCCGGTCATGCCGTGGAAGCGTGCATCGAGACGGCGCGCAGCGAAGGCGACAACAGGCAGCGCGACGGCGACGGTGATGAGCGTGGAAAGCAGGACCGCGCGGAGAATGGGCGCCAGCTGCGGCGCGGTGGAAGCGAGAATGCCGCCGCGCAGAACCAGCACCGTCACCGCCGCATGAACGAGCAGCAGGAAGACGACAAGTCCCAGCAGCTTGGCAAAAAGTCTTGGCTTCACCGGGATGGGCTCCGCAAGGATGCGGCGGCAGGAAAGCCGCCGCGTGGTTCAGAAAGGCTTACTCGCCTTTGGGAATCTCGAATCGATAACCGGCGCCGCGCACGGTTTTGAGATAGCGCGGATTTTCCGGGTCAACCTCAATCTTCTCACGGATGCGACGCACGTACACATCGACCGAGCGGGGCGTGACGAAGCGCGCATCGCCCCAGACGGCATCGAGCAGGTGGTCGCGGCTGAAGACGCGGCCTGGATGGCGCGCGAGGTAGTCGAGCAAGCGGAACTCGGTGGCCGTGGTGGTGGTGAGCTCGCCGCGCACCTTTAACTGCATGGCGTTGGCGTCGATGATGATTTCTTCAAAAGTGATGACGGCCGGAGTGGTGGGCCGCTCAAAACGGCGCAGCACGGCTTTGACGCGGGCGACCAGTTCGCGCGTGGCGAAGGGCTTGGTGATGTAGTCGTCAGCACCGAGTTCGAGGCCGAGGACGCGATCATTTTCTCCGGCGCGCGCGGTGAGGAAGATGATGGGCACGGTGGCCAGGCCGGCATGCGAACGCAAGCGGCGGCACACATCGAGGCCGTCGCCACCTGGCACCATGATGTCGAGCAGGAAAAGCGCGGGCGGCTGACGCTCCGCATCGGGGATGAGATTGGTGGGCGTGTGATAAAGGCGGGCGGAAAATCCGGCGGCCTCAAGATGGTGTTGCACCAAGCGTGCAATATCCGTGTCGTCTTCCAGTACAAAAACGGTCTGGCTCAACCGACTGTCCTTTTGCCGGCGGCCTATTTGGCACCCATGCGCGGCCGCACGGAACTATGAACAGAGTAATGCACGGAGGCAAAGGGAATGCAAACGTTGTGTGAATTTGGCCGGGTGCGGGGTAGCAGTGCGAGGAGAGGCTTGTCGACAGTGAACTGATTAAGTTTCTTGACTTTGCAAGGTATTGTCTGCGATTCTCCTGGCGCGCTGACAGGCAGAGTTCCCCGATTCCCGATGAAGAAGGCTGCCGCACAGTGCATGGGAGGAAAAATGAAGAAATACTTCGCGGAACTTGTGGGCACCTTCATCCTGGTGTTGTTTGGCTGCGGCACTGCCGTGGTGGCAGGCGACAAGGTTGGGATTGTGGGCATCGCCTTTGCTTTTGGATTTGCGTTGATTGGAGCTGCATACGGCATTGGACCGATTTCCGGCTGCCACATCAATCCAGCGGTGAGCCTGGGCGTGTTTACCGCCGGGCGCATGCCGCTGAAGGATTTGATCGGCTACTGGGTGGGCCAGTTTGCCGGCGGGCTGCTTGCGGCCTTTGTGCTGTCGGCCATTGTTGGTGGAGTGGGCGGCGGATACGACATCCATGCCAGCGGCCTGGGACAGAATGGCTGGGGCATGGGCTACCAGGGCGGCTACGATATGCACTCGGCAATGCTGTTTGAGTTTTTTGCCACGCTGATTTTTGTGACGGTGATTCTTGGCTCCACGCAGAAGGCCGCACCGGCAGGCTTTGCCGGGCTGGCCATCGGCATTACGCTGGTGGTGATTCACATCTTCGGCATTCATATTACAGGCGTGAGCGTGAACCCGGCGCGCAGCTTTGGGCCGGCGGTGTTTGTGGGCGGACAGGCGATGTCGCAAGTGTGGTTGTTTCTGCTGATGCCCAGCATCGGCGGGCTGGTTGCGGGATTGCTGTATCGCTTCAAGGCGCTGGAAGCGTAGTCAGCATTTGAAGTTGGCTTCGCGGAGCGCTCGTTGAAGAACGCTCCGCGAAGGTTTCAGTTGTCCGAGTTCGGCAGTGATGCCTCGAGCTCGGCGATGTACTCCACCACAGCCTCGCTCCAGCCATCGATGTGGGTCCACTCGCCGTAGCCGACACCGTTACGGTTTGAGGCCACGTTGATGATGTAGCCCTGGCCGCGCGGCGCGCCGACACGGTCGTGCGACTGCTCGTCAGTGATGACCACCATGCGATCGTAGCCGTCGCTGCAGTGCGACTCCACCCTGGTGAGAGCAGCACCGAGGTAAGTTCCCTGGTGCGGCTGGCTCTGGTCCAGCGCATCGCGCAGCGCCATGCCGCGGCGTGCCGGGACAAGGCGCGTCTCGTTCGAGAAGGTGAAGATGGTCACCTTCTCGGCGATCTCACGCAGCAGAATTGCCAGGCCATACGCCGCGTCGGTGCGGCGCATCTCCGAGCGGTGCGAGATGGGCGCATCCATCGAACCGGACACGTCGACCAGCAGTACGGTGTGGCCTGCCAGGCGCGACGCGCGACCCTCGATGGAGCGGAACATCGCCTGCTCCAGCGCCTCTTCCCACTGCGGCGCGTGACGCGCAGCGGCGAGAAAGCGGAACGGCAGCACACGCTCAGTCTTGACGGCGGCAAGCGCAGAAAAGACCAGCCGCTCATCGACCGCTGCCTCTCGCAGGTTGCGAAGGTTGCGCAGCAACGCCAGTGCACCGAGCTTGCGCTCGCTGAGCAGACGCTCCCACACTTCGCGCTTGTTCGCGCCCTCTTCGCGGCCAGTTGCAGACAGCGCAACCTCCCACGTATCGGGCACGGCAAGCTCGTTCTCCGCAAGACGCTTCCAGAGCGCGGCCTGCGCGGCATCCACCGGGCGGGCGTGCGAGAGGAAGAGCACGTCGCGCAGACGCACGGCGCCGGCACGGTCATACTTGGCCAGCGCGTACTCGTCGAACTTGCAGAACGCCAAGGCCAGTCCCTTTTTGACCTGCGCCGAGAGCGGCTGACGCCCGCCGGCCCAGTAGATGGCGACGAACTCGGCGAGTTCATCGGCGCGCTGGATGACGCGGGTCAGCGTCTCGGCAACAAGGCCGCGATGCGTGGCGTGACGCGCCATCTCGCGCACCAGCAGAAGCGGAACGTGGCGCAGCTTCATGCGCTCGCGGGCCTCGACGGCAAGCGCGGCAACGCATTCCGCTGCGACTCGGGGAACCAGTTCGCGGATGCGGCCGGCAATCTGCACACCGTCCTCGTAGAACTCGTCCTCCCACAGCATGCAGGAGAGAACGGTGCGGCGCAGCGCGGCTTCCGGCGCAAGGCGTGCGGCCGGGGCACCCTCGTGAGTGCGCGGGCGAGTGAATTCGTTGAGCTTCAAAATGTTCAGGCGCATCATGGAGCGCCTCCTTTCAAAAAATGCAATGGTTCAGAAAAAGTTCTGCCGGGGAAAAGTCGGGTGCGGCATGCTACGTCGAGCTCACGCTCGACGGCGGGATTCGAACCCGCGACTCCGCTGTTCAGGCGGCGCTCTACCACTGAAGTATCCGCTCCCTGCGCCACCGGCAGAGTTTGTTGGTTGTGCATGGCCTCAGTCGAACTCGAAGCCTTCGTCTTCGCTCTCGCCATCGGATTCGCCGACGGCGGTCGCCTGGAAGCCGCGGGTCTTTTTCGACATGCGCGGCGCGACGTGAATGGCGAGCTTGGTCATCTGCTCCCATGTCGGCTTCTGCTTGTCGTTGAACTCGGTGCACTCATACACGACGAACGGAATGGTGAAGCTGGGATCGTTGCGCATGCAGATGACGAGCTGGTCGGACTCACGGTAGCCGGTAATGCAGTGGCCCCAGGTGCAGCGCTGACACAGATGCCTGTTGCCGACCGGCGTGCCGTTCTTGATGGACACGATGTTCATGGCGTTGCCTTTCTAACCGGCGGGGCCGGAGTTGGATGACCGGGGAACAAGCGGCTGCGGATGAAAGGCGAATGTCTTGCCACTAGACGACACACATCGCGTGATACGCGGCGGGAATCGAACCCGCATAATCCGCTCCTGAAGTATCCGTAACCTACGCCACCGGTCAAAAAGAGTTGATGATGCGCGGAGCAACTGCTCCGCAGAAAAGCTGCGCCGGGGAACCAACGAAGAGAGAGGACTCGGGCCTCTGCTCCGTGGCGCCGTTTGGTTCGGGGCTACGCCCCGCTCCGCGGAGTGAGCATCGACCGGCAGGATCTCCCGATTCCTGCGCGTCCTGTATGGGTGGAGTAAGTAACTCTCTTCTTTCACCACCGGCGGTAAGTTAGTAAGTCAACCGGCAAAGCGCAGCTTTCCCGTGCCCGCGACTAAGTGACTGACGCGGACAAAGCAGTGCCATGCAGGCGAAGTTATCCCAGGGGAACCAACGAGGACAGGGCCCAATTGGGCGATCAATTAACAGTCGAAGGACCTGGACTCTTCGCCACCCGGGATCAAACGGAATTGTGATTAAGCTGTGCGCAGGATGAGGACGCCAAAGGCGTTATCGATTGGGATAAAACGACGCCCGGCGACCGGGAAGGCTCTTGTCGAGCCGCTCCAGCCTGCACACCGTGTTGTGTGTTTTGATGTTCATCGGGCATTTCTCCTACGCAGGACCTACTTTGCCATAGGTTATGGATAAATGCAAGTGCTGCTCTCGACTATTTTTACTTACGCAGGGACTAACTGAGTTATGCATCACCGGACACTGCTCCGGCGCCGCACTAAACTGGCGCGCGCGTATTGTAGGCTGAAGAGGGGCAAGTGGCCCGCATGGAGGAAGAATGACCTGGCTTGTTCTGCTGATTGGATTGGTGGTCGGAGCGTTTTCCGGCGTTGTCGGCATCGGCGGAGGCATCCTGATCATTCCAGCGCTGATCTGGTTTTTGGGCATGGACCAGCACAAGGCGCAGGGCACGTCGCTGGGCGCGCTGCTGGCGCCGGTGGGCCTGCTTGCGTTTATGGAGTACTACCGCAAGGGCAACGCCGACCTGCGCGTGGCCCTGCTGCTGGCAGCTGGCTTCTTTGTGGGCGGCTACTTTGGCGCGATGGGCGCGCAACACATTCCCGACCTGTGGCTGCGGCGCATTTTCGCGGTAACGCTGGTGGCGGTGGGCACGCACATGTGGTTCGGCAAGTAGACGTAGCTACTCTGCGCGCGCAATAAAGCGCAGGCGCACGTAGTCGGCAACCCAGTTCCCTTCCACGTCGCGCAAAGCTTCGGCCAGCAGCGCGACGGTGTCATCGACCACACGATCACGCACATTTTCAGGAAGAGTTTCGAGCACTCCGCTGCGGAAGGTGCGCAGCCATGCAGCCATGCCGGTGACGGGCAGCGGCGTGGGGCGCGGGATGAGCTCGATGCGCTCGACGCGGAAGGCGTGCTGCTGGAGGCGGCGCCTGTAGACGGCGGGCGTGGGGTAGTAGTTGACGCCGTCCTCGCGGCCGGCGAAGCCGTGGCGCTGGAGCACGGCGATGAGCGCGACGCGAATGGCTGCGATGTTGCCGTGGCCGCCCATCTCCGCGACGAAGCGACCGCCGGGCCGCAGCACGCGGCGCACCTGGGCCACCATTTCGTCCTGGCCGTGAACCCAGTGGAGCGCGGCGTTGGAGAAGACGGCGTCGAAGGATGCGTCCGCATAGGGCAGAGCTTCGGCGGAGGCCACGTCCACTGCGAGTCCGCGGGCGCGTGCGGCGGCAGCCATCGATTCAGAGGCGTCTACGCCCTGGACGAGCGCGCCGGTGGAGGCTAGTTGCTCGGTGAGCTGCCCATTGCCGCAACCAAGGTCGAGGATGCGTTCGCCGGGCTGGGGATTGAGCCACTCGACCACTCCGCCGGCAAGGCCGGGGACAAATGCACCGTTCTGCGCGTAGGCTTCGGCATTCCAGATTTGGGCCACTTGTTGCCTCCTGACTCAAGTGTCGGCGGCGGGAGGCATATAACGCAAAGTTATTCTTTTTCTTAAATTGATAAGGATGGCTTATACGCTTCTGTAAGAGAAAAATCGCGCGCTAGATGGACTGGACGGGGATGAGGGTGAGGTCGTCGACGAGGCCGACTTCTTTTTGCACGAAGGGCTCGCCGTATTTGACGCCGGCGAGAAGGCCGTAGTGGCGAGCTTCGGCAAAGGTGCGCTCGCGGATTTCTTCTTCGGGGACGAAGAGCGCGCCGCCGGCCTGTTGATTGGCGTACTGCGATTTGTAGGCCATGAGCGCGGCGTGGCGCTGCTCGATGAAAGGTGTGATGTCGACGACGAAGCTGGGGCGGACGTCGGCGTAGAGGCTGGCGTAGACGATTTTGAAGGGGCGATAGGCGGGGCTGGCGGTCTCAATTTTGGCGAGGCCGGCGACAAAGCAGGCGTCGTAGCCGAGCAGGCCGGCAGTGGCGTGGTCCGGGTGGCGCGCCTGCCAGTAGGGCAGAATGACGACGCGCGGGCGCAACTGGCGAATGACGCGGGCGATTTTGATGCGATTTTCGAGGGTGTTTTCGACGGCGCCATCGGGCAGGTCGAGTGCCTGACGCCAGCCAACGCCGAGCAGGCTTGCGGCTTCCGCCGCTTCCCTTGCCCGGTCTTCGGCGGTGCCGCGGGTTCCGGCTTCGCCCTGAGTCAGATCGAGGATGGCTGTGCGGAGGCCACGTGCGGCCATGCGAAGGAGGGATCCGCCGCAGGTCTGCTCCACATCGTCGCGATGGGCGGCGATGGCCAGCACGTCTGCGGCGAATTGCTGCTGCGAGGACATGCCGGCCGCCTGACTAGTACACGGTGTTGTTGCCGTCGGACTTGGCATCCATGTAGGCCACGTCGGAAGCGGTTGCCGCGACGGTGACGTACTGGTTGTTGTAGGCCGTGCCGTCGACGGTGGAGTAGATGTAAATCTGTCCGCCCTGAGCCACGTAGACCTTGTGCAGGCCAGTGACGGCGGCGATACCGGTGAGGTCGCCGAGGTACGGCTCCAGCATGGTGACGGAGTTGGTGGAGGTGTTGAACATGGTCAGGCAGCCGTAGTCGAAGCCCTTGGCGTAGCGCTCACCATTGTTGCATTTGGTCATGCCGATCCAGAGGGTGTTGTCGTCGCCGAGAATCAGGCGGCTGGGGCCGCCCGGCGTGCCATCGCTGATGGAGATGGGGCTGCTGGCGGTGTTGCTGTTGAGATTGACGACGGTGAGGTTGCCAGTGAAGAGGTTGTCGGTCTGCAATTGCTGGCCCACCACGTACATGGTGGATTGCGAGAGGAGCGCGTTGGATGCGCCACCGGGAATCGGAATGGACGCGAGGTTGGCGGTTGTGGGCAACGTGCCGGAGGCCTGGCCGGTGAGGTAGATGATGGGCGCTACCGGAAGCGGAGTGACCTTGGAGGTGACGCCGCCGCACTCGGGTCCGCAGCTGAGGACATAGGCGGTGCTGCCGTCGGCCGTGAAGACGGCCTTCACTGGACGGTCAAAGGTGAGCGGGTTGCCGTAGGGAGTGCCAGTGCCATCGACAGCGTCGGGGCTCTGGGCCTGAAAGAGGCACCATTTGGGAATGTTCTGCGGTTCGCAGTCGACCGCGGCCTTGGGCCAGGTGCTGGTGCCGCCCGAGTAGGCGATGGATTGCGCGTCGGTAAGCTTGCGCGGGTAATAGGCGTAGTTGGAGTTGCGGACGAACGCCAGGGCAGCCGAGCCGCCGGCATTCATGCTGACCTTGTAGACACCGGGCAGATTGAGCGGAAAGCTGCCGCCGTTGCTATTGCGGTCAACGACAGTGAGCACGTGCGCGGACTCGTTGGCGGCGATGATGTAGTTCTGGGCGCGCGAAATGAAGATGCTGCTTGCGGTGCCGTTCAAGCCGGAGACCGCGGTGCCGGCCGACTCTTTGGCGTAGTTGATGGGCGTGAAGGAACCGTCGCCGGAGCCGTAGACGAAGCCAGACTCTTCTTCCGGCATGTTCTGGATGGTGACCGGCAACTGGCCGGAGAAGCCGGAGATGGAGTAACCGGTTTTTGTGCCGTTGTAGGCAAAGCGAACGTCGTAAAAGGCGTCTACGAAAACCAGAGCGCCCTTGACCAGAGCCGTGGGGTTCTGGACGGCGATGAGGACGCGATACTGCAAGCCGGAAGGCGGCAGCGTACGGCCGGCAAAGTAGGTGGTACTGCCGCAACCCGCAAGTGAAATCGCAGCCACCAGTGCAGCGGCAACGCTCAACCAAAGACTTCTCTTCTTCAAAATGCCCTACCTTAATGGAAAAGACGGCGCGCGAGGCTGCCGCAGCGTGACGGAGCAAAAGGCGGATCCACCCGGCGAGTGCGGCGAAAGACCGCCTGCCCTGAACCAGTTGGAAACACGCCAATAACACCCGAAGTATAACAAAGCAGGCGGCCGTTTCCGGGTGTGGCCGGAGCCTCCTGCACGGCAAAGTGAACCGGATGAGGGTGAGGAAAACAGCGCCCCCGCCGGCAATGCGTTAGCATGGCTTCAGAATGAGCAAGTTCGCCCAGCTTTTTGCGGATCGGCCAGTGCTGGCCGACGGCGCCATGGGAACGGTGCTGTATGCGCGCGGCGTGTTCATCAACCGCTGCTACGACGAGTTGAACCTCTCCGATCCAGGACTGATTTTGTCGGTGCACGAGGAGTATCTGCACTCCGGCGCCGACATTCTGGAGACCAACACCTTTGGGGCCAATCGCTTCCGGCTGGGCCGGCACGGGTTGGCCAGCAAAGTGGCTGAGATTAATGCTGCGGGTGTGCGCATTGCGCGGGAGGCAGCCAATCGGCTGAAGGCCGAACGCGGCGGCGAGGCGTGGGTTGCCGGCTCGTTGGGCCCGCTGGGGGTACGGCTGGAACCGCTGGGCAAGACCGGGCTGGATGAGGCACGGGCGGCCTTTGCCGAGCAGATTCGCGCGCTGACCGGCGAAGGTGTGGATTTGTTGATTGTGGAAACCATGCCCGCGCTGAACGAGGCGCGCGAGGCACTGCTGGCGACCGGGGAAACCGCGCCGGGCGTGCCCGTGGTGGTGATGGTAACGGTGGACGACGAGAGCTATTGCCTGGACGGGTCGAGCCCGGAACAGGCCGCCGCGCTGCTGACCGAGTGGGGCGCCGATGCGATTGGGGTGAACTGCTCGACCGGGCCGAGCAGCGTTCTGACGGCCATTGAGGCCATGCGGAAGGCGACCACGCTGCCACTGGCGGCAATGCCCAATGCGGGCATTCCGCGTGCCGTGGAAGGGCGGAACGTATATTTGTGCTCGCCCGAGTACATGGCAAACTTTGCGCGCAAGGCGGTGGCTGCCGGTGCGCAGCTGGTAGGCGGCTGCTGCGGAACGACGCCTAATCACATTCGCGCGATGCGCGTGGCGATGCGGGCCATCGACGCGCAGGCTCACATTGTAGAAGGCACGGCGGAGACACCGCAGGCTCTGGAGACTCCGCCCGCGCCGCTGGGACAGCGCTCGCGGCTGGGCTCGCTGATTGAGCAGGGCAAGTTCGTCACACTGGTGGAGATTGTGCCGCCGCGGGGCATCGACTGCTCGCGCGAGATTGAGGGCGCGCAGGTGCTGGCGCAACTGGGCGTGCACGCCATCAACGTGCCGGACTCGCCGCACGCGGCCGCGCGGATGAGCGCACAGAGCCTGTGCATTCAGATTCAGCAGCACACCGGAATTGAGACAGTTCTGCACTATACCTGCCGGGACCGCAACGTTCTGAGCATTCAATCGGACCTGCTTGGCGCTTCGTCCATCGGGCTGCGCAACATTCTTTGCCTGACGGGCGATCCGCCGAAGTTGGGAAATTATCCAGATGCGACTGCAGTGTTTGACGTGGACTCCATCGGACTCGTCAACCTGGCGCGGCGGCTGAATCACGGGCAGGACGTGGGGGCGAACCCGATTGGGGCCTCGACCAACTTCACCATCGGAGTTTCCGCCAATCCGGGCGCGCCGGACATGGAGCACGAGCTGAAGCGGTTTGCCTACAAGGTAGAGGCAGGCGCCGAATACGCGATTACGCAGCCGGTCTTCGATCTGCGGCTGCTGGAGAGTTTTTTGAAGCGGATTGAGCAGTTCAGGATTCCGGTGATAGCGGGCATATGGCCGCTGACCGGGCTGCGCAATGCCGAGTACATGAAGAATGACTTGCGCGTGGCCATGCCGGAGGAGATGATGCTGCGCATGGCGCAGGCCTCCACGCCGGAGGCGGCGCGCGAGGAAGGCATCCACATTGCGCAGGAGATGCTGGAGCAGGTGCGGCCGTATGTGCAGGGTGTGCAGGTGGCAGCGCCGTTTGGGCGATTTGAAGTGGCGGCCGAGGTGATTCACAGCGTACTGCCGCTGGCCACGCTTCCACCGGAGAAAGGCGACTAGCCTTTGGCCGGAATGCACGGAAAGCCGTCCATTTGATTGCCGGGATATTGGCGGAAAGTGGTGTCGTATGCCCGATGAAGTACCGATTGCGGCGACTGGAGCCGAGCCGACGCTTTCGCTTTGTCCGAATTGCAAAGCTCTGATGGAAGGCGAAGCGAAAGTGTGCCGCGCCTGCGGGCTGCCGACCGACTGGAAACGAAAGCAGGAGAGCGAAGAGGAAAAAAAGCGGGTGAAGAAGGCCGGCGACCAGGCGTATGCAATGATGTTGCTTTCTTTTTGCCTGGTTCCCTTCTTCCTGATGCGCTACCTGCCCTTTGTTGCCATAGCCGGCGCGGTTGGCTTTTTGCTGGTACTGGTGTCCGTACCGACGTGGGCCATCCGGTGGTGGGACAGGTTCGGCAAGATCGAGTCGACGAGCGCGGAGTATGCGAAGGCCAAGAAGACCGTGTTGCTTATCGGAGTTCTGACCGCTTCTCTGACTCTGGTTCTGTTTGTGCTGCAGGTATATCGAACAGCCTCTACATTCAAGATGTGAACCATGCGCGCACAGGGCGGCCGGAACGCCATGCGCTGCGATATTCTTCCGGCAAGGTGAAAGTGACGGACGTATGGCGACGTTTGAAGATTCTCTGAAGAAGCTTGAAGTGATTGTGGAGAAGCTGGAGAAGGGCGACCTGCCCCTCGAAGAGTCGCTCAAGCTCTTCGAAGAGGGCGTGGAGCTGTCGGCGGTGTGCAAGAAGGAGCTGGAGGCAGCCGAAGGCAAGGTGGAGATGCTGATCAAGCAGCGCGACGGCGCGCTGAAGACCGCGCCGTTCGGCGACAAGGCAGCAGAGTAGTGTCTACTCTTCCTCTTTAACGGCGGGCTGAATAAAACGCAGGCAGTTCTTGTCTGTGTCTTTCACATACATTTCGCGGCTGCCCCAGTTCTGATCGACGGGCGGCGTGTCGATGGGCACTTTGCGCTTGGCGAATTCAGCGTGCAGCTCGTCGACGTTGTCGACGATGACGTTGACGACGGAGCCTCGCGTGCCATCACTTGGATAGGACGAGAGGTGAACCCAGACGCCGTTGCGGGAGACGCCCATGTAGCAGGGGTCTTCGTTGTTGATGTCGGCGCGCTGAACAAACTCGAGTTGGAAACCAAGGCCGTGGCAATAGAACGCCTGCGCGACAGCGGCATTTGAAACGCGAAGCAAGGGAATAACGCCCTGAATCATGGGGGAGCTCCAGCCAACCCGTCGATTTTACGGATCGGCACCGGGGTTGAGAAACATGACTCCGGTACCGGATTGGCAGTGGACTATTCGGAAGTTTCTGTGGTCCTGCCCCGTTTTTTGGCGAGACGAGCCAGGGTAGCCTGCTCGCGCAGCACCTGCTGCAGCGGCCGGGCAGGGGTTCCGAAGAAGACCGTGCCGGGTTTGTGGCCGTCGGCAGTGAGGGTTTTGCCGTTGAAGACGCCGGACTGGCCGCCGAGGATGACGCCGGGACCAATGGTGACGTGGTCACCGATGCCGACCTGGCCGGCGATGACCGCACCCTTACCCACCTTGCCCGAACCGGAGAGGCCGGTGAGCGCGACCAGAATCACGTCCTCGCCGATGTCGCAGTTGTGGCCAATGTGGACCAGGTTGTCGATTTTTACGCCGCGGCGGATGTGCGTGTCCTGGAGCGCGCCGCGATCGATGGTGGTGTTGGCGCCAATTTCGACATCGTCGTCGATGACCAGGCTTCCCTGCTGCGGAAATTGCGTGTAGGCGCCGGTCGCGTTGTCGCGAACGTAGCCGAAGCCGTCTGCGCCGAGCACCGCGCCGGCGTGGACGATGACGCGATTGCCGAGCCGCACGCCGGGGTAGATCACGACGCGGGGATAGATGTGGCATCCGGAGCCGATATGCACGTCTTCGCCGATGACCGCGCCGGCGTCGATTTTGGATTCCTCGCCGATGTACGCGCCGGTAGCGACGACGGCGTGGGGGCCAATCTGCACGAAGGGGCCGAGAACAGACTTGTTGGAGACGGAAGCCGTGGGATGGACTCCGGGGGTGTGGTGCGGCCGGGCCAGCATCCTGGCGGCGCGGGCAAACCACAAGCGGGGCTGATCGGTCTCGATAATCTGCTTGGCGGCAGGCGCTTCGGCTACCCAGCCGGGCTTGACGACGATGGAACCGGCGGCACTCTTGAGGGCGGGTTCAACGGCCGCGAGCGAGTCGGTAAAGATGAGGTCGAAGAGGCCGGCACGCTCCGCGGAGCTGACGCCGTAGACCGCCCATGCGCCGTCCCCATGGGTCAATGTGCCACCGAGTTCGTTGATTAGATCCGCGACGGTCATGAGCCGCCTCCTGCAGTATCGCTGGTGGAGGGCCGATGCGTTTGCGCGCCCGACAAGGCGCCGTGCGGGCCCGTGTACAGCGGGGCTTCGCCAGCAGGCCGTGTCTTCCAGCGGCGATGAATCCAGAGCCACTGGTCCGGATACCGGCGAATCCATTGTTCCAGAACATGGTTGCATTGCTGTGTGGCGGACAACACATCGGCGTTGTTGTTCCCAGTTCGGGCAAACTCAAGCGGCGGGCCAAAGTGGAGAACGTACTTGCGCTCGGCCGGCTCCCAGAGCATGAAACCGGGCAGCACGGCAGCGCCGGTTTTGAGGGCAATACGCGCCAGCCCCGAGCCGGTGCAGGCTTCCTTGCCAAAGAAGGAGGCGAAGACGCCCTGCGGCGGGGTCATGTTGGTGTCCATCAGAATGCCGACAGCGTGGCCCAGGTGCATCGAGGTAAGCAGGCCGCGGGCGAAGTCGTCTTTGGGGAGAATGCGATTGCCGTGCATGCAGCGAATGCTGTTGACGTAGGCGTCGAGGCGACGGTTGTCGAGGCGGCGGATGACCATGCTCATGGGGTGGCCCATCAGCGAGTGGTAGAAGCTGGAGAGCTCCCATGCGCCGAGGTGGCCGGTGAGGATGAGGACGCCCGTGCCGCGAGCCAGTGCCTGCTTGTAGTGGTCGAGGCCCTCGGTACGAATCCAGTTTTGGGTGTTGGCGGGGGTGTAGCGGGCCATGCGGCAGAACTCCACCAACTGCCAGCCAAGATGCCGGTAGACGCCCTTGAGGATGCGGTCGCGTTCGGCGAGCGGGAGGTCCGGGAGGGCCATGGCCAGGTTGACTTGACCGACGCGGCGCAGGCGGCCAAAGACGAGGTAGACCAGGCAGACCAGGCAGCCGGCCAGAAAGCGGGCAAGGGGCCTCGGAAGCATGCCGAGAAGGCGTGCGACCCCCACCACGAGACAAAATTCAATCCATTCCTGCATTGATGAAGACAAAGGTCAAGTGTAGGCCATTGGCGCGGCAGGATGCAGCTTGAGAGAGGGGGAAACGAACCGATTGTCACGTAAAGTAACAAGGGCGGTCACCCCACGCGGGGGACCGCCCTTGCACTGCCAGGGAGAAGGCAGGCTTACTTCTTTTTGGCTTCGACGAAATAGTGCGCGACCGACTGCACAAAGGGAACGGCAGATTGGGGCACAGCCATTTCGCCCTTGAGGATGGAGATAAAGGTGTGCGGGCCACCATAGAAAGTAGTGGTGTCCTCGGTGTTCTGTGTGACGCTGGTGCCATCGAGGCTGATGCCGGCGAACAGGCCCTTGTTGCGCGAGTAGCTGAGCAGTTCGGCGTTCATCTTCCAATCCGTGGCGGCCTGGCCGGCGCGGCCCACGGGGCCGGCGGCGGCGCTGGCGTCGGCACCAATCTTGAATTTGCTCTTGAGCAGATCCTGCATGCCGCGGTCATTGACGGCGACCAGGATCAGGTCAGTGGACTGGCCGCCAATCTGGAAGCCGAAGGAACCGCCGGCAAGGCGGATGAAAACCGGGGCGCTCCAGCCATGTCCCGTACGGCAGGTGACAACGCCCTGCCCGTACTGGCCGCCAAAGACGAAGGCGCCCTTCAACATGCCGGGCACAACGGCGACGCAGGTGGCCTGCTGGAGAATGTTCTGGGGAATGGTGGCGTCATCGGCGGCCATGATCTGGTCGAGCACCACTTTGGCGGCTTCCACGCGGGACTGAAGATCCTGCAGCGAGGAGGCTGCGAAGGCCGAGCCGGTGAGCATGAAACACAAGCTGAATACTGCGATGATTTTTTTCATTGTGTGTCCTTTCCTGAATGCCGCTGGGGAGCGGCGGTTGGTGCAGCTCATTCAAAAAGACGGCCGTCAGGTCGCGTGGTCACCTTGCGGGGAAGCAGGCGCTGAGCCGGAGTGCAATCGAAAACAGGGTACCGCAACCGCAATTGGAAAAACGCACAGGCAACAGAAAATGTTCATGCGAAGGCAATGGCACTGCCCATTGCGGCAGTATTTTGGCCGCGGAGCGACCGAAATTGCCTGCAAGGTGAGATGCCTGAGATGGGGACGGGGTTGGGCGGAAGAAACGGGCAGACTGGGGACGCTCAGGGAAGAGCAGGGGAATTGCGGAAAAAAGAGGAGTTCCCAGGACACATGTACTACATGCAGCCTGGGAACTCCTTCCCCAGATCTGCGTTGTTTCTGTACAGAGTGTCCGATATAAGACAACCGTACACAAGGGTACAGAAGGACTAGGACATTTAGTAACTTGATTCTGGTTACTGGATCGGGGCTATTGCACAGGAAGCTGTGCGTGCTCCGTGGCGCCGTTGACCATTTGGTAGCCCAGTGAGCCGTTGAGGGCCAGCAGTGAAAGCTCGATACGGTTCTCGGCGCCGGTTTTGCGCATGAGGCGGCCGACGTGGGCCTTGACGGTACGCTCCTCGATGCCAAGTTCGGAGGCGATTTCTCGGTTGGAACGGGCCAGCAAAATAAGTTCGAGGACCTGGTACTCGCGCGCGGTGAGGTGAGGGGCGGAGATGGAGAGGCCGATATTGGCGACCGAAAGCAGCCGGTCAATGAGTTTGGAGAGGATACGGCGGGGCGCCCAGATGGAGCCATCGATGACGGCATCGAGGGCGTCGTGGACCTCCTCCGGCCCGGAGGACGAGCCCAGATAGGCGCGTGCGCCGGCGATGATGGAATCCATGACCAGATCGTCGTTGCTGTCAGGGCCAATGACGATGAGGCGCAGGGAGGGCCGGTTGCGGCGAATGCGCTCCAGGATTTCAAGGCTGGTGCGGACCGAGATCAGGTCGAGGACCAGGTAGTTGAGTTCGCGGTTCTCCAGAAGCTCCTCGAGCGTGCCGCGCACCGGCACCAGAACCGACCGGCCGGGGCGTGGAGAATGCTCGAAGACCAGCTCCAAGCCTTGCTGCCTGATCGGCTCCTCTGCCACCAACCCGACCTGGACCACGGTGGAAACCTGCGTAATGGTCATCGCTCCCCTTACCGGATGGGCCCAGCTTTGCTGGCCGATCCGCGGCTGCGCCTTCCGCCAATCGAAGGACGGAATCGCGCATGGAGGGCTGTGCCTGGTGCTAAAGCCTGGGAAGTACAATTCCCTGCTGCTTCTGATACTTTCCGTTCTTGTCGGCGTAGCTGATTTCGCACGTCTCGTCGGATTGGAAGAACAGAATCTGGCACAGACCTTCGTTAGCGTATACCTTAGCCGGAAGTGGAGTTGTGTTCGAGATTTCCAAAGTCACGAAGCCCTCCCATTCTGGTTCAAAAGGTGTCACATTCACGATGATGCCGCAGCGTGCGTACGTTGATTTACCTACGCAAATCGTCAATACGTCTCTGGGAATACGAAAGTACTCAATGGATCGCGCAAGGGCGAAAGAATTGGGCGGAACGATGACCGAATCCGCCTGGACGGAGACAAACGAGCGCTCATCGAAGGCTTTGGGATCGATGATGGCGCTGTTGACGTTGGTGAAGATTTTGAACTCGTCGGAAACCCGGAGGTCGTAGCCGTAGGAAGATACGCCGTAGGAGATGACGCCTTCGCGGACTTGCTTCTCGCTGAAGGGCTCGATCATTTTGTTTTTGAGGGCCTGTTCCCTGATCCAACGGTCGCTCTTGATGGACATGACTCTCCTGGGGGGACGAAGGTAGGGGAAAATGCGGGAATTCCCTGTTCCCACAGCCAATTTTTCTTCTGCACATCTTACGGGAGGTTGGCGGTAAGTGACAATCGGGAGCGTGTTCGGGGCCTGATCGGCCCGAATTGGGAGTCACGGGCGGACCAGGCGGCCGGCGAAGTGCTTTAGAAGCGCGGGAACGATGGTGTAGAGATATACGTAAATGTGTGCTTTACAAACCGCAAAGAAGCTGTACTATCAACACCGTAGCGTGTACTATCAACGAAAGTTACAGCCAGCGAGGTGAACGCTTTGATTAAGCAGGATATTGTGCACCATGTGATCGAGCGCACCGGCCTGCCCCGCACCAAGGCCGAGGCGGCCGTGGATACGGTCTTCGAAGGTTTGAAACAGGCACTGGCCGCCGGTGACCGCATTGAACTGCGCGGTTTTGGCGTCTTCAGTGTCCGCGCACGCAAGACCGGCATCGGGCGGAATCCGCGCACCGGGACTGAAGTGAGCATCACGCCGGGCAAGGCGGTACGGTTCAAGCCGGGCAAGGAATTGCACGTGATTGGCGACGTGAGCAGTGCGCCGACCACCGAGAGCTGAGGCGCTTCCTCCGACGGGTTTCCCCACCCATTTTTGATTGTTCAGTTTGTGGCTTTGACGGCGGCGATCCTTCGGAGAGCCGCCAGGCAGGCAGTACTGCGTACGAGAATGCGTATGCCGTTGCCTTCGGGATAGCGCTGCGCCCCTGCAAGCGCGTCCTTGACCAGTTTGGGTGTCCGCAGCGCGCGGGCGGCGGCCAGCGCCTTATCCGATAGCACAAACGAGACCATGAAGCATCCTGTGCCCGGGCTGAGATAGACGATGGTGCGCGTTTTTATTTTGAGGCGCAGGCTCCAGCCATATTTTTTGACGACGACTCCCTTCCACTCCTGGCCGGTGATGCCGACTTCCTCGGTGATGGATTGAATCAGGCTGTGCCAGTGCACGGCGGCGGGGCCGAGCGCGGCCGCCAGTTCCGTCTCCGTGGGCTGAGTGGCTTTGCCGATGAATGCGTTGGTGTATTCCATGGCGCCTCCGCAATGGGCGCGATTCTAGCGCGTGCGGCGGGCGCGGCGCTGTGACGCGACTACATGAGGCGCTGCGCGTCGACATCGACGACGACATTGCGGCGGGGGATTTGGGCGGAGTCTGCGTAAGCGAGCATGCCGCGCAGCGCGGCGTTGATGGCTTTGCGCGAGGCGGCCTTCAGGATGACATGGAAGCGATAGATGCCCTTGATGCGCGCGATGGGTGCGGTGCAGGGGCCGAGAACGCGCACGGCTCCGCCGTTCTGGCTTTGGACCAGGTATTTGCCCAGGGAAGCTGACCAGGCGGCGGCTTCTTCCAGCTTTTCCGACTGAATGAGGACGTTGGCGAGCACGCCGAAGGGCGGGTAGTGCATCCAGCGGCGATATTTTTCTTCCCGTTGGACGAAGGTCTTGTAGTCGTGCGTGGAGGCAGCCTGGATGGCGTAGTGGTCGGGGTAGTAGGTCTGGACGACGACGCGGCCCGGCAGCTCGCCGCGGCCAGCGCGGCCGGAGACCTGAGTCATGAGTTGGAAGACGCGCTCGGCGGCGCGGAAGTCGGGCATGGAGAGCGCGTGGTCGCAGCCGACGACGCCGACCAGCGTGACGCCGTGAATGTCGTGGCCCTTGGCAATCATCTGGGTGCCGACGAGGAGATTGATTTCGCCGGAGTGGAGACGCGCGAGCAGGCGTTCAAGGTCGTGACGTCCACGCATGGTGTCGCGATCCATGCGGCCGATGCGCGCGGTGGGAAAGATTTCAGACAGACGCTCCTCACCCTGCTGCGAGCCGACGCCGAGGAAGTAGAGGTGCTCGCTGTCGCACTTGGGGCAGCGTTTGGGCACGGTGCGCTTGTAGCCACAGTAGTGGCACTCCAGACGCTGACCGGCCTGGGCCAGGCCTTCTTCACCAAGCGTGGGCTTGTGGTGGGTGAGGGCGATGGCGCAGTTCTGGCACTCAAGCTTTTCTCCGCAGGCGCGGCACATGACGACGAAGGAGTAGCCGCGGCGGTTGAGCAGAATGAGCACCTGCTCGTTGCGGTCGAGCGCGGCCTGCGTCTGCTCAATGAGCGCGCGGGAGAAGATTTCTTCGCGGCCGGTCTGCTGGAACTCCTGACGCATGTCGATGAGCTCGACCTCGGGCAGCGGGCGATTTTCGACGCGCTTGTCCATGGCGATGCGGGTGTACTTGCCCTGCGCGGCGTTGTGCCAGGTTTCAAGCGATGGCGTGGCGGAGCCAAGAACGACTGTAGCGCCGGCGAGCTTGGCGCGCATCACGGCCACATCGCGCGCGTGGTAGCGCGGCGTCTCCTCCTGCTTGTAGCTCTGGTCGTGCTCTTCATCGACAAGAATGAGGCCGAGGTTGGGCACGGGCGCGAAGACTGCCGAGCGCGTGCCGACGACGATGGGCGTTTCACCGGCGTAGATGCGACGCCACTGCTCGGTGCGCTCTTGCGGAGTGAGGGCCGAGTGCAGCAGCGCCACCTTGCCGCCGAAGGCGGCGTCGAGCAGCGCGGCGGTTTGCGGCGTGAGACCAATTTCGGGGACGAGCAGGATGGATGCGAAGCCGCGGTCGAGCGCCTGCTGCATGGCGGCGAGATAGACAGCGGTTTTGCCCGAGCCGGTGACGCCGTGGAGCAGGAATGCGTGGAAGCTGCCGAGCCTGGCAGTGATGGACGCCAGTGCTTCCATCTGCGGCTCATTCAGGCGCAGGGGGCCCGCGGGTGCGTCCATAAAGCTGAGGCGGAAACCGGCGGGCCTCTCGTCGATGCGGACCAGGCCGCGGCGGACAAGGGTTTGCAGCGTGGAGGATGGCAACTGCTTTTTGCGCAGCTCGGCCAGGGGCAGTTCGCCGCCGCAACTGGCCAGCTCCGCCAGGATGGCCTGCTGCGTCTCGGTGAGACGCGGCAGGCGTGTCTCGTCCACCAGAACGGCAAAGCGTTCGGTGCGGCGGGCATCGCGCTCCACGGCGCTGGTTTCGCGGGCAATCCACTTTTTGCGCAGCATGGAGGCGAGGATGGCGAGCGAGGCGGCGGTGGCGGTGCGCAGCGTGGAGACTTTGACGGGCTCGCCCGAGGAGAGACGCTCAAGGACGCGGTTTTCGATGTCCTGCTGCTCGCGCGAGATGCGCTTGCGGGCGGCGCCGTGCGCATCGCCGTCGAGCGAGCCTGCAAGCAGGTCGCGGCCGAGGTCGGTGATGCGGTAGTAGACGGTGCGGCGGACTTCTGCCATGAGCGGCAACATGCCGCGAAGGACTTCGCCGAGCGGGGCGAGGTAATACTGCGCAATCCACTCGGCAAGGGAGAGAAGGTGATCGCTGAGGATGGGCTCGGCATCGATGACCGATTCGATGGAGCGGATCTCGAAGTCCTGGGGGGCGGAATCGGTGAAGCCGGTGACGACGCCGATGAGCTTTTCCGTACGGAAGGGGGCGATGACACGCACGCCGCGCGCGGGGTCGAGGTGCGCGGGAACCGCGTAGGTGAAGACGCGGTCGAGCGGCACGGGAAGCGCGACCTGGCAGTAACGGGGCATGCGAGACAACCCTCAGTGTAGGCGATGCGGACCGATGGAAAGCGGCGCGGAATGCACAGGCAAAACTGTGAAGCAGCAGCGCGGCCAAACCCATTACAATGCAAGGCGGGTGGAAAGCCACATGACGAAACGCACTGCATCGAAGAAGGCCGCGCCTGCGGCAGCCGCGAAGAAAACCACAACCAAGGGCAAAGGCCCCATCACGCTGTGCATCGACATTGGTGGATCGGGCCTGAAGGCCATGCTGGTGGACGCGACGGGCAAGCCGGTGAGCGAGCGCGAGCGGGTGGAGACACCGGCGGTGCCGACACCGCTGATGGTGATTCGGAAGCTGGACCTGCTGGTGCAACTGCTGCCGGGATTCGATCGCGTGTCGGTGGGCTTTCCGGGCGTGATCAAGCATGGGGTTACGTACACGGCGGTGAACCTGCACCCGAAGTGGAATCTGTTTAATTTTCAGGGAGCGCTGGAGAAGCGCTGGAAGCGGCCGGTGCGCGTGGCCAACGACGCCAGCGTGCAGGGCTATGGCGCCATCAAGGGCAAGGGCGTGGAGATGTGTCTCACGCTGGGCACGGGAATGGGCGCCTCCTTGTTTACCGAAGGGCACCTGTGCCCGGGACTCGAGCTGGGGCACCATCCGTGGAAGCACGACATTGAATACGAGGACTACCTGGGCCGCCGCGGGCTGGACAAGTACGGCAAGAAGCGCTGGAACAAGCTGCTGCTGGAAGCCATTGACCAGACGCGGAAACTGTTCAACTGGGACCACCTGTACATTGGCGGCGGCAACA
>DASVLI010000016.1:0-6297 GCA_036384955.1 Occallatibacter sp.
GAGCTCGGCTGGCTCTGTGCGCCTGAACTCGAATCGCTCATCCAGGCCTGAGAGATTTACACAGCACGAAAGGGAACCGATGCACACGATCGTCAAGGCACACCTGCGCGCATGCGCACTCATCGACTGGCTGCGCAGCCCGCTGCTGCTCGCCATCCGCCTCTACTGGGGCTGGCAGTTTGCGCAAACCGGCTGGGGAAAGCTGCACCATCTTGAAAATGTCACCAGCTTCTTTGCCACGCTGGGTCTGCCCGCGCCGGCGCAAACCGCGCTCTTTGTCGCGCTGGTGGAGTTCGTCGGCGGCATTCTGCTTGCACTGGGCCTTGGCTCGCGCATCGTCGCCTTCGTTCTCTTCGCGAACATGACCGTTGCCTACTGGACTGCTGATCGCGAGGCCTTCCTCGGCATTCTCTCCGCGCCCGACAAGTTTTACGCTGCCGACCCGTATACTTTCTGGTTCGCGGCGCTGCTTATCCTGATTTTCGGCGCGGGCTCGCTCGCTCTCGACATGCTGGTGAGGCGCTGGCTTGCTCCGGAGCATGAAGGGTAATCAACACTGGCACTCGTTTCCCGCATGGATGCGCTATTCTCGTTGCACACGGAAAAGTTCTTCAACGGGACACGATGCGGATCGCATACATCCTAACGTCGCTGGGAATTGGCGGCGCGGAAAAACAGGTTCTGGCTCTGGCCGAGCGCATGGCACAGCGACGCCACGTCGTCCTTGTGCTGGTTTTGCGCCAGCGGCAGCCGAACCAGTGGTCCACCTCCGTCGATGTCTGCTATCTGGGCATGAGGCGCAATCCGTTCGCGATTCTGCGCGGCCTATTCCACGCGCGACACGCGCTGCGCGCCTTCAAGCCCGACCTGCTGCACAGCCACACCTACCCCGCCAACATGATTGCGCGTGTTCTACGTTTGATCGGCGCCGCGCCGGCCGTGCTGACCACCATCCACAACGTGTATGAGGGCGGCGTGCTGCGCATGATGGCTTATCGCGCCACCGACTGGCTCACCGTGCACACCACTGCTGTCAGCGCCGCAGCCGCGCGACGCTTTGTGCGGCTGCACGCCGTGCCCGCGCGCAAATGCAGCGTGGTGCCCAACGCCATCGACGTGGATGGCTTTGTGACCAACGCCGAGCGTCGCCACTACATGCGCGGCAAAGAGGGCGCGGGCTCGGACTTCATCTGGATTGCCGCCGGCCGCATCACCGCCGCAAAAGACTATCCCAATCTGCTGCGCGCCTTTGCCCAGGTGCACGCCGTTGAGCCGCGCACGCAGTTGTGGATTGCGGGCGAGGGAAGCGCGAACGCGGAAGAGGAGCTTCGCCGCGCCATTGCCGAGTCGCCTTATCCCGATGCGGTGCGCCTGCTCGGCCTGCGCCGCGACATCCCAGATCTTCTCGATGCCGCGGACGGATTCGTTCTGAGCTCTGCCTGGGAAGGCATGCCGCTGATTGTGGGCGAGGCTATGGCGATGGAAAAGCCCGTTGCGGCTACCGATGTGGGCGGCGTGCGCGAAATCGTCGGCAACGCAGGCGAGATTGTTCCCGCAAATGCCTCGGCCGCGCTGGCTGAGGCCATGGGACACATTATGCATTTTTCGCGGACCGAGTTTGACGCGCTAGGCCACGCCGCACGGCAGCGCATTGCGGAAAAATTCAGCATGGAAACGCGCGCCGTCGAGTGGGAGCAACTCTACGACAATCTGCTTCCCGTAAAAACGCCAATTTGAGCGCAAAAGAAAACGGGCCGGAGAGAAAATCTCCGGCCCGCTGTATTTTTAGCCGCACTAGAACGAGAACACGGCCTGGATGAAGACGCGCCGCGAGGCCGCGCCGTTGGAGAATGGCCCGCCGGAGAGCGAGGTGGACTTGCCGAACGACGTGTTGTTCACGGTGCCAATTGGTGTGCCGTAGTTGATGATGTTGAACACGTTCATCACCTGCGCGCTGAAGTTCAAGCTGTACTTGCGGGCGTTGGCGCCGCTGTCGAACATGCCGCGCGGAGGTCCACCGCCGCCGCTGAAGCCGCCAGGGCCAAAGCCGCCGCCCGGTCCACCACCATGCCCGCCGCCGGGGCCGCCGCGTCCGCCTCCCGGAGGTCCGCCCGGAGGCGGTCCATTCATGCCATCGCCTTGCGCCGCGGCCTTTAGTTTGGGCCCGACTGCGAACGACCGGCTAAGCCGCAGATTGAAAGTTGTGGAGGCAGGACTCGTGCCCAGATTGACAGGCACCAGCGCTTCGCCCTCGGCCGGCGACACATTCAGGCAGCCGTACGAGGTCTGGTAATACTGCGTTGAGTCAGCGGTGCACAACGACGAATCAGCGTACGACGGCCGGTTGTTGAAGTAGTTGTCGCCCGTGGCGTCGGAGCCTGTCGTAAGGTCGTACGGCCGGCCGGTGTGCGCAATCAGAAATGGATTGAAGCGAATGTTCCACGGCCCTGTGTAGCTGCCCATCAGGAAGACCATGTGGCGCGAGACAAATTTCGCGCGGCCCCAATCCTGATTCAGATCGTAGGAGTTTGATGCGGTGCCGCCCGCTCCGTTGCCATTCGCGAACGAAAGGTTGTAGAAGCCCATCAGGTTAAAGTTCTTCGTGATCTTCGCATTCACGTTGGCAATCAGCTGGTTCTGCTTGAAGACCGCGGCGGTTGCGTATTCGTTGATGATGCCGAGCGAGGGATCGGAGCGCGGGCCCGTGGTGCTGTTGTAGTACGTAGTGCCTGCCAGCGGCGCGTACGCGTTCGCATCCACGGTCACCATCTGGTGCACGCCGAATGAGTGCAGATAGGTCAGCGTCGCGGTGGTCCCCTTGGTCAACTGCCGCTCCAGGCTGGTGCCAAACTGCTCGGTGTACGGCGAGTGATAATTCGACGCAATGCGCACCGTGGTGGTGTTGGAGTCCGGAGTCAGCGTAGAGGGTACGCAGCCGGAGAAGTCGATGTTGGTCAGGCTGGTTCCGTTCAGGCAGCTTGGGTCGTTGGTCGTGATGGTCACGCGGCCGGAGTCCACGCCCTGCTCGGTCGCGCTCAGCACATTGCCCACGCCCAACCGGTCGTAGAAGAAGCCATAGCCGGCGCGCCACACTGTCTTCGCCGGTTTGTTGCCCTTCGCATCCAGCGCATAGGCAATCGCCACGCGCGGCGACCAGTCGTTATGGTCGGCGCTGTGATTCTGCGACTCCCAACGCACACCCGCGGAGAACGTCATCCGCGGGCTCACCTTCCAATCGTCCTGGAAGAACAGCGCCGCATCGAACACATTTGCGGAGTAGTCGGTCTTGCCCGCCGTAATTGACAGGTTGGTCAGGCCGCTGCAGGTTGTGTCGTTGCAGCCCGTGGTGTTGGTGCCAATTGTGTTGATGTTGTGGCCCGCGGCCAGCGTGTTCAGCGCGTTCACATACGCGTATTGCTGGAAGACCAGTGAGCCATTGCGGTTGGAGAACGACGAAGTCGCGGTGCGGTTGTCGCGCAGCCATGTGCCGAATTTGATGGCATGGCGTCCAGCGCTCATCGTGGTGATGTTCTGCAACTCCAGGTGATCGGAGTGCGAGTTCTGTGTCTGCCCGGAGGCGCCGCCGCCGGTGAAGTCGCCGCTGATGCTCAGTGTCGGGTCAAGACTCACCGGTGTCTGCGTGCTGGTGTCGCGCTGGTATTCAAGCCGCGTCTCGTTCACCATGTGATCGTTAATCACGTGTGAATCACTCAGCTGAATCGTGTGTTCCTTCGACGAGTTCTTGGTTGATTGCGAAGGCAGATCCTGCGAGCCGATGTCGCCCGACTCCGAATCGTAATAGAACTGATAGCGCGCCGTCAGCGTGTCCTTGGCGCTCAACTGGTAATCAATGCGTCCCGAGGCGCCAATGCGGTTGTGCGGATTGGCCTGCGAGCCCGAGACATTCGCATCCGACAGCGAGTAGGTGTTCGTCGCCGAGTCGAAGATCGCTGGCCGGTACACATACACCTGCTCATCGTGATTGTCGCGCTGCTCAAAGTTCACGAAGAACGATGTCTTCTTGTTCAGTGAGCCATTCAACGTCATGTTGTACTGAATGCGATAGTACGGAGGCACATCCTTGTTGAACGGATTGCCGGTGTTGAAGACGTTGTCGTTGCCCTGCACAAACATGGAGCCGTGCAGCTTGTCGGTGCCTGGCTTGGTCAAAATCTCAATGCGCCCGTAGCCCAGCCTGTCGAACTCGGCAGAGAAGGGATTCTGATTGATGCGAATTTCGCGAATGGCCGACTTGGGCGGCAACTGCCCGCCGGTAAAGCCGTCAATATAAATCTGCCCGCCATTCGGCCCGGCCGAGGGACCAGCCAGCGCTGAAAGCTCATTCGACAATTCGTCGGGATCGTCCGACAGCGCATCCAGATCCTTGCCCTTGATGACGATGCTGTTCGCATTCGAGCCAGGATCGACGCTTACGCCGGGCGAGTCCTCGCTAACCACCACGTTCTGCTGCTCCACCTCGATGGCCATCGCCACATCCACGCGCTTCGACTGCCCAGCGGCCAACGCCAGCGGCTTGGAGACAAACGGTGCAAAGCCGTCGAAGGTGACGCTGACGATGTAGCTGTCCGCCGCGAGTCCATGCACTTCAAACGTGCCCGACGAGTCGGCCGTCGCCTTGCCCACTTCCTTGCCGTCGGCCGTGGTCACCGTGATTTTTGCGCCGGGGATCAGCGCGCCGGTCTGGTCGGCAACGTGGCCGTGCACCGTACCTGTGGGGGCAGGCGCCTGTGCATTCGCGCCCAGCACCGATGCAATTCCAAAGGCCAGCGCAACAATAAAATGCATCAAAAAGTGAAATCTCAATCGCACAATTTCCTCGTTTCATCTACCTGCAAAAGCTAGTTGGCGCCCGCATCGGCGCCGCCAGTGCCCATGCTCCAACTCGAGAGCAGATTGCGGCTTGCCTCTGGCGCCTCAAGCAGCAGTTCAATTCCAGCCAGCAACGTGATGGCATTTACATCGTTATCGCCCGCGGTGGAGACAAGCATCACCGCATCGCCCTTCTTTAAATCCTGGAGCGTGATGGCAGGCGTGTGATTGAGCAGCATTTGAAGATCGGCAGGGCCGCCCTGGCCGCGCATATGTTCACCCGCGGGCGAAGCGGTGGGAGCGGTTTCCTTCAACCGCATCGATAGAAAGCGCGCCATCTGCTCCGGCAGGCGGCGCATCTGCGTGTTCGGCTCGATATGGATGGTCACTGCCTTCTTTGAGATCAGATCCTTCACTTCGAAGGTGCCGGCAGTCGCATCCACGGCCGTAATCAAACCAGAAACATTGCGGAAGGTGCCGGAGACAACCTCGTCGGCCGTCATCTCCGTATTCGCTTCGTTGTGCTTGCCGCGTGCACGCAGTTGGTCGCCTACCACAATCGCGGTTAACGGCGCGGGCGTGGCATCGGCGTAACGCACAGAGTCCTTGGCGTAGCGGCGAATGATGGTCGTCGGCGAGGTATGAATCGTAATTGTCTTCAACGTGGGGCCCGCTCCACTGCTGACGACAATGACGCCCGCGACCGGGTCAACGCTCTTCACCAGACCGCCCACGCTGTGCAACTGCCAGTCTTCGCGTTCCTTCAGGTGCAGCTTCACCACGTCCGATTGCTTGACGGCGATAATCTGCACCGCTTCCGGCGGCGTGGCCGTGCTGTTGGGATCGACCTTCACCAGCACGCGGTCGCCCACGGCCACGTCGGCCAGGGTCATATCCTGGGCGGTACTCAAATCCTTCTGTCCGGGCTCAATCCGCTTGATAGCCGTGGTGGACGCGACCTGTACGTCATAGGCCTGCCCGTTATCGGTCCGCACCGTCAGGTGGTTGCCGTTCAGGGTCATCACCGTGCCCAGAAAACGCGCAGGGGGCTGGCCAAAGGCGGGCATCACGGCCAATGCAAGAAGCAGCACAAACGGCGCATACAACGGAACCGCAAATCGACGCATCGCTCAGTCCTTAGATTCATGCCGCCGCTCCTGGCTAAAAATGGGTACGCCGGGCGGAAGCAATCTATAAGGATAGACGTGCATGTGATGAAAAAAGTTGAGGGTGGTTTCAAGTTGAACGTGCGTATCTGTTAGGAGTTAGATGCCAATATCGAACTCAGGGTTCCAGTTCGGCCCACTGCAAAAAGCGATAGTTGCCAGACGCGGCCGGATCCACATGGGTCAGCCTGCGGTTATGCACCACCACGTTGTCTAAATACCAGAGATTGAACGCGGGCAAATCCTCGGCCAGCTGTTTCTGTACCGCAATGTAATCCGCGCGGCGATGGAGCTGATCACT
>DASVLI010000017.1:0-3174 GCA_036384955.1 Occallatibacter sp.
GACGCCGGAACTTGACGCGGGCTTTGCCGCGCTGGCGCACGAACGGCGTGCCGCGCATCGAATGCGCTCGTATGTGGCGTTGCCGTTGGGCCGCGTGGCCGATATGTGGCTGCGGCCGCGCGTCGAAAATTTGCCCATCGATATTGACTGGTGGGTCTATGCGCACCACAACGCCGAGACGCGCTTCAGCTGGTTTTACGCGGGGTTGAATGCGCTTTATTTGCTACTGGCGATTGCCGGCTTGTGTGTGCGGCCGAGGCTGGGGCTGGCGATGCTGGCCTATTTTGTGCTGCGCAGTGCGTTGCTGACGACAGTCGCCGCGCCCGAGGCGCGCTACACGCTGGAGTGCTTTCCCATGCTGTTTGCGCTGGGCGCGGTGGCGATTGCGCGTATCGTGCCTGCCCGAGGCTAATCCTTGGGCCGCGCGGATTTTTCGATGTAGTGCGTGACAAGGCCGACCGGCAATATCCGCACCAGCATGGAATTGAAGCGCCCCTGGAAGTAGGGAATGATGGTCTGCCGTCCCGCGGCCAGGCCATCAATGCCGATGCGCGCCACCTCTTCCGCGGTCTGCAGGTTCTTCCAGCGGAAGCTTTCGGCGTGCGCCACCTGGTGAAACTCGCTCTCCGTGGGGCCGGGGCAGAGTGCGGAAACCTTGACGCCGAAGCGTTTGACTTCTGCAGCAAGACCGAGCGCGAAGATGCGGTCAAAGGCCTTGGTGGCGGCGTAGGTGGTGATGTACGGAACGGGCTGAAAGCTGGCCGTGGAGGCGACGACGAGAACCCATCCGCGGCGGCGCGCGACCATGGCAGGAACGAAGAGTCGCGCGATGCGGACGACGGCTTCGCAGTTGACGCGCACCTGGCTCAGTTCCTGCTCTTCGGCACTTTGGTCAAAACGGCCGTAGTTGCCCAGGCCGGCGTTGTTGACGAGGATTTCGACGGTGATACCAGCGGCAGCAAGCTCATCGTAAATCGCGTTGGGCGCGCCGGGATCGTTCAAATCGGCCGTGACTACACGTACTTCCGTGCCCGCGCCGCGCAACTCGGCGGCAAGCGATTCAAGCCGGTCGCGTCTGCGCGCGGTCAGAACAAGATTCGCGCCGTGGCGGGCCAGCTCCCGCGCCAGCGCCGCGCCAATGCCCGCGCTGGCTCCTGTGACCAGCGCCCACTTGCCCTTGAACTCCGCAATTTGTGCCATGGGTTCATCCTACTTGGTGGGCGAGGGCTTGCTGCGCTTGCGGCCTGCCTTGGCGTTCAGCTCCACGCGCAGCTTCCAGGCGGTGCGCAGCGCGCCCAGAGCCATGTCTTCATCGGCCGCGTCCAGCCGCATGTGGGTTGCGCCGTTGCGTCCCCAGCCGCCGGGAACGGGCAGGAAGATATCGGGTCGCTCGGCAACGAACTCCGCCTGCTGCTCGGGCGCCAGCATCAGGTTGCCATAGCCCTGCTTTACCGCTGCGAGCGTGGCAAAAATGCAGCCGCCCACGCGGAAGTCCACCGCTCCCATGTGCGTGCCTTCCTCGGCGCCCTCAAGGCTCAGCGCCAGCCGTTTGAAATCCTTCGCGGTCATTGGGTCGGCCTCCGCAACCATCTTCTCGCATGTGGTGTGGCGCTATCGAGTACGATGTTGCCCATGGCCTACTTCCTCTTCAAGACCGAGCCCGATGTGTACAGTTTTGACGACTTTCTCCGCGACCAGGAAACGGTGTGGGACGGGGTGACAAACCCGACCGCCGTAAAGCATCTGCGCGAGATGAAGCCCGGCACGAAATGGATTTTTTACCACACGGGAGACGAGCGCACAGCGGTGGGTACGGGCGCTGTGGTTTCCGTCGATGCCACGGATCCCAAGGTGCCGATTGTGCGCGTGAAGGTGGGCAAGCGGCTGAAGACACCGAAGACGCTGGCGGCCATCAAGGCGGAAAACATCTTCGCGGGCTCGCCGCTGGTGGTGATTGGCCGGCTGAGCGTGGTGCCGCTGACAGCGGAGCAGTGGGAGTGGTTTGCCAAGTAAAGAAGTAAGGATGTAAGATTTCCTTACTTCCTTACTGGAGCAGCCGCCATGCTGGCAAAACTGACTGTCAAGAATCAACTCACTCTACCCAAAGCAGTTATCAAGCAGTTTCCCGGCGTGGAGCACTTTGAGGTGAGCACGGACGGCCGGGCAATTACGCTAAAGCCGATGCGGCCGAGCCGCGCAGATGAGGTGCGCACCAAGCTGGAGCAGCTGGGAATTACCGAACAGGATGTAGCGGATGCGGTTGAGTGGGCGCGGGCTCAGCAATGAGCGTTCGCGTCAGGCTGCGCGTGGTCTTTGATACCAACGTCGTGTTGTCGGCGCTTGTGTTCACACACGGAAGGCTCAGTTGGCTTCAGGAGCATTTCAGGTCTGCACGTGTAACGCTTCTGGCTTCGCACGCAAGCATTGCGGAGCTGACACGCGTGCTGGCATATGCCAAGTTCAAACTCACACCGCTGGAGCAGTTCGATCTGCTTTCAGATTACGTGCCCTATTGCGAGATCGTGGACCTGCGCGAGCTCGCCCCAATGCGCTGCCGCGATCCCAAGGATCAACCGTTCCTGGACCTGGCCTACAACGGAGATGCGCAGGTACTGGTGACAGGCGATGCCGACCTGCTTGCGCTGGCGGCGCAGACACCTTTTGCGATTGAGACACCAGAGCAGTATCGAGCGCGGTTTGTGAGCTAGCCGCGCCCTACCTATTCATTTCTCCAGCTCCGCCAGCCAGCCGCGGGTGTCCAGCATCTGCCGCTGGTCCAGCGACCACACCTTGCCGGTGAGCGCGTCGGGCGCGCGGCCTTCTCGTGCGCTCTTCTCAAACTCGTTCAGCACAGCCTGCATCTTCGCGTCCAAATCGTCCACAAAGCTGAGCGCAAGCGCCTCGGGCGTCATGGGCAGCTTGGGCGACCCGAATTCGAGCTTGCCGTGATGCGACAGGATGAGGTGAATCACCATCGTCTTCAGACGAGGCGGAAAATTGGGAAGGGTGTCGATGGTCTTCTCCACCAGCGTAACGCCCATGTGGATGTGGCCCAGCAGCACGCCCTCGGTGGTGTACTCGAAGCCGGTCTCCCAGCGCAGTTCCTGCACCTTGCCGATGTCGTGCAGAAGCACGCCGGTCAGCAGCAGGTCGCGATTGAGCAGCGAATAGTGC
>DASVLI010000018.1:0-6654 GCA_036384955.1 Occallatibacter sp.
GAAGGCGCGGTAGAAGCTTCCATAGCGCCGCTCGATGCGGTGGAAGTTCTCCTCCTTCTCCTCCTGCGCGAACTTGCGCTCGCCCTTCACGGTGAGCGTGTGGTTCTCCACGCGAATGTCCAGGTCCTTCTCCTCGATGCCCGGGACTTCGAGCTTCAGCACGACCTTCTCGGCATCTTCGTAGACATCGACTGCCGGTACAAAGCTGGCAGTCGTCAAAGGGCTGTCCGATTCATTGAAATCGCGGAACAGCGAGTTGACGCGGTTCTGCAGTGCAACAACCTCACGAAATGGGTCCCAACGAGTGATTGCCATAGGTGTTTTCCTCCAGATGAACTCAATTGAATTGGGGCGGGGAGCTTCGGCTCACCTGCCGCACATATCATCTGACGAGACTATAGCACAAAAGATTCATAAAATATGCGTGTAATACACTAAGATTATAGCTGTAACTAACCCAAGTTGAATCAATAGAACAGATTACGGGGACATGATTTTTGCACGAAAGGCCTTGACAGCCTTCTCCGAGGGGGCGCTGGCGGGCCGGGTTTGCTGGTTTAAATCCGGGCCAGATGCGGTGCGGAGAACTGGGTGGTGGAGACCTGGCCGGTTGCCAGACGGGTGAGTGTCAGCACGGTGATGTCGTCGTCCTGGCCAAAGTCCACGGCGGCCTCGGCGGCCTGTTTGGCGTCAGGGAACTCCGCCATCAGGGCATTCAGGCGCTCAAAGCTGAAGATCTCGCCATTGGCTCCGCGGGCCTCCAGCAGGCCATCGGTGTAGAGGGCCACGCGGTCTCCTTCGCCGATGCGCAGGGCTTTCTGCTCGTAAACCGGGTGAGCGACCATGCCGAGCGGAACGGCGCCTGGGAGTTCGACCTCCGACTTGTTGAGGTAGGGCGCCGGGTGGCCGGCGCTGGCCACCACGCACTCGCCGATGGAGCTGATGCGCATGGCCAGACAGGTGGCGAAGCCGTCCTGCATGCGGCCGTAGAGGCGTCCATTCAACTCGGTCAGGATTTCGGCCGGCTGCGTGGTGTAGCGCGCCATGGCGCGCGCCGCGCCCACAATCATGGAGACGGTCATGGCCGCCTTCAGGCCCTTGCCGCTTACGTCGCCCAGCAGGATGAGAGTGCTGCCTTCGTCTTTTCCTTCCAGCGGAATGATCTGGAAGAAGTCGCCGCCGACTTCCTGTGCCGGCCGGTAGGCGCTGGTCATGGCAAAGCCGGGCAGGGCTGGCAGCTTGTCGGGGATCAGCACCTGTTGCAGCTCGCGGGCGCTCTTGTACTCCTGCTCCAGCGCGCTCTGGCGGTGGCGGTAGTCACTGGCCGAACGGAAGACTGCGTAGAGGATGGTGAGAAAGAGTGCCAAGCGCAGCAGTGACTGCGGCGTGAAGTTGCTGCCGAAGAGCTGGAAGAGGGGCTGGCCCATCCAAGGAGCCAGGGTCCAGTGCGTATAGCGAATGCCCTGGAAGGCAACGTTGGAGACCGAATACCAGAGCGCACCGGCAGAGGCCAGCGCTGCCACCAGCCAGCGGCCGGAGTCGAGACGCTTCTTTTGCTTCAATGCAATCACGATGAGGATCACCGGCATCAGCTCGGGTGGGAGGATGAGGACGGTGAAGATGGCATCAAGCCAGGTGAAGACGGGAATCGAGATGTTGTCGGCCAGGAATCCAAGTCCGCCGTCCAGGGCGCCGAAGATTACAGAAATCCACGCGGCAACGATCAGCAGGCGCATCAAGCGCCGCGACCCCTCCAACTGCAGCAGGTAAACAAGCAGGAACCACTGCGACACCTCGCGCACGCCAATGAGCGGCTGCACGATGGCCTGTTGCACAATGCCGGAGATATGCAGGCCAAGCCCGTTGAAGATGACCTCGGGCAGCGGCATGAAGGAGTAGATAGCCACCCAGAGCAGAAGACGCAAACGGCGGTCACGCAGCCAGAGCAGAAAGCTGAGAATGGCGGTGACGATGTACAGCGAGGTAAGTCCAAAGCGAAATTGCGCGTGCTGTAGCCACTGAAAACCGTGCGCGTCTTTGATGGCGGCAATGGCCGCCGGGCTGCCGACAATCGGCACTCCCTCAAAGCCGCCCGCGGTGCCGTCATCTACCGAGGACAGGGGAATTTTGTAAACGCGAACGGCGAGCACGCCTTTGCGAACCTGACCGAGGCCCCACGTTTGTGGCGGGACCAGCATATAGGGAACCATATGCGGCGGAAATTTTCCGAATTGCGCCACGCGCACGCCGTTCCAATAGATCTCGTAGATGTCGTCGATAGCGGGGATGTAGATGGCCACATCGTCGGGCGCACCGGAGGCCTTCGAGAGGTCGATGTGCCTGCGGTACCAGGCGTAGCCCACATAGTTGTGGTGCCCCTGCGTTCCCCAGGGAGCATCGGCAGTCAGTTGCTCCCATCCATGCTGCCCCGTCGCGTCTTCTGTCTCAGGCAGCGCCCAGGAGGGGTCGTCGCCCAGATGAAACTGCCATGGCCCGTCCAGTTTGGCGGAGCCTTTGCCTAACTGATCGATGGTGAGTAAAGGCGCCGATGCCTGCGCCATGGCGCGGCCCGGCATTGAAAATGTGCACACCAGTGCGAATAAAGACACTCCAGCCAGCGTGCGGCGGAGCGCAGAGGGAAGCTGCAGCATAGGGGAAGGATACGCTGCACATTGTGCAAGCGATAGCGAAATCTTCGCGGCGCGGGAGGGCTCGTGCTGGCCTCTACAATAGGGCCAGATGCACCATTTCCTGGCCTCCATTCTCCCGCTTGACTGGCGCTCGCTGTGGCTCATTGTGGCGGCGTTCATCGGCGGCACATTGAACGCCGTAGCCGGCGGCGGCTCATTCCTCACCTTTCCCGCCATGCTGGGCGTGGGGCTGCTGCCCATCCAGGCCAACGCCACCAATACGGTGGCGCTGTGGCCCGGCCAGCTTACCTCGATTGCCGCTTATCGCGGCCACATTCGCAATCACCTGCGCCTGGCTTTTTGGATGGCGCTGGCCGGATTTCTTGGGGGTACAGCCGGCGCAATCGTATTGCTCAGCACGCCGCAGCGCACGTTTCTGCACCTGGTTCCGTGGCTGCTGCTGGTGGCGGCGCTCATCTTCGCAGCCAGCGGCCCGGCCGCGCGCTGGCTGGCGCGCCGTGCCGATGCCCGCCGTACGCAGATGGCAACCGGCGGTGTGAAACGCGGAATCAGCGGGCGGCTGTTTGCGGCTACGGTGGCGGTCTGTTTTTATATCGGCTACTTCGGCGCCGGTGCGGGATTTCTCATCATCTCGCTGCTGTCTCTGTTTGGCTTTGAAGACCTGCACGAAATCAATGCGCTCAAGGTGGTATCCACCACGCTGGCCAACGGCATGGCGTTTGCCTTGTTTGTGATTGAAGGCCAGGTGGAATGGCACTATTGCCTGCTGGCCATGGTCACCTGCGCCATCGGCGGCTACACTTCTGCCAGTTTGGCGCGCAAGATACCGCAACCGGTGCTGCGTGCCTCGGTGGTGGTCATCGGCCTCACCATGGCCGCCTGGTTTTTCTGGAAGGATCGCTGAACGATGAACTTGTTGACGCGCGATGCCCTGGATTGGATTGGCTCCGCCGCAGCTTTCTGTACTACCATCTCGTTTCTGCCGCAGCTTATCCGTGTGTGGCGGCGCAAAAGCGCACACGATATTTCTCTGTCCATGTTTTTGATCTTCAGCTTCGGGCTAATCTGCTGGCTGATTTATGGGCTTGGCATTGGCTCGCGGCCCATCATCGCGGCCAACACCGCAACCCTGGTGCTGGCGCTGGCCATTCTCGTGCTCAAGGTGCGCTACGACCGCAAGTCGCGCGAATAGAGTTCCGCCGCGGGAGTCCACTAAAATAGAACCATGAGCCACGAGGGCATTCGCTTCGTCAGCAAGGAAGAAGAGCGGCGTGACGCCGAGGCCAACCAGCCGCTGCCACGCATCGCCATGACACCGGACAAGGTTCGCGTGCGGCTGAGCGAAGGCAAGGGCCTGGAGATTGACTGGCAGGACGGCCATCGCAGTGCATGGAGTTTTGCCTGGCTGCGCGATGCCTGCCCCTGCGCCACCTGCGTGGAAGAGCGGAAGCTGGAAGGCCGCAAGATTGGCCAGCCCAAAGCCAAACCCGCAGAATTGCTGCCCATGTACAAGCCGTCGGCCAAGCCGGCCAGCGCGCACGCCGTGGGCCGCTACGCCATCCAGTTCAACTGGGAAGACGGCCACTCGGGCGGCATCTACTCGTGGGAGTATCTGCGCCGGCAGTGCATCTGCCGGGAATGCACCTTTGCCGCAGAAGATGCGTCCGGCACACCCAACTAGGCAGGATTGTCTTTGGTCAGCCGAGGGCCGCACTTGTCTTCGCTGGCCGTCTCGGTTTCGCTTTCGTACTCCATCACCTCGCCGATAAGCGCGGACAGTTGCTCGCGCTTGCGGTCGCTCATGTCCAAAAAGCGAATGCCGATGTTGTGCTTGCTGTAGAGCGTTTGGGTGACACCGGCCAGCCGGAAGGGCAGCCCGTGCAGGCGGAATTCAACCTCGACGCGGCGATAAATGCCCAGCGGAAAGGCCTTGTGCGTGTAGATGAGGCAGCCGCCCAGGCTGATATCGACAATGCGGCCCGCCAGACGCGCCGCCAGATCCACCATGTGCAGCGTGACCTGCGTGTCGACATCGAGGCGCGGATTGGCGCGCCGGCCCACAGGGAGCCCGGTAGAGTCCTGTGAGTCGTTGATGAGGTCATGCAGAGAGGTAACGGGAGCGGAGTGCACGGGGGCTGTTGCGGATGCTGCAGGAGGCTGCACGTCGATTTCTTCCTTTCCATATTCAAGCGCGATGGGCTCGACTGAACCGGGAGCCATGGGGTCGCCTTTGGCGTGTTTTTCCGCCTCAGCTTCGAGGATTGCTTCAGAGAGGCGGTTGAAGCGCTGCTCCGACATCTCCACAAAATGAACGCCGGCCGCGTGGCGCCCGTCGCTCCACTGGATGACCCCGGCGAGCCGTTGCGTTTTGCCGGCAACGTTGATCAAAATCTCGGCGCGCGCCTGCGGGCCTGCCTCGAGGGGTTGGTCGAAGTGCAACTGGCAGCCGCCCAGGCTAATGTCTTTGAGGCGGCACGGATGGCTGGCGCCATGATGAATGAGGATTAATGTTGCCGCGGCATCGAGATCGAAGCGGCGGTATTTTCTGCGGTTGCGCGGAGGCCGCGTTGTCTCTTCCGGCACTGCTTCCATCACTCTCCCGCCGGGCGGCGGGAGAAAGGCTCAGTGCCCCCCGCCGAGCTCCCAGGGCCGCGAGACGCGCGGTTGCGCCGCTTCCCGTCCCTTGAGCCGGTCGTACTTGTACAGGTCGCTGGTAGTGCCCAGCCCTTCGTTGTAAAGGCTGATGCCGCCGGTCAGCAGGCTCAGCTGCTCGCTGAACTGGTGTATGGCATGCAACTGGGCTGCCGTCGCGGGCAGCTCAAAGTCGGCAGTTGTTAAGAATTTCTGATATCCGCGGTCCACAAGCCGCGCCACCGCGCCCTTTACCAGAATGCCGGGATGCACGGCGAAGGCCGCGCCGCCCTCAGCAGAAGCAACCAGGACAGCCGCCGCGCCGTTCTTGCTGACCAGCATGGCGCCGGGAACTACTGCCGAGGACTCGATCGCGAATCCGTTCGAACGCAGTGTGCCCAACTGTTCGTCAAATCCCGGTTTCTTTAGTGTGCGCGCCATGGCTGCATCCATCCTGCGTGGAATTCGAGGGAGTCTCGCCTTGCGAAGCCCTCACCTTCAATCTCGCACATGGCCGCAAGGCGCGGCAATTCCGTGGCACTTGTTGCTGCATCTCAAGCCGGCTGCTTCCAAAACGGAACGCCCGTATCCGAACAGCAGGTACTCAGTGTGTCAGTTCCATCGGCGTGGGCCGCGACGCGTCTCCACCTTTGCCGTTCTCGTCCAATTTGCCGAAGATCATTTTGCCGCTGGCGGTTTGCAGCACGCTGGTGACGGAGATATCGACCGGCTTGCCGATCATCTTGCGCGCGTGGTCGACGACCACCATGGTGCCGTCGTCCAGATAGCCGACGCCCTGGTTGTACTCCTTGCCTTCTTTCAGAATCACAACCGTCATGCGCTCGCCGGGCAGCACCACGGGCTTGAGCGCGTTGGCCAGGTCGTTGATGTTCAACACATCGACGTGGTGGAGGTGGGCAACCTTGTTCAGGTTGAAGTCGTTGGTGACGACTTTGGCCTCCCACTTCTTGGCCAGCTCCAGAAGCTTCAAATCCACTTCGCGCACCGACGGAAAATCGTCGGAGACAATCTGCACCTGGGTGTTGGGCGCCGACTGCATGCGCTGCAGCATGTCCAGTCCGCGGCGGCCGCGCTGGCGCTTGGAGGCGTCGGTGGAGTCGGCGACCACCTGCAGCTCGCGCAGCACGAACTCCGGCACCACCAGGGAGCCATCGATAAAGCCAGCTTCTGCGATGTCCGCAATGCGGCCGTCGATGATGACGCTGGTGTCCAGCACCTTGGCGGCGCGCCTTTGCGGGCGCTCGCCGCTGAAGACGGCTCCCAGTGCGGCGGGATTCAGCAGGTCGCCCTTATTGGCGCCCACCAGCAGGCCCACATAGGTCATCAGCAGCAGCACGAAGATTTGCAGCAC
>DASVLI010000019.1:0-7760 GCA_036384955.1 Occallatibacter sp.
CGCCGAGCCAGTGCCTGCCGATGCGGAGGCCACTGGGCCGCAGGTGGTGCTGAAGATTCGCCGCCGCAAGTTCCACCGCACGCCGCAGAAGGGCGAAATTGTCATCACGCGGCGGCTGTTCCGCACCGGCGAGAGCGAATATCTGCTGAACGGCAAGCTGTGCCGCCTGCGCGACATTCAAGACATCTTCATGGGCACTGGCCTTGGGCCGGAGAGCTACGCGATCATCGGGCAGGAGCGCATTGGGCAGCTGCTGAGCTCGAAGCCGCACGACCGGCGCGCCATTATCGAAGAGGCCGCGGGCATTACGCGCTTCAAGACCAAGAAGCGGCTGGCAGAGCTGCGCCTGGAAAGCGCCAAGCAGAACCTGGCGCGCGTGGAAGACATTTTTGAAGAAGTGACGCGGCAGATGAACAGCCTGAAGCGGCAGGCGGCGAAGGCCGAGCGCTTTGCCGCGGTGCGCGAGGAGTTGCGGGGCAAGCTGCGCGTGGTGCTGGCCAGCCGCATGGCAACCATGGATGCCGAGCAGGCGCGGTTGCAGGCGGAGATTACGGCGCTGAGCGAGAAGATTCAGGGCTCGGCCGCGGAGATTGAAACGGCGGAGGCCAGCCAGCACGCGTTGAACGAGCGCGGCTACGCGCTGGAGCACGAGGTGCAAGGCGCGCAGAATCAGGCCAACTCGGCCGCCGTGGAGCTGGAGCGTGCAGCGGCGCGGCAGCGTGCGAATACCGAGCGTGTGGCCGAGCTGGAGTCGCGCATCGCGGCAGCGGCAGGCGAGTTGGAGCAGACCAAGACACAGCTGACGAGCATTGCCGAAGAGCGCACGCAGCAGCAGGCTTTTCTGCAGACAGCGGCTGGCGAGGCAACGGCCTTCCGCGAGAAGGTGCAGGCGCAGCAGCAGCAGGCGCGTACGGCGAGCGAAGAGGTTTTCGCTTCCGAGCGCGAGTTGGAGACCGCGCGGCGGCATGTGATGCAACTGCTGGCCCAGGCCGGCAACGCGCGCAACTCGACCGCGCAGGCCGAGGAGAGCCTGGCGGCGCTGGAGCGCGAGGCCGAGCGGCTTGAAGCTGAGATGGCGCAGTCCAAGCGCGAGCAAGAGAGCATTGGCGTGGAAAGCGGGCAGGCGCGGCTGAGGTTTGAGTCCGCCACTGAAGCGCTGGCGCGGCTGGAGAGTGAAATTGCGCAACTGCGCGAGAGCCTGCAGGCGAGGCGCGCGGAAGAGAACACCCTGCACACGCAGGCCAACCAGTTGCGCAGCGAGCAGGCTGCGGCCGCGGGCCGGCGCGATTCGCTGGAGGCGCTGATTCGGAACCACAGCTACTCCACCGACACAGTGCGCAGGCTGCTGAAGCCGGGCATGCTGACCGAGGGGCTGGCGCCGGTGGGCACGTTGGCGGACTTCCTTGAAGTGAGCGGCGAGTACGAGGGCGTGGTCGACGAGTTTTTGCGCGACGAGCTGAACTTTGTAGTGGTGAAGACCTGGGGCGCGGCTGAAGAGGGCGTGCGACTGTTGAAGTCGGGCGTGGATGGACGCGCAACATTTCTCGTTCACGACGCAGCACAGGGCGTGCTGTTTGAAGAGAACGTGCAGACGGTAAATGTGCCCGGCGCGACGCCGCTGAAAGATGCGATTCGTTTGCAGGACGGCATTGGCCGGTCGATTGAGGCGATTTTGCCCAAGCTGCGGCACGGCTATCTTGTGGACGACTCGATGCGCGCCAAGATGCTGGCCAGTGAGTACGGCTTTGCCTACTTTCTGACGCCGGAGGGCGAGTGCTTCCACAACGGAACGGTGACGGGCGGCAAACCGGCGAGCGAGGGGCCGCTGGCGCTGAAGCGCGATTTACGCACGACAGAGGTGAAGCTGGAAGCACTCTCCGCAAGCTTGGCCAACACCGAGGCGCAAGCCGAAACTGTGACGCGGATTTTGCAGGAGCTGACCGCGCAGTTGGAGGCGCGCAGCCAGGAGCGGCGCGCGGCTGAAAGCGACTCCGCCAACCAGGGCGCGGCGCTGAAGCAGATGGAAGCCGAGGCACAGCGCATTGAGCGGCGGCTGCAGGAGTGGACGCTGCAATCGGCGCGCAACAAGGACGCGCGCGAGGCCAAGCAGACATTGATTGGCGAGAAGCGCGACGAAGCTGTGCGGTTGGAAGCCGAGCACAAGACGGCGGAAGCCGCTCTTGACGAGCGCCAGGGCAAGCTGACCGAGTTGCGGCAGAACCGCGAGGCGTTGCAACAGGCCGCGGCGCAGGCCACTGCGGAGCTGGCAGGACTGGAAGAGCGGCGGCGCGGAGCCGAAGGCGCCTTCCAGCGTATTGACCGGCTGCATGCCGACCTGGAGCGGCGCGTGCTGCAAATTGAGCAGCAGCGTGCCGCGGCCGAGGCCGAGCGCGAGCAGCGCACGCGCGAGAGCGCGGACCTGGCGGTGCGCGCCGAGGAGCTGACGGCGCAGAAGGCCCAGGCGCTGGAACTGGCGCAGAAGCTGGCTGCCGAGGCGCAGACACTGCGCCAGCAACTGGCGGAGCTGGAGACTGCGTTGAAGACCAATCGCGCGGCGCTGGACGAGCTGCGCGAAGTGCGCGGCACGCGGCAGAGCGAAGTGGCCAAGTTGCAGTCGGACCTGGAGCACCTGGAGGCAAGCTGCCTGACCGAGGTAAACGCGGAGGCCTCAGTATTGCGTGCCGACACGGAGATTGTGCATCTGGGCGGCGAGGAGCTGACGGCGGAAGAGGAAGCCTGCCGCGGCATGAAGCAGCGCCTGGAGCAGATGGGTCCGGTGAACATGATGGCGCTGGAGGAGTACAAGGAGACGGCCGACCGGCACACCTTCCTTGAAACGCAGCGCAAGGATTTGATTGATTCGATCGAGAACACGCAGGAGACGATCAAAGAGATAGACCAGATTTCGCGGACGAAGTTCGATGAGGCCTTCGCGCAGATCAACGAGAACTTCGGCGCGGTGTTCACCAAGCTGTTCCACGGCGGGCAGGCGTTTTTGCGGCTGACCGACGAGGAGAACCAGGCCGAGAGCGGGCTGGACATTGTGGCTTCGCCTCCGGGCAAGAAGCTGCAGAACGTGCTGCTGCTCTCCGGCGGAGAAAAGGCGCTGACGGCGCTGGCGCTGCTGGTGGGCATCTTCCAGTTCCAGCCGAGCCCGTTCTGCGTGCTGGACGAAGTGGACGCGGCGCTGGACGAGACCAACGTGGGCCGTCTGGCCGACCTGCTGCGCTCGCTGAGCATCGAGACACAGTTCCTGATCGTGACGCACTCCAAGCGCATGATGCACGGCGCGGATTTGATTTACGGCGTGACGATGCAGGAGCCCGGCGTCTCCAAGGTGGTAAGCGTGCGCATGGGCAACCAGGAGCAGCAGCGGGCCACGGCGTAGGAGCAAACGCACAAACAAAACGGCTCCCTCACCTCACGGTGCGGGAGCCGTTTTGTTTGTGCGCTATTTTTTCTTGAGACTCGACTCGGTCATCGCACCGCTGAGATCGAAGTGGCGCGGAAAGCCGGACGGCTTGTACTTGTAGGTGTCGTTGGTTTCGGCGCGCAGCGCTTCCAGGCGGTCCTTCAGGTGCGCGATAATCTGCTCGTGGCCGGGCTTGCCGTAGAGGTTGTTGGCCTCGTCTGGATCGGTCTTCAAGTCATAGAGCTCCCACGCCTCCGGCTCGGAGATGTAGTGGATGAGCTTGTAGCGGTCGGTGCGCACGCCCTGACTGGCGGGGATGTTCTCAAAGCCCGGATACTCGTAGAACTCGTAGAGCCAGTCCTTGCGCCAGTTGGGCTCGGGCTTGCCTTCAGCGAGAGCGAGAATGCTCTTGCCCTGCATCTCCGGCGGCACAGGCAGGCCGGCAATTTGCAGCAGCGTGGGCGCCATGTCGAGATTCAGCACCATGGCGTCGGACTGTGTGCCCGGCCGCACATGGCCCGGGAAGCGCAGCATCATGGGAATGCGGATGGAAGGCTCGTACATCAGGCGCTTGTCGTAGAAGTGATGCTCGCCGAGGAAGAAGCCGTGGTCTGAACTGAGCAGCACGGCAGTGTCGTTGAGCTTGTTCTGCTTTTCGAGCTCTTCCATCACTGCGCCCACGTTGCGGTCGTTGTCCTGCACGCCTGCGTAGTGGTCCTTCACCAGTTCCTCCAGCGAACGCGGATCGTCACTGAAGACTTCGGAGTATCCAATCTTATTGTCGGCCTCGGCAATGGCGCGCGGCTTACCGGGATAGCCTTTCAGATCCTCGTCAAAGGTTGCGGGCTTGGGAATGGGCACGCCGTTGAAGTCGTTGACCATGTCCTTGGGCCGGTAGAAGGGTGCGTGCGGCGCGTAAAACCAGAGGAAGAGACAGAAGGGCTTGGTGTGGTCCTGCTTGAGCCATTCGAGTGCCTTCTTGGTCAGCAGCGTGTCGACGTACTCGCCTTCATAGAGTTTGGCCTTGCTGTAAACGCCCTTCACTCCCTCGGTGATTACGGGGCGGTAGTAGTCAGCCTGGCCCACGAAGCCGAAGTAGTAGTCCCACGGATGATCCATGAGCGCGCCTTCGATGTGCGACTTGCCGAGAAAGGCGGTCTCGTAGCCGGCCTTCTGCAACAGATCGGAGACAAGCGGAAACTTGGCGGGGATCTTTCCTTCAAGGTTGGAGACCGCGCCGGTGGTATGCGAGTACATGCCGGTGAGCATGGTGGCGCGCGAGGGCAGGCAGAGCGCGTTGACCACGAAAGCGTTATTGAAGACGCAGCCCTCGCGGCCGATGCGGTCCATGTTGGGCGTGTGCAGAATGTGGTTGCCCATCGACGAGAACTCATCGGAGCGAAGCCCCTCACCAACGAAGCAGACGATGTTGGGCCGATTGCCTGTGGCGGCCACGCCCTGCGCAAAGGCTTCAAGCGAATCGATGCCGCAGGCGGTTGCGCCGACGGCGCCGGCGATGTATTTCAGCAGGGTGCGACGAGTCTCCATGTAAGTTTTTCCCGATTCTGAACGCTGGTAAGCGTTCTTAACATTGAGCACGATAACCGTAGGTGTCACGAGCGAATTACGCAAGGCTGCTTACTGTTAGGGGCGAGCGAAAAACGCAACCATCTCCAAAATAGAGAGTTAAGCAGGCCTTCCATAGACGTTAAGAACGTGCAATTGCGGCGGGTTGGAGGTGAGGATTATGGTTAGGCTTGGTCAAGCTGTCTGACTTGAGCCGAGAGAGCTGGCTTCGAGCCGTGGGACGAACTGCAAAAACATCGAATTCGGGAGCGTTGCCGCCTGCCGAGGAAATCCGCGCGCAGCTGGAGCGGATTCTGGCGAGTTCATCCTTCCGGTTCAGTAAACGGCATCCGCGGTTTCTGCGCTACATTGTGGAGCGGACGATTGCCGGCGAGGCCGACCAGATCAAGGAGCGCACGCTGGGCATTGCGGTCTTTGACCGCGCGCCGGATTACGACGTTTCGACGGACTCGATTGTGCGCGTGGCGGCGGGCGAAATTCGCAAACGGCTGGCGCAGTACTACCAGGGCGAGGGGCGCGAGGGCGAAATCGTTTTCGAGCTGCCGCCGGGCTCGTATGTGCCGCTCATCCATTCGCCGTCGACGCTGCAGGGACTCGGCTATCGGATTGACTCGCTGATCGCCAACGACATTTCGACGGCCAGGCAGCGGCTGATCATGGTGGTGGTTCTGGTGCTGGCTCTGGCGGCAAGCGGGGTGATCATGTTGTCAAAAAAGTGGCCTACGCGGGTGCTGGGCAACTTCTGGGAGCCGATACTGGCGCCGGAGAAGAACTCGCTGGTGTGCATTGGCGATTTGAGCGCGGGGCTGGGGGCCGAAAACACGCAGGAGAACGCTGCTCCGAACATCATGCGGCATCGTGTGGGGCCCTACGACCTGAGCGCGCTGGGACGGTTGACAGGCGTGTTGGGACGCAACGGCGCCGCGGCGCGCATTTTGATGGCCGACGATACGAACCTGGCAGACCTGCGCACGCAGCCGGGGTTGCTGATTGGCGCTTTCGACAACGTTTGGACGAGCCGTGTGCTGGCCGGCGCACGCTTCCAGCTCAAGCGCGATGCGGCGACGCAAGCCGGATCGATTGTGGACACGCAGCAGGCGCAGCCCACCAACTGGACCGTGGACCTGTCGAAGCCGGGCGAGCAGATTCGTCGCGATTACGCGCTGGTGGCGCGCATGACCAGCGAACTTACCGGTCAACTGGAAGTGGTGGTGGCGGGCATTGGGCCGTACGGCACGGCCGGCGCCAGCGAGTTTGTCAGTAATCCGAAGTATTTTCGCGAATTCTCCGCACAGGCGCCGCGGGGCTGGGAGCATCGCAACGTAGAGATTGTGCTGAGTGTGGACGTGGTGGACGGCCGCTCGGCGCCGCCGCACATGGTTGCCTTCGACGTACGCTGAAAATACCCGCCGCTTGCAGCGTATGATGAGTTGCATTGCCCATGCCGACGACAGCCTTCCACATCATGACCAAGCCCATCGGGCCCATCTGCAATCTGGATTGCAGCTACTGTTTTTACCTGGAGAAGGAAAAGCTGTATCCGGGAACGCGCGCCTGGGCAATGGAAGAGGCGACGCTGGAAGCCTACATTGCGCGCTACATTGCAGCGCAGCCGGGCGACGAAGTGCAGTTTGCGTGGCAGGGCGGAGAGCCGACACTGCTGGGCGTGGAATTCTTCCGCAAAGTGGTTGAACTGGAAGCGAAGTATGCAGGCGGCAAGCAGATTCACAATGCGCTGCAGACCAACGGCACACTGCTTGACGACGAGTGGGGCGCGTTCTTCGCGGAGAACCGTTTTCTGGTTGGGCTTTCGATTGACGGACCGCGCGCGCTGCACGATTGTTATCGGGTGGACAAGGGTCAGGCGCCGACGTTCGATCGCGTGATGCGCGGGCTGGAGGTACTGAAGCGGCACGGGGTGGAGTTCAACACGCTGACGGTGGTGCACAGCAAAAACTCCGAACAACCGCTGGAGGTTTACCGCTTTCTGAAGGAGACGGGCAGCGGGTTCATGCAGTTTATTCCAGTAGTGGAGCGACGGGCACGCGAGGCCGACGCAAACGGTCTGGTGCTGATTGCGCCGGCCAGCGCGGCAGCCGCGGAAGTGACTGACTGGTCCGTGCGTCCGCGTACATACGGCGAGTTTTTGTCACGCATCTTCGACGAGTGGGTGCGGCACGATGTGGGTCGCGTGTTCGTGCAGCAGTTCGATGTGGCGCTGGAAAGCTGGATGGGCATGGACGCAAGCCTGTGCGTCTTTCGCCGCACCTGCGGCGGCGCGCTGGCCATGGAGCACACGGGCGACGTGTACAGTTGCGACCACTTCGTATATCCGGAGCACAAATTGGGCAACGTGCTGGAGACGCCGCTGGAGGAAATGGTGGGATCCGCACAGCAGCAGAAATTCGGGCAGGACAAGGAATCGCTGCTGCCCGGGATGTGCCGCGCCTGCGATGTTCGCTTTGCCTGCAACGGCGAGTGCCCCAAGCATCGCTTTGTGACCACACCGCAGGGCGAGCCGGGCTTGAACTATCTGTGTGATGGATACAAGCATTTCTTCCACCACATTGACCCGTACATGCAGTTCATGGCGGGCGAGCTGCGCGCGGGACGTCCGCCAGCGGGCATTATGCAGATTGTGGGCGGACAGTAGGGTTCGCGGAGCGAAGTGGTGAGCGATTGACAGGGAAAAATTGGGCGTGATAGGGTGCGTTTCTGGAAACGTTTACGCCCGCATGACGCCTGATGTTTTCGCATTGCG
>DASVLI010000020.1:0-16061 GCA_036384955.1 Occallatibacter sp.
GCCCTTTTGTCCGTCGTTGGAGCCGTGGAAGAAGCTGACGCCGCTGCACGTGAGGACCATGAGCGCGCGAATGGGCGTGGGCGGCGGCTGCATGTCCTTCGGGGCTTCGTAAAGGCCGGGGTATTTGAGTGTTTGCTTGGCGAGAAGCAGCAGAAGGCCCGCAAAGATAAAGCCGATGACGGGCGAGATGACGAGGGCCTTCATGACTTTGATGACCTGGTCCCAATCGACGCCGGAGGCGGCCAGATGCGGGTTGAGGAACTGATTGGCGAGGCCCACGCCGATGATGGAGCCGACCAGGGTGTGAGAGCTGGAGGCTGGCAGGCCAAACCACCAGGTGCCAATATTCCACAGAATGGCGGCGACCAGCAGCGCGAAGACCATGGCGAAGCCGGTGCCGGAGTTGACCTGCAAAATGAGCTCGACGGGCAGCAGCGTGACGACCGCGAAGGCAACGGTGCCGGAAGAAAGCAGCACGCCGGTGAGATTGAAGATGCCGGAAAGAACCACGGCCGATGTGGGCTGCAGCGAGTGGGTGTAGATGACAGTGGCGACGGCATTGGCGGTGTCGTGGAAGCCGTTGACGAACTCAAATCCGAGCGCGATGAGCAGCGCGGAGATGAGCAGGAGATACGCGCCGGCGTTGGCGGAGGGCGCCGAGTCGAGATCGCTTACGACGTGGTAGACGATGAAGGTGAGACTGGCCGCGACGGCGGCGAAGAATCCGATGAGCGCGGTGGTGCTGGTGCGCCGGTGCATGGTGCGGTCGAGCAGCGTGGATTGCTCTGTCAGGGAAGCTGGAACAGCCATCAAGCCAGCCATGAGTGAGTCCTCCGGCAGGCGGGTGCAGCAAGTTGTTGCAGATATGGGCGAGAAGAGATTTTGAAAATGGGGAACGGCTGGGTCTGAGACAGACTCTTGCAGCCGACGCGGAAAGAGGAATGCATAAAACCCCTGCAATCGCGATATTGGCAGCGATTGCAACTTCGGCAAGCCATCAGGGGAGTCCGGCTTGGCGTCCCCAGTGTACACCGGGGGGCGAAAGGTCAATGTGTTTTATCTCACACGCAAAACAGGGGTTGTGGAGAGGATCCGGAGGGCAGATGGGCGCAGATTGCAGAAAGAAAAAGGCGCGCGGGCCGGGCCGCGCGCCAAAGCAAGACAGGTTACAGGTCTAGTTCGTCCACTGGCGGAACAGCGCGAAGAGGCCGCCGGAGAGCAGCGCGGCCGCAGGCAGGGTGAAGACCCAGGCAGCGGCGATGTTGCGGATGGTGGAGAACTGTAGTCCGCTTTTGTTGGCGGCCATGGTGCCGGCCACACCCGAGCTGAGCACGTGCGTAGTACTGACAGGCAGGCCGAAGTTGTCCGCGGCGAAGATGGTGCCCATGGCGACCAGCTCCGCGCATGCACCCTGGCCGTAGGTGAGATGTTCCTTGCCGATTTTTTCGCCGACGGTGACGACGATGCGTTTCCAGCCGACCATTGTGCCGAGGCCCAGTGCGAGCGCGACGGCGACCTTGACCCATGAGGGGATGAATTTGGTGGCCTTGTCGACATGCTTCTTGTAGTTGGCGAGCGAGGCTTTCTCGTCGGCGCTGAATCCGCCCTGATGGGATTTGTCGAGGATGCGAAGAGTTTCGCTGGTGACGTACATGTCGTTGCGGAGGTTGGTCTGCATGCTGGCCGGGACTTTTTTGTAGTCGCCGTAAGCCTTGACCGCGCCTTCGGTGTCGCGAACCAGCTCGCGGAGAGCGGTCATGGTGGCCGGTTGCAGCTTTCTGGTGCGGAGGAAGGCGGTGAGTTCTTCACGCGGATCGGGGCCGAGAACAGCCTGGGCGTCCACATGGCGGTCGACGATGGAGACGGCCTGCTCAGAGGCGGCGATAAAGTCCTGAATATCGTGCGGGCTGACGGCGTGGTTAAGCGCGTAGGCGGTGGGTACCGTGCCGATGAGGATAAGCATGATGAGTCCCATGCCCTTTTGTCCGTCGTTGGAGCCGTGGAAGAAGCTGACACCGGTGCAGGTGAGCACCAGCAACATGCGGATAGGCCACGGCGGAGGCGTGTTGTCCTTGGGCGCCTCGTACAGCTCGGGGTACTTGATGGTCCATTTGGAAATGAGGAAGAGCAGAGCTGCGCAGCCAAAACCGACGAGGGGCGAAATGAGCAGGACTTTGAAGACTTTGGTGGCCTGTTCCCAATCAACGCCGGAGGTGCCGGCAGTGGCGCTGAGCAACTGGTTGGCGACGCCGACGCCAATGATGGAACCAGTCATGGTGTGGGTGCTGGAGGCAGGCAGGCCGAGCCACCAGGTGCCGAGGTTCCAGAGGATGGCGGCGATGAGCAGCGCGAAGACCATGGCGAAGCCGGCGCCGGAGCTGACGCGCAGGATGAGCTCAACCGGGAGCAACGTGATGATGGTGAAGGCCACGGCGCCGGCCGAGGTGAGCACACCGACGAGATTGCAGAGTCCGGACCAGACAACGGCTATGTTGGGGTCGAGCGAGTGGGTGTAAATGACGGTGGCGACGGCGTTGGCGGTGTCGTGGAAGCCGTTGACGAACTCAAAGCCGAGCGCTATGAGCAGCGCGACGCCGAGAAGAATGTAGGGCCAGGAGCTACCCATCGTCACGTTGCCGAGATCGCCGGCAACGTGAAAGCCGATGTAGGCCACGCCGCCAATGAGCGCAGTGAGCACGATGGCTCCGCTAATCCAGGCGGGCATGGGTTTTTTCATTTTGTGGTCAAGAAGGGACGCGCCTTGGGGAGAGGCGACGGCAACGGCTGCTGAATCGGCCATGGAGACACTCCGGGCTTCTGGAAGATGGTCCGCTGGATGTACGGGGAGCGGGAGGCCAGAGTGACCCATGGATGCGAGAGGCAAATGAATGCGGCGTGAAGGGATGAAGAATTCGGGGAAGGCTATGGGCGTGGTGCGGTGTTGCGCGCGAACCAGGCGGCAAGCTGCTCTTCGTTGAGGTCGCCGGCGGCGAGAGCAAGGATTGTTAGGTACGCATCTTCCTGAGTCGCAGTGACTCGAATACCGTTGAACTCAAGGAAGAGAAACGCCGTGTGCATGGCCACGCGCTTGTTGCCATCAACAAAAGGATGATTGGCTGAAATGCCGTATGCATACGCAGCCGCGAGATCGTGCATGGTCGTGGACGACTCGGCGTATGCGAAGCGGTTTTTCGGCCGCGCTAACGCCGAAGCAAGCAGGCCGGCGTCGCGTACGCCTGCGGAACCGCCGAAGAGGCGAATCTGCATCTGGTGCAGAGCGAGGGCTTCGTTTTCACGAATCCAGATTGGCTCGTTCACTTACTCTGCCAGCTTTTTGAAGGCATCGCGATAGCGCCGGGCGATATCTTCGGCGACCTTCATTTTGGCGCCGAACTCTTCGTCGTATGGCGTGAGCTGAATTCCCTGGTCATTCTCTGCCATGTAGAGCGTGTCGCCCTTCTGGATGTTCAGGCGCACGAGAGCTTCCTTGGGCAGGATGACACCCGTGGAATTGCCGATGGAAATGACTTTGACGGCGGTGGCCATGGGTTTACCTCTGGCTTGATTCTAACAATTGTTCGAACAATGTTGCAACAGTTGTTAGAACGTGAGCCGAGGGGAATTGCTACTGCCAGTCGTCGCGGGCGTTGACCAGGCCGGAGTTCATGACGGTTTCGAACTCGGTGTTTTTCTTGATGAAGATTTCGCTGAAGATGCGGTCCTGGCGGAGGAGGATGGCCTGGAGGCGGACTAACTCCAATAATGCCAGGAACATGGCGACCAGGGCGCGCTCGGACTTGGTGTGGCTGAGCAGGCGGCGCAGGGCTACGGGGCGGTCTTCCATGGTGAGGCGGCGGGTGAGGAAGTGGATCATCTGGCCAACGGTGACGCTGTCCTCATCGACGTTGAAGACGGGGCGGGTGCGGGCGCGCTCGAGGATGTCGCGGAAGATGCGGACCAGGTCGACGGTGTCGGCGGCAATTTCCGGCTCGGCGTTGATGTCGTCCTTGAAGTCGCGCAGGCCGGGGTTGGACCATGTGTTGGCCTCAAGCATCTGCTTCTGCTTAAGCATCTGGGCGGCGTTTTTGAAGCGCTCGTGCTCGAGCAGGCGCTCGACCAGCTCGCGGCGCGGGTCTTCGGTATCGGCGTTGGGGCCTGAGTCGACGCGGGGCAGCAGCATTTTGCTCTTGATGTGGATGAGCAGCGAGGCGGTGTAGATGAACTCGCCGGCCACATCGACGTCGGTGGCCTTGAGCTGGTCCACATAGGCCAGGAACTGCGCGGTGATGTTGGCGATGGGGATGTCGTAAATGTCGATGTCCTGCTTGCGGATGAGGTCGAGCAGGAGGTCGAGCGGGCCGTCGTAGACCTGGCTAACGCTGACGGAAAAGGGTGACTGTTCATCCTCGGCCCTGGCCTTGGCGTCGGCTTCATCCTTTTTTGCCTTGGCGGACTTCGGCTTCTCCGCGGGGACGGGAGGCGAGGTGAGCACCAGCGGGGGCGCGTCGTGGACGGGCCCGGCGGCAGTCTCAGGTTCGTTCGGAGTCGGGTTGGGGGTCTCTTCGGTCAATGCGGCTTCCAGGGTCATTCTTTCCTATGCGATGGCGTGCGGCTACCTGGCGAGGTTCATCGCGGCGCGTACTTCCGCCATGGTTTGCTGCGCGCGAACGCGGGCACGGTCGGTGCCGTCCTTCAGAATCTCCTCAACGCCTTTATCGGTCAAGGCCGCGCGGCGCTCCTGGATGGGATTGAGGATCTGAACGAGGGCGTCGGCGGCCCAACCTTTGCACTCAATGCAGCCAATACCGGCGGAGCGGCAGCCGTCGTAGACCTTGGCAAGCGTCTCCGGCGTGGAGAAGAGCTTGTGCAGATCGCCCACGGGGCACTTGTCGGGATCGCCTTTGTCGGTGCGGCGAACGCGGGCCGGATCGGTGACCATGGTCTTCAGTTTTTTGCGGACGTCGGCTTCAGTGTCAGTGAGCTCGATGGTATTGCCGTAGCTCTTGGACATCTTGCGACCGTCGGTGCCGGGCAGCTTGGGCGAAGGCGTAAGAAGAACCTTGGGCTCGGGGAGGACTTCGGCTTCGCCGAGTTTGTAGAACTGATTGAAGCGGCGCGCGACCTCGCGGGTGAGCTCGACGTGCGCCTGCTGGTCCTGGCCGACGGGGACGAACTGCGGCTGGTAGATAAGAATGTCGGCGGCCTGCAGGAGCGGGTAGCCGAGGAAGCCGTAGGTGGAGAGGTCTTTGCCGGTGATGTTCTCCTGCTGCTCCTTGTAGGTGGGCACGCGCTCCAGCCAGCCGAGCGGCGTGATCATGCTGAAAAGCAGAAAGAGTTCGGCATGCTCGAGGACTTTGCTTTGCAGGAAGAGCACGCTCTTTGCCGGATCGAGACCGGCGGCGAGATAGTCCTTCATCACTTCGAGCGTGGCCGGGGCAACGTTCGAGGTGTCGGCGTAGTCGGTGGTGAGAGCGTGCCAGTCGGCGATGAAGAAGTAGCACTCGTACTGGGCGGAGTCCTGGAGCTTGACCCAGTTGTGCAGGGCTCCCATGTAGTTGCCAAGGTGAAGCTTGCCGGTGGGGCGCATGCCGCTTAAGACGCGCGGACGAGAGGACGGAGCTGGGGTTTCTGGCATCGGAGTCGGTTCCGGAAAAGCGAAGAAGGTCAGCCCGGGGGTTTGAACGGGGTCAAAGCGGGGCTTGGTTTATTGTAGCGGGCCGGGAAGCTGCTGCTGCCCTAGACAGCGTGCAGTACCAGGTAAAAGACGGTAAGCAGCGGGCCCAGCAGCAGGCGCAGGATATAGCCGCCGACGAAGATCATGAGCAGCCAGCTGGCCCAGAAGGGGATGCGGTCGTAGACCTGCACGGCGTTGTAGGGCAGGACATTGCGCATCAGGTGGCTGCCGTCGAGCGGCGGAATGGGCAGCAGATTGAAGAGTAAGAGCGAGAGGTTGACCCAGATGGTGATTTTGGAAAGCAGGATGACGGCGATGATGCTACCGACGAGGTTGGATTGAGTGCCAACGGTGATGCTTCCCTGGAAGGTGGAGAGGGCGACTTCGTGGGCGCCGGGCACGGCGAGCGAGACGACCACGAGCACGGCCAATGCAATCAGAGCGATGAGCAGGTTGGAGGCCGGGCCGGCAAGGGTGACGAGGTTTTCGTCGCGGCGAATCTTGTGGAAGTTGCGGGTAATGACCGGCGTGGGCTTGGCCCAGCCGATGAGGAATCCGCTAAACATGGTGAAGCCGATGAGCGGGCCGAAGATGGCGATGCCAGGGATGAGCAGGGTGCCGACGGGGTCGGCGTGGTACATGGGGTTGAGGGTGACACGGCCCTGCAGGCGGGCGGTCTGGTCGCCGAGGCGCGAGGCGGTCCAGGCATGGGCGCACTCGTGGACCGAGAGCGAGAAGATCATGATGACGAACTGAAAGACCGCGATAACGAAATGAATCGAATCCACTACTGCGCCCCCCTGGGCCCGAAAGGCCAGAGTAGCATGGTGAGTTCCCTGCCGAACCGGGCACGCGATGCATGCGCGGGAGAGTTGTGGGAACAAATGCCGCGGTGTTGCGGTCTAAGGAGATAAAGCAACAAAAGCTGAATCCATCCGGGGCCGTGCAAGTGAAAGGAGTGGCTGATGAAGCGGTGGATTGCCTTGATATGCGTGATGGTGTCACTCGGCGTGGCGGCGGCCCAGCAGGAGAACGGGAGCCGGGCGAACGAGCTCTACAAGCAGGGAAAGAAGCTGGATGCGCTGCCGTTGTATGAGGAGCTGGCGAAGCAGTATCCCAATGAGTGGTTGTACCAGGAGCGGTTGGCGGATTGCCTGAATGCCACCGTTGCCGGCGAAAACGACACGCAGAAAATCGTTGCGCTTCGCACGCGCATTCGCGATGCCGCCAAGCGCGCAACGGAGCTTGGCGATCCGAATGAGTATGTCCATATCCTTGCGAATATCGATCCTGCGAAGCCGAACGAAATTGCACCGACGAGCGGCGGCGCTGCGCTGCTGAAAGAGGCGGAGAAGGCGTACGGAGCAGGCGATTTTACGACGGCGATGGCCAAGTACAAGGCTGCGGCAGAGACTGATCCGCAGCTATACGAGGCTCCGCTGTTTGCGGGCGACACGGCTTACGTGCAGCACGATTTGAAGACGGCGGCGGAGTGGTTTGCGCGCTCCATCAAGATCGATCCCAACCGCGAGACAGCCTACCGCTACTGGGGCGATGCGATTTTGCGTGACGGGAACGACCCTGGGAAGGCGCGCGAGCTGTTTATCGAAGCGATTGTGGCCGAGCCTTATAACAAGTTGGCGTGGCAGGGGCTGCAGCAATGGGCGCAGCGTGAGCAGGCAGTGCTGATGCCGCCGAAGATTGACCGGCCTGCGGCGCCGATTACTGATCCGAAGAAGCCGAACAACATCACCATCAACATCGATCCGGCGGCCACAGACGACAAGAAGCATCCGGGTGCATCGGCCTGGCTGATGTACTCAATGATGCGCGCCAGCTATCAGATGGAAGCCTTCAAGAAGGACCATCCGGACGAGAAAGAGTACCGGCACTCGCTGAAGGAAGAAGACATGGCTCTCAGCATGGTGGCGGACAGTTTGGACGAGAAGAAGACGAAGAAGCTGGATGAGAGTTTGCGCAACCTGCTGGAGTTGAAGAAAGCGGGGATGCTGGACTGCTGGATACTCATCAGCGCGCCAGACCAGGGGATTGCGCAGGATTACGCGGCGTACCGGCAGTCACACCGTGAATTACTGCATGACTATATCGACCGATTTGTGGTGCACGGCGGCCCGGCCGGAACGCACTGAAGATTAGTTGCGTTCGGCGGGGAAGCTGCCAACGGTGGCGCCGGCGGGGACCTGGGTGCCGGCGAGAATGATCTCGTGGCTGCCAATGTGGGCGCCCTCGCCGATGGAGGTGGCGGTAAGGCGCACGGGGCCGCCCTGCTGCGCCGCGTAGCTGTGCGAGAAGATGCGGGCGAAGGAGCCAACCACCGCATTTTTGCCAATGGTGATGCCGCCGCGATCACTGAGCAGCGTGCCCTTGCGAATGACGGCTCCATCGCCGATGGAGAGGTTGTAGCCGCAGACGACGTCGACGCCGTGGAAGATTTTGACGCCTGTGCCCATGTGGTCGAAGATGTGGCGGCCTAGCATGCAGCGGAAGCGGAGGCCGAGCCAGTGATTGGTGCCGATGGGCGAGCGGTCGAACATTTGCCAGAACCAGAGCAGCGGCTTGCGGCGGGCGAAGCGCTCCGGGTCCACGTCAGGGAAATGCTCGGCTTCAAGGGTGACGTTTTCGGGGTCGAGCGAGAGGCCGAGAACGGCGCCGGGCAGCTCACTGGTGAGCTTGGCGTTGAGGCGCGTGCTGTGGGGACGGCCGAGGTAGAGCTGGTGGAGCTGGTCGCGGACGATTTCACTGCGGCGCTCGGGTGTGCAGTGACGGACGAACTCTTCGTCGAGGAATTTGAGCCAGCGGCGGTAGACTTCCTCGGCCTCGGGCGTGGGGCGCGGTGTGAGTGGGGCAGCAGGCGCGGTAGCCATATACCTTTGGACGATAAACCAGACGGCGGGGTTGTGTTGTCCCCGGTCCCAAAAATGAGACCAGGGACAGTGAACAGTTTTCCGACCTTTCGCTGGGGCGAAAAGTTGGAAGGGCGTGGGCCGGGAGGCCCACGCGACAGCCGTCCGGGAGGACGGCGCTACACATAGATTGAGGCGGGCGTGGAGCGGTGCGCGCTATCCTGAAGAGTCGGGCATGGCTGAAGCTGTGCCTGCCGAAGAGACCAAGAAGATGAGTGAAGAGACAGGAATTTCCGCGCCCGAGGGCGGCGCGCCGGTGGCGACGATAGCCACGCTGGGCAAGCACGAAGGCCAGAGCGTGACGCTGAAGGGGTGGCTCTACAACTCCCGCGAAAGCGGCAAGCTGCTGTTTCCAATTTTTCGCGACGGAACGGGGACGGTGCAGGGCGTGGCGCACGTAAAGAGCGTGCCGGCCGAGGTGTTTGAGACGCTGAAGGGGCTGACGCAGGAGTCGAGCGTGATTGTGACCGGCAAGGTGCGTGCCGACAAGCGCGCGCCGGGCGGCTACGAGCTGGATGTGGAGAACGTGGAAGTGGTGCAGCGCGTGCCGGAGAGCGATCCATACCCCATCACCCTGAAGGAGCACGGCGTTGAGTTTCTGATGGAGCACAGGCACCTGTGGGTGCGTTCGCCGCGGCAGTCGGCGATTCTGCGGATTCGCGCGGAGATTATGCGCGCGGCGCAGGAGTACTTCGACTCGAATGGATTCATTCGCACCGATCCGCCGATTTTGACTCCAGCGGCGTGCGAGGGCACTTCGACGCTGTTTCCTGTGGACTACTTTGGCGACCCGGCGTTTCTGACGCAGTCGGGACAGTTGTATATCGAGTCGACGGCGCTGGCGCTGGGCAAGGTGTACAGCTTTGGGCCGACCTTCCGCGCGGAGAAGTCGAAGACGCGGCGGCATCTGACTGAGTTCTGGATGATTGAGCCGGAGGTTGCCTACTGCGACCTGGACGGGCTGCTGGAGCTGGCGGAGAACTTCCTCTCGCACATTGTGCAGAGCGTGATCAAGAACCGCGCGCCGGAGCTGGAAGTGATTGGGCGCGATGTAGAGAAGTTGAAGAAGATTGTGCCGCCGTTCCCGCGGCTGCGCTACGACGAGGCGGCGAAGATGCTGAACGAGGCGCACGCCAAGGGAGAGCTTGAGAATCCGTTCGAGTACGGCAACGACTTCGGTTCGCCGGACGAAACGTGGCTGAGCGCGCAGTTCGACCGGCCGGTGATGGTGCATCGGTATCCCGCGGCGGTGAAGGCGTTCTACATGGAGCCGGACCCGAAGGACGCAAACTTCGCGCTATGCGTGGACGTGCTGGCGCCGGAGGGATACGGCGAGGTGATTGGCGGATCGCAGCGCGTATCGAGCTACGAGCTGCTGAAGAGCCGCATTGAGGCGCATCAACTACCGATGGAGGCGTTCCAGTGGTATCTGGATTTGCGCCGCTACGGCAGCGTGCCGCATGCGGGCTTTGGTATGGGCATTGAGCGCGTGGTGGCCTGGGTGTGCGCGCTGGACCATGTGCGGGAGACGATTCCGTTTGCGCGCACGCTGCACCGGATTTATCCGTAAGAGGCAGCACAACTACGGACGAAACAAAAGCGGCGGCCCGAGGGCCGCCGCTTTTTTGTTGCGTGCAACAGAAGGCTAGAACTTCAAGCGAAGCGCCATCTGGATCTGGCGAACGTTGAAGGAGAAGTTGCTGTTGTTCGTGCTGGTGATGGACCCGAACGGGGTGCTGGTGTAGGGCACCAGGGTGTTCAGATGGTTGACGGTGTCTTCGGTGATGGAATACGCGGTGGCTCCCACGCCGGTCACGTTCTGGTGATTGAGGAGGTTAAAGGCCTCTGTAAGGAATTCGAGGCTGTAGCGGTCATGTACCTTGATGGCCTTGGAGGCGCGCAAATCGAGATCCCAGGTCTTGGGATACTTGAACGCATTGCGGTTGAGGTTGGGCATGCGCGCCGCGCCCGAGGAGCCGTTGAACGAGCTGGTGACCAGCGAGGTGCGGGTGGTGGCGCCGGGCTGGAAGAGGCTTGAGTTCGACGTGCTGATGCCGGCCGAGTAGGGCAGGCCGCTCTGGGTGTGGAAGCCGGGCGCGAGGGAGAAGTCGTTCAGCAGGTAGCCGAGCGGACCGTTGACGCGCCAGGGCGACTTGCCCACCATGTTGATGATCAGACGGCTGGGCACGTTCTGGTTGGAGTTGCCGTATTCGAGAGCCAGGTTGGTGGTGTCGAGCGGGGCGTTGGCGCTGGCGCCAGTGGTGTTGTTCTCGCCGTAGTCCATGGCGTGCGACCAGGTGTAGCTGGTGTCGAGCGAGAAGCTGTGCGAGAGATTGTGCTTGAAGGAGGCGACCAACGCTTCGTAGTTTGAGTTCACACCGCTGTAGATGTCGGTGATGGAACTGAAGTTGGCGTTGGGTCGCTTGTTGGCATTGGTGGTGGCAAAGAAGGCATTGGCGGAGAAGGTGGCGCCGTTCGCCAGTGGGCCGACGCCTGCGTTGTCGACAACGACGAAATCGACGGCAACCGGATCAGGCAGGTTGGTGTCGCGGAAGTTGGCCAGACGGCGGCCCCAGGAGCCGAGCCAGGAGAGCGAGAAGACATCGTTCTTGGTGAATTGCTGCTCCAGGGTGAGGTCTGCCTGGTGAATCTGCGGCAACTTGAAGTTGGGGTCGATGTAGTAGGCCGTGGCGTTGCCGCTGGAAGCGCCGAGGCAGGTGGAGTAATTTGCCTCCGGAACCACCTGCGGGAATACCGGCAGGCAGGATGTTGGGGAGGAGGAATAGAGCGAGGGGTTGACCTGGCCACCTGCACCTGAGCCAATGAGCGCCTGATAGAGCGTGGAGTTGATGGCGCGGGCAAAGAACATGCCGTAGCCGCCGCGCAGGATGGTGCTTCCGTGGCCGTAGACGTCATAGGCAAAGCCGACGCGCGGACCGAAGTTCAGCTTGTGATCGGGCAGCGACGCGGTTTGCGCAATGGCGCTGTTGGGCAGCTGCTGATCGGGGAACTGCTCGTACTCCCAGCGCAGGCCCATGGTGAGGCTGAGGCGGGGGCTGACCTTCCACTCGTCCTGCGCGAAGAGCGCGAAGTCGTTGGTGGTGAAGGTAAGTCCGGCCGGTCCTACGCCCTGGTTGAAGTAGGTGAAGTGCTGGGCGGGGTGGCCGGTGATGGCATTCTGCGAGAGGTAGAGGTCTGAGATGTAGTCGGCCAGCGCCACTGAGGTACCAGAGACCGTAGCGTTGTAGGTAAAGCCGCCGTACTGGTTATAGAGGTTGGAGATTTTGTCCTCGGTATGGAGGAAGTCCTCGCCGAATTTGAAGGCGTGGCGGCCCTTGATCCAGCTGAAGGTGTCGGCGATCTGCCAGCGATTTTCGTCGGGCAAAGCAGCGCGGTTGAGGAACTGCGGCGTGCCGAACTGGAAGAAGCCGCTGAGGTAGACGTTGGGCGGCAGGCCCAGCGGATTGGTGTAGCCGGAGGGCGAGACCAGATTGTTTTTCTCGTAGTCGGTCGGATCCTGATTGAACTCGTACTCGAAGTCGCGACCATACATGAAGCGGACTTCGTTGCTGAGCCGCTCGGTGAAGAAGGTGTCGAGCTTGGCCACCATCCAGTTGTCGCGTACGTAGTCGTTGCCGAAGCTGCTCATGCCGTAGGCGACGGCGGGCGCGGTCTGAATGCCGGCCGGCGAGGTCCAACGCATGCGGTTGGCTTCGATGGCAAAGTGGTTCTTCTGGTTAATCTGCCAGTCGAGCTTGGGGAAGTAGATGGTCTGATCGCCGGTGCGGGGCACGGTGCCGAGCATGGAGGTGAGGCCATCGATGCCGTCGGTATAGACGGTGGCAGCGGTGGTGGCGTCGAGGCCGGTGTCGGTGATGATGCGGGCTATCTGCGCGTTAAAGAAGTTGCCGCTGGTGGCGTAGAAGTTGGCGTTGGCGCTGTTACCGGTGATGGTGGCAGCAGCGGGAAACGCGTGGTAGAAGCGGTCGGCGGCGAGGAAGAAGAAGAGCTTGTCCTTCAGGATCGGGCCCCCGACGGTGAAGCCGTACTGACGGCGGATATCGCTGGGCTTGAAGGAGACCGAGGTGTAGCCGCCGGAGCCATTGGGCACCGGATGCTGCACGTAGTAGTTCTGAGCGTTCCAATCGCTGTCGCGGAGGAAGTAGTAGCCGCCGCCATGGAAAGCGTTGGTACCGCTCTTGGTGACGGAGTTGACGATGCCGCCGGCGGAACGGCCGTACTCGACCGAGTAGTTGGAGGTGTTGACCTGGAACTCCTGCACGGCGTCCTTGATGGTGGAGTAGCCGGCGCGGGTACGGCCGCGCTCTTCAGAGAAGTAGGCCTGGTTGTCGTCGGTGCCGTCGATGGTGACGTTGTTGAGCAGGGTGCTTTGGCCGCGGAAGCTGAGCAGGCCGTAACCGTTGGAGTCATTGACCACGCCGGGAGTCATGAGGGCGAAGGCGGACCAGCGGTAGTTGTTCTCAGGCAGCTCGTGGAGCGCGATCTGGCCGACGACGCCGGAAAAGTCCGGGGACGTGGTGTTGATGAGCGGCGCGGCGTCCGTAACTTCGACGGTCTGCGAGGTTGCGCCTACGGTGAGGCGAGCCTGTACGTCGGTTACGAGACCGACCTGAACCGTGAGGTTGACCGAACGATAGGAAGCAAAACCTGGAGCGGAGACGGAGACGTTGTACATGCCGGGCTGGAGATGCAGGATGCGGAAGTAGCCGGAGGCATCGGAGACAGTGGTCTGCTGGGCGTTGGTGCCGGTATTGGCAGCCGTCACGGTGGCGCCGGCGACGATGGCGCCCGAGCTATCGAGCACGGTGCCGCCAATCGCGCCGTCCACGGCGGTCTGCGCGCTTGCCTGAGCGGCAAAGAGCGCGAGCACAGCCAGGAGCGCGGTAAGAAGGATGGAGTGGTTGAAAAGTCGCTTGAACATCAAAGGCTCTCCTACAGGTGAAACGCAGTTGGTCACAACTGTGTGTGTGATTGCTGAAACCCCGCGCGCACGTTCATGCGCAGGCGTGAGAATCCGCCGCTAGTGTCTTTCAGCCATATGCGTGCTCGAGTGAGATTTCCGGGCCGTGCGCAAACTGAAGCGCTCCTGAAAGAACACGGGAGCCGCGGAGTTATAGGTTCAGGTTCACACAATCAGGTGAACGTGAGGTTACAGGTCCGGGAGCGTCGAGGCACTTCCCGGCCGCAGAGCAGCGGGCCAAAAATAGCCCGAGACAGGGTAACTCCGCCGGGGTGTGGATGAGGCCTGTGGATATCCGCGAATCCAAAGTGGATTGCGCGCCATCAAACAGAAAATAATCGTTTTGAGGAGTTTTTAGAGGATGACTTTATCGGCCAGCGAAGTGAATAAGTTAAAGCACGCCCCTGCCGTGGAGGGTGTTTTGCCCGCAGTGCACGGACGGTGGAGCGCCCGGGCCTTCGAGGCGCGCGAAGTGGGCGCCGAGGACCTGAAAAAGCTGTTTGAGGCGGCGCGCTGGGCTCCTTCCTCGGCCAATGAGCAGCCGTGGCGGTTTGTGGTGGGAGTGCGGGGCGCCAGGACCCACGAGATTCTGGCCGAGTCGTTGATGGGGTTTAACAAGCTGTGGGCCTCCAAGGCTCCGGTGCTGGTGGTGGGCGTAGGTCAGAAGCACTTCGCCGGAAATGGGAAGGCGAATGCCTACGCGCTATACGATCTGGGCGCGGCGACGATGCAGCTTGTGCTGCAGGCGCACGTGCTGGGACTCACCAGCCACCAGATGGGCGGATTTGACCGTGGCGTGCTGCGCGAGAAGCTGGGAATTCCCGAGGAGTACGAGTTTGGCGCGGTAGTGGCGCTGGGCTACCAGGCGGAGCCGGCTTCGCTGGGCGATGAGACGCTGATTGCGCGCGAGGTGGCTCCGCGGAGCCGCAAACCGCTGGAAGAGCTGGTGTTTGGGGAGTGGGGCGAGCCGGCGGAGTTTGTGCGGTAAGGGTTCACAAGCCGGGCGGCCGTCTGCACGGTAAAGTGGAGACGGGAGACCCGCGGATTTGAGCAGCGACAAGAGAGCGACGACAAAGAGCAGGGTTGTCAGCCGGCGGCCGCGGCACAAGCGAAGTGCGCCGCAACGCTGGTGGCGGCGTAAGCGTTCGTGGGCACTGCTGGCCTGCGGAGCCTTTGTGGCGGTGGTGGGCCTGGCGGTGCTGGCGCGCGCCGTGGCGCCGAAGTCGAATACCGATGCCTACAGAATGGACGCCATTATTGTGCTGGGCTATCCGGCCGACAGCGATGGCAATCCCACGCCGGAGCAGTTGGCGCGGGTGAACGAGAGTGTGCGCGAGTACGAGCGCGGCGTTGCGCCGTACCTGATCATGACCGGCGGCTCGGCCCACAACCAGTTTGTGGAGGCCGAAGTGATGGCGCGGACGGCGGCGGCGCAGGGAATTCCGGCGAGCCACATCGTGGTAGAGCGGCAGGCGCAGGACACCATCCAGAATGCGTGCTACGCGGTGCGCTTGATGAAGGAGCGCGGCTGGCGGTCGGCGGAAGTGATTTCCAGCGCGAGCCACTTGCCGCGGGCCGGGCTAATCTTCGACAAGACAGGGATTGAGTGGCGGACGCATGCCGCGCCGTCGCTGGAGCCGCACGCGGGGCTGTACAACGCAACGGTGGCAGCGGTGGAGACGGTGAAGACGCTGCGCTATCTGGTTTTTACGCAGTGGACGGAAAAATGCACGCCGTAGGACGGGCCTGCGAAACGAAGCGCCGCGGCGGGAGTCTATCAACCGTACGCCTATTCCAAGGAAATGAGCAGGCCGAACGAGGCCGGGCCACATTGTCGGCCCTCGGCACGGTCCTGTAAGCTGTGTGGTGATGCGTCTGCCTGTACGTTTTTCCGCAACATTTGTCCTTGCAGCTCTTGCTCTTCTGCCGCTGGCGCCCCGCGCGATGGCGCAGGGCCAGAGCACAGCTGCCCGCACGGCCGGTAATGGCACGTACATCTCCGTGGATCCGCTGGCCAATGTGCACTACGACAACCGCTACGATATTTCGCTGGGCGCGGCCTATGCGCATATCAAGGCCGGTCCGCCACCGCTGCATGAGGGTGCGAACCTGGGCGGCCTGGACCTGAACGCCTCGTACTGGTTCAGCAAGCGCTGGGCCGCGGAAGGTACCGGTCGCGCGTACATGGGCACCAGCGGCGCCGCGCCGAATGCCTACAACATCAGCGGTCCGTTCGTGAGCCAGTATGTATTCGCGGCCGGCCCGGAGTGGCTGGGCCCGCACAACAAGCACGGCGCTCTGCTGGCTCATGCCATGGTGGGCGGCGCGTACGGCAAGTTCGAGCAGGACCTGCGCGGCCAGTCGCCGGAAGTGGCGGGCTTTTTCAACGACCAGGTGGGGTTGGCGGCGGTCATCGGCGGTCATATTGACCTGAACCGGTCAGCACGCTGGGCGTTCCGCATTACGCCGGATGCGCTCTACA
>DASVLI010000021.1:0-13196 GCA_036384955.1 Occallatibacter sp.
CCCTTACCCGGTTCCGACCAGCTCCGGGCGAATACATAAATCCCAGCGGATCATGGCCGCTCTCCATCCAAAATTAGGACGGCTACACGAAGGCCACAATGCAACTTATATAGCATGAAGTCGCATGTCCGTGTTACAACAATCGGACGCCCTTGGCACCCCGAAGTGCCGTCCCAGAATCGGCTCTTTCGTGCAGGCTTTCGCTCGATTCCGTAAGCCTGTAGTAATTCATGCTTTATCAATAGTTTAAATGGTAATTTCGCGCCTGTGCCCAAGGCCGGTCTTTGCCCGTTACCAAAGTGTATACAGCAAGCCCCCCTCAGCCGCCTGCAAATCCGCCTCTGAGATCGCAAAAAGCATCGGATTTTCGCCCATCCACAGGCGGCCCGATGCTGCCCTCGTGGGCGGCTTTTCATCCCCTCCATCGTCCACTTCATCCGGCGCAAATCATGTGTGCCAACTCACATTCGGCGCATGTATGATGCTCCCGCTGCGCACCGTGCCCCTTCATCCGTGCGCTGTCTCTGGAGGAATTCCCATGGCAACCATGACCGCAGTCCACCCCGGAAAGCTTTCTGACCAGGTCAGCTTCCGTCCCCGCTACGGCAACTACATTGGCGGCAAGTGGGTCGAGCCCGCTTCCGGCCAGTACTTCGAGAACATCACTCCCATCACCGGCAAGCCCTTCTGCGAGATTCCCCGCTCCAACGCCCAGGACATCGAACGCGCGCTGGACGCCGCTCATGCCGCCCGCCACGAGTGGGGCCGCACCAGCCCCACCCACCGCGCCAACCTCCTCAACCAGATCGCCCAGCGTATGGAGGACAACCTCGACATCCTCGCCCTGGCCGAAACCTGGGATAACGGCAAGCCCATCCGCGAAACCACCGCCGCCGACGTTCCTCTGGCCATCGACCACTTCCGCTACTTCGCCGGCTGCATCCGCTCGCAGGAAGGCACTATCTCCGAACTCGATCCGGAGACCGTCGCTTACCACTTCCACGAGCCGCTCGGCGTCGTCGCCCAAATCATCCCGTGGAACTTCCCCCTCCTGATGGCCGCCTGGAAGCTTGCGCCCGCGCTGGCCGCCGGCAATTGCGTGGTCATCAAGCCTGCCGAGCAAACCCCGGCCAGCATCCTGGTCTGGGCCGAGCTGGTGGGCGACATCCTGCCTCCCGGTGTGCTCAACATCGTCAACGGCTTCGGCCTTGAAGCCGGCAAGCCGCTGGCCTCAAGCTCGCGCGTGGCCAAGGTTGCCTTCACCGGTGAAACCACCACCGGCCGCCTCATCATGCAATACGCCAGCCAGAACCTCATCCCCGTCACGCTTGAGCTCGGCGGAAAATCGCCCAACATCTTCTTTGAGGATGTCTGCCAGGAAGATGACGACTACTTCGACAAGGCTCTTGAAGGCTTCGCCATGTTCGCGCTCAATCAGGGCGAGGTCTGCACCTGTCCCTCGCGCGCGCTCATTCAGGAAAGCATCTACGACCGCTTCATGGAGCGCGCAATCAAGCGCGTCGAAGCTATCAAGCAGGCAAACCCGCTCGATCCCTCCACCATGATTGGCGCGCAGGTCTCCAGCGAGCAGACAGAAAAAATCCTCAGCTATTTCGACATCGGCCACAAGGAAGGCGCCAAGCTGCTCACCGGCGGCGAACGCGCGCACCTGGGCGGCGAGCTCGAAGGCGGCTACTACGTCGAGCCCACCGTCTTCCACGGTCACAACCGCATGCGCATCTTCCAGGAGGAAATCTTCGGCCCGGTCGTCTCCGTCACCACCTTCAAGACCGAAGCCGAAGCCCTCGAAATCGCCAACGACACGCTCTACGGCCTCGGCGCGGGCCTGTGGAGCCGCGACGCCAACAAGTGCTACCACATGGGCCGCGGCATCCAGGCCGGTCGCGTCTGGGTCAACTGCTACCACGCCTATCCCGCGCATGCAGCCTTCGGCGGATACAAGCAGTCAGGCATCGGCCGCGAAACCCACAGCATGATGCTCGACCACTATCAGCAGACCAAGAATCTGCTGGTCAGCTACAACCCTAAGAAGCTCGGCTTCTTCTAAAGCGCAAGTGCGGAGCCGGCGCTTCTGCTCCGGCTCCGCATGTGTTCACCTGTCCACTTGCTCACTCGTCCACTTGTCCACGTGTTCACCTGTTCACCTGTTATGTCTCTTCCGCCCCAGGTTCTCGCCACCGACCTCGCCGTGCACCTCATCCGTGTGCTGCGGGAGAAGTACGGCCTGCTCATGTTCCACCAGTCGGGCGGCTGCTGCGACGGCTCTTCGCCCATGTGCTTTCCGCGCGGCGAGTTCCTGGTTGGCGACTCCGATGTCCAGCTCGGTGAGGTTGACGGCGAGCCCTTCTACATGAGCAAGAGCCAGTTCGAGTACTGGAAGCACACCCAACTCACCCTAGACGTCGTCCCCGGCCGCGGCGGTATGTTCTCGCTCGATGGCCCTGAAGGCCTCCGCTTCCTCATCCGCTCCCGCGTATTCACAGATGAGGAGATCCACGACTTGCGCGCCGCCGGCCGCATTTAAGCACCATCCTTAAGAGTCAGAACTGTCCGTTTCCGAACACTTCACCCCGAAACCGGTCAGACCGGGCCGGAAACCAACCCTCAACCCTTCCACTAACTCAAGCAAAATCAACAGCTCAAAACCGCCATCCTTTGGCAGCCCGCGTGCAATTCCCTTAGCGCAATGGATATCGCACGCCCTGACCTCAAGCAAAAACGGAAGCGCCGCCTCTATATATGGATTGGCGTCGCAGTGGTTGTATTGGCAGCCGCCACCTTTGCTGTCTCCAAGCTCAAGCCGGCGGCGCCGCCTGTCGACCGCTCCACCATCTGGACCGATACGGTCAAGCGCGGCCCGCTTGTCCGCCAGGTCCGCGGGTCCACCGGCCAACTCGTCCCGCGCGAGGACTCGATCGAACTGATCCCCGCGCAGACCGATGCCACCGTGGTCCGCATCCGCGTGCTGCCCGGCGCCATGGTCACGCCAGACACCGTCATCATGGATCTCTCCGATCCGCAGCTGGCTCAGCAGTTGCTCAATGCCAAGCTGGCGCTTAAGGCGGCCGAGGCCGACTACAAGAGTCTGCATGCGCAACTGCAAAGCACTCTGATGGACAAGAAGACCTCCGCGGCGCAGGTCACGGCCGACTACACCCAGGACCAGTTGCAGGCGCAGACCGACAAGGCCCTGTACGATCTCGGTGTCATCTCCGGTCTGGCCTATAGCAAGTCCAAAAACACCGCCGACCAGTTGAACACGCAGCATCAGCTCAGCCAGCAGCAGCTCGATGTAAACCAGAACGCCATTGTGGTGCAACTGGCGTCGGCGCAAACCAAAATCGAGCAGGCCGAGGCTCTGCTTCAGCTCTATCAGCGCCAGAACGACGCATTGCATGTGAAGTCCACCATCTCTGGCGCGCTGGCCTCGTTGCCTACGCCGGTGCAGGTGGGCCAGCACGTCTCTGCCGGCACCTCAGTGGCAGAGGTCATTCAGCGCGACAAGCTCAAGGCCGCCCTGCAGATTGCCGAAACCCAGGCCCGCGACATTCAAATCGGTCTGCCGGCCTCCATTGACACCCATAACGGCGTGATTCCCGGCCACGTTACCCGCATTGATCCCACCGTTGTGAACGGAACGCGCACCGTTGACGTATCACTGGATGGGCCGTTGCCCGCAGGCGCTGTTCCGCAGCTCAGCGTGGATGGAACCATCGACCTTGAGCGGATGACCGATGTGCTTTATGTCGGCCGCCCCGCTCTGGGCAACGAGAACTCCACCATCAGCCTCTTCAAGGTTGACGCCGACGGCAAAAATGCGGTTCGCGTTTCAGTCAAGGTGGGCCGCGCCTCGGTCAATAACATTCAGGTGGTCGAGGGGCTGAAGGAAGGCGACACAGTCATCCTCTCCGACATGTCGCGCTACGACAACGTGGACCGCGTACGGCTGGAGTAGAGCAGGGAACAGATTCACCAGGAAAATGGCAGCGACGAAAAAGATCGATTACCGGCAAAAGGAGAAGCCATGGCAAACGACAAGCTGATTGAAATCGAAGACCTCATCAAGGTCTTCTACACCGACGAGGTGGAGACGCACGCCCTCTCCGGCATTCACCTCACCATCTCGCGCGGCGAGTATGTTGCCATGTCCGGCCCCTCGGGCTGCGGCAAGTCCACACTGCTCTCCATCCTCGGCCTGCTCGATACGCCCACCGGCGGCAAGTATCTGCTCAACGGTAAGCCGGTCGAGAACCTGAACTTCAGCGAGCGCTCGCGCATTCGCAATCAGGAGATCGGCTTCATCTTCCAGAGCTTCAATCTCATTGGCGATCTCACCGTCGAAGAGAACGTCGAGCTGCCGCTTACCTATCGTGCCGGCATGCCTTCGGCCGAGCGCAAAAAGCGCGTCAAGGATGCATTGGAGCGCGTGAACATGGCGCACCGCATGCGTCACTATCCCGCGCAGCTCTCCGGCGGTCAGCAGCAGCGTGTGGCCGTGGCCCGCGCCCTGGCCGGTTCGCCCTCCATCCTGCTGGCCGACGAGCCTACCGGCAACCTCGACTCGAAGAACGGCGAGGCTGTGATGCATCTGCTCGCCGATCTGCACCGCGAAGGCTCCACCATCTGCATGGTGACCCACGATCCACGTTTCGCCAAGCACGCCGAGCGCGAAGTACACCTGTTCGACGGCAAGGTGGTCAGCGAGGACGAGCTGAAGAAGCTCACCGCTGAAGTCGAAGCTTCTTAGTTCTGCATCTGCTCTCTGCCTCTCGCGCACCGCGGCCCCTGGTCGCGGTGGGCAGGTGCATTTGTCCGCTTTGCAACCGGTGCGGTTCTAGCCGCTGCCAGGGAGGCATTCATGACGACGCTACTCCAGGATTTGCGCTACGCGGCGCGCCAGTTGCGCAGAGCCCCCGGCTTTGCCGTCACCGTCATCCTTACGCTTGCTCTCAGCGTGGGCGTGGCCACTGCAGTCTTCTGCGTCATCGACGCCGTCATCCTTCGCCCGCTGCCCTTCGTCAATCCCGACCGCATCATCAGCGTCGACTCGCACAGCCAGAGCGGCTATCTTCAGCCCGCCTCGTGGCCCAGCTTCAAGGATGAGCGCGAACAGGCGCACGTCTTCACCGCGCTGGCTGGTTACAGCAACTTCGGCAAGATGGCACTGCAAACGCCGGCGACCGCTCCCACGCTGGTCGATAGCGTGCACTCCACGGATAACTTCTTCCAGGTTTTTGGCGTGCAGCCGCTGCTGGGCCGCACCTTTCTGCCCGGCGAAGAGGTCGACGGCCGCAATCAGGTAGCGGTCCTCAGTTTCGAGCTTTGGCAGCAGTACTTCAATGGCGACAAAAATGTTCTGGGCCGCTCTGTCACGCTCGACGGAATGAACTACACGGTTATCGGCGTCATGCCCGCCGGCTTCCGTTATCCGCTTAGCATGCGCAACGGCATCTATACGCCGCGCCTGCTGGACCGCGATTGGATGCAGAAGCGCGGCAACCACTGGCTGCGCACAGTCGGTCGTCTCCGCGATGGCGTAAGCATGCAGCAAGGCCAGGCTGATCTGGCGCGCGTCTTCGCCAACATTGGCGCCGCGAATCCTGAAACCGATAAGGAGCGCACCGTGCAGGTGCGCCTGCTCTCCGAGACAGTGACAAGCCGCAGCCGCGGCCCTCTCTGGACTCTGCTCGGCGCTGTCATGGCGGTGCTCGCCATCGGCTGCGTGAACGTTGCCGGCCTGCTGCTGGCGCGCGGCGTCAAGCGCGAGCGCGAGATGGCCATGCGCACGGCCATTGGCGCAAGCCGCACTCGCATGATTCGCCAGGTGCTCACCGAAGGTGTTGTGATGGCCTTGGGCGGCGCTGCCGGCGGCGTACTGCTCGGCTGGACGCTGCTCGACCTGATGCGCACTTTCCTCGTCAAAGCGTTGGCGCGCGGCGCCGATGTGCACATGAATTGGACCGTGCTTGGCGCTGCCGTTGCCGTCTCCGTGCTGGTCAGCCTCGCCGCCTCGCTCTATCCTGCCCTCCGCATGTCCGGCGTGCAGCCGCAACAGGCGCTCAAAGCCGGTGGCAGTGCCGGCAACGCGCGTGCACAGCATCGCCTCCGTGCCGGATTCATCGTCAGCCAGGTAGCTCTCACCATGGTGCTGCTGGTGGTCGCGGGCCTGCTCATCCGCGTGGTCACCCAATATCGCAATACCGACCTCGGCTTCGACCCTGCGCGTATTCTGGCCGTTGACCTGAACCCCTCGCCCACCCGCTACGCCCAGCGCGACATGCTGTTGAACTTCTATCAGCCGCTGCTTGAGCGCGTGCAGAAGATTCCCGGTGTGCGCGCTGCGGGCCTCATCAGCCTGCTGCCCATTGATAACTGGGGCTCCAACTCCGACATTCACATCGCCGGTCAGCCGCCCACGCCGCCCAACCAGGAAGTGCTTTCCGAAGTGCGCATGGTGAGCACCGGCTACTACGACGTCTTCGGCATTCCGCTCAAGCGCGGCCGCACCCTGTCGCCATCCATGGAGCGTCCAGACGCCGTGGCCGCGTCGATTGTGGTCAACGAGGCGTTTGTCAAAAAGTTCATCCCTGCCGGAGTCGACCCCACCACGCAGCGCATCGACGACAACGACAAGCCTGATCAGCGCACGCGCATCGTTGGTGTCATCGGCGATGTGCGGCAGGACATCTATGAGTCGCCGCTCGCCGAGCACGACTACCTTATCGATCAGGTGCCGCCCAAAGCCCGCCCCGACCAGCTCTCCGCGCTCACCATGGTGGTGCGCTTCGACGGCGACGCGGCTGCTATCGTGCCCGGCCTTCGTGCCGCTTTGCACGAGGTCGATCCGACCGTGCCCTTCAACGAAGCTCGCACCATGACCCAGGTCGTCGCCGAAACACTCATCTTCGAGCGCATGGTCGGCTGGCTCTTCGGCATCTTCGCTGCGCTGGCTATGCTGCTTGCGCTTGTCGGCCTCTATGGCCTTATTAGCCATGAAGTGGAACTTGGCACGCGCGACATCGGCGTGCGCATGGCGCTGGGCGCATCGCGCCGCCGCATTCTCACAACCGTTCTTACCCGTGTCGCTATGCTGCTTGCTGCCGGTGCAACTCTTGGCCTCGTCCTTGCCTGGGCCGCGCGCAAGCTCATCGGCGTGGTCATCTATCTTGACTTCGGCAGGCAGGGCGGACAAATGCTTCTTGTCGCTGCGGGTCTCATGCTCGCCGGCATGGCCGCCGCGCTCATCCCCGCGCGCCGTGCCGCCACTATTGACCCCATGCAGGCATTGCGCAACGAGTAGCAACGGAGACCGAGGGAGAATTCGATGCAGAGCTTATTCCAAAACGTCCGCTACGCATTGCGCCAGTTGTGCAAGTCGCCCGGTTTTACGCTCACGGCCGTGCTCACCATTGCACTTGGCATCGGCGCCAATACCGCCATCTTCACGCTCGTCAATGGCATTCTGCTGCGCTCGCTGCCGGTCGCCGACTCCAGCACGCTTTACCGCGTCGGCGACACCGGCGACTGCTGCGTCGAGGGTGGCTTTCCCGGAGATGCCTCCAAGACTGGCGATTTCTCCATCTTCTCCACGGCTCTCTACGACCATCTGCGCAACAACACTCCGGAGTTCGAGTCGCTGGCCGCCATGCAGGCCGGACAATGGCGCTGGTCGATGCGCCGCGGTGAGCAGATTCCCCGCTCGTTGCGCGGCGAGTTCGTCTCCGGAAATTACTTCACCACCTTCGGTCTCCCGGCTTTCTCCGGGCGTCTCTTCAACGACAACGATGACACGCTCTCCGCGCCGCCTTCGGTGGTGCTCAGCTACGCATCCTGGCAGCACGAGTTCGATGCCGATCCGTCGATGATCGGCGCCACCGTATACATCCAGGCGCGGCCCTACACGGTCATCGGCATCGCTCCGCCGGGCTTCTTCGGTGACCGCGTCTCCGATTCGCCGCCGGACTTCTGGATGCCCATTCACACCGAGCCCTATCTGCGCGCTGAAAGCTCCGTCCTCACCCACGAGGAATCGCATTGGCTCTATCTGGTAGGCCGTGTGCGTCCCGGTGTCTCCGCACCCACACTGCAATCCAGGCTCTCCGTCACGCTGCGCCAGTGGATTCTTACACGTCCCACTCTGCTCGCGAATGGCGGCAACACTATCGTCTCCCGCATGCATGTCGTGGTCGTTCCCGCGGGTGGCGGCATTCAAAGCATGCAGGACTACTTCCGCAGCGGCCTGCGGATGCTCATGATCCTCTCGTCGATCGTACTCATTATCGCCTGCGCCAACATTGCCAACCTCATGCTCGCGCGCTCCACCGTGCGTCGCACCGATGTCGCCGTGCGCATGGCCCTTGGCGCGGGGCGCGGAGCAATTGTCCGCCAGATCGTCACCGAAAGCGTGGTCCTCTCGCTCATCGGCGGCGCGGTCGGCGTCGGCATCGCCAACATTGGCGCGCGCACCATCCTGTCGCTCGCATTCCCTGAGGCGCGCAACATGCCTATCTCGGCCGCGCCATCGCCTGCGGTCCTCGGCTTCGCGTTCCTCGCGTCACTGGTCACTGGAATTCTCTTTGGCGCGGCGCCCGCATGGTTGCTTGCGCGCTCCCAGCCTGCCGACATGATGCGCGGCGCGGGCCGCTCCACGCGCGATCACTCCGGTCTTCCGCAGCGCGCGCTGGTAGTCTTCCAGGTTGCGCTCTCCATCGTCCTTCTCGCCGGCGCCATTCTCATGACGCGCAGTCTTGCCCGGCTCGAACATCAGGACTTCGGCGTCACCACAGACAATCGCTACGTTCTGCACATCGACCCTGCCGGCGCCGGCTACTCGCTTGATCGCATGCCTGGCCTCTATCGCCAGCTCGAGGAGCGCTTTCGAGCCCTGCCCGGCCTCAGCTCCTTCAGCATGGCCATGTACAGCCCGCTTGAGGACAACAACTGGGGCGAGTGCGTCATTCAGCAAGGTCATCCCGCGCCCGGCCCCAACGAGCGCTGCGGTTCAACCTGGGTCCGCGTCAGCCCCGGATTTCTCTCCTCCGTCGGCGTGCCCATTGTGCGCGGCCGCGATCTCTCCGATCACGACACGTCGAATTCTCCTCAGGTGGCCATCGTCAACGAGACCTTCGTCAAGCGCTTCTTCCCCGGCAAGAATCCCATCGGTCAGCGCTTTGGCATCGACAGGACGCAGTACTCCGGAAATTGGCAGATCGTCGGCGTTTTCCGTGACTTCAAAATCAACAATCCGCGCGGTGAGATTCGTCCTGTCTACCTGCGTCCGCTCGCGCAGCGCGACATGAGCTTCAAGGAACCGGAGCTGATCAGCACAGAGTCCAGCTCCCTGATTATGCAGGCCATGATTATTGGCTTTGACCGTCCGCAGCCCAATGCCGACCAGCTCATCCGGCAAACACTTGCATCGGTCGACCGCAACCTCACCGTCATGGACCTGCGCACCTTCTCCAATCAGGTGGCGGGCAACTTCGGTCAGGAGCGGTTGCTCGCCCGGCTCAGTGCGCTGTTCGGCGTGCTCGCGCTTGTCCTCGCCTGCGTGGGTCTCTACGGCGTCATGTCCTACTTCGTCGCGCGCCGCACCTCCGAGGTTGGCATTCGCATGGCGCTGGGCGCATCGCGCTCTTCGGTCATTGCCATGGTCATGCGCGGCGTTGCCATCCAGGTTGCCGCCGGCCTGGCTCTGGGCATACCCGCCGCGCTTTACGCCGGCCATTTGATGAAGAGCATGCTCTACAACACCGCCAGCTATGATGCTGCCGCGCTCGTCGGCGCTCCACTGGTTCTTGTTCTTTGCGCCGCATTGGCCGGCTATATTCCCGCCCACCGCGCGGCATCCATCGAGCCCATGCGCGCGCTGCGCACGGAGTAATGCGATGCAAACAGTGGCTTCACTTCACTTGAGAGGGGTCAATTCGCGATGAATCGTCTGCTGCACGACACGCGCTATTCGCTGTGCCAGTTGCGCAAATCGCCCGGCTTTACCGCGACCGCCATTCTCACGCTCGCGCTTGGTATCGGTGCGCTTACCACTGTCGCCACCTGGACCAATGCGGTGCTGCTCAATCCCTGGCCGCAGGTGCGCGAAGCCGCCCGCCTGCGTTTTGTCAGCGCCACCGTGCTCGGCTCGAACGGCTATTCGGTCAATTACAAACAGTTCCAATACATGCGTGAACAGGGCCGTTCCTTCAGCGGCAGCGCGGCCTTCACCATCGGCACCATGAATCTCTCGACGGAAGGCAGCCCGGCGGAAGCCATCTCCACCGGCGTCGTCTCCTCGGGGTACTTCAGTCTGCTTGGTGTGCGTCCGCAAATCGGCCGTTTTTTTGACGCCAATGCCAGCGACCGCGCCTACGGTCAGCACGACGAGCTCGTTCTCTCCGATGGTCTTTGGCGCGAGCGCTTTCACGCCGACGCTTCCATCGTCGGCCGCACGGTCAACGTCAATCAGCACCTATTCACCGTAATCGGCGTTGCTCCGTCGCGCTTCGATGGTATCTTCGGCGGAATGGCCGAGGCCGCATGGGTTCCGCTTGCCGCACTTCGCTCACTCTCTGCCGATGCGCCTCCCGATCCGCTGGCGCACTACGGCCTTCAGGTTGTCGTTCGCCTTCAGCCTGGTGTTGATGCGAAGGTTGCCGCTGCCGAACTGCACACGCTGGCCCACAATTACACCTCGCAGATTGAACACTCCGATCCGCATGGCTGGGATTTGAACCTCGACGATGCCGCGCACTTCCAGCGCGGACTCTTCGGTCTTGTCGGCGAGCAGCTTCCCGTTCTCGCCGGCGCCTCGCTCCTGCTTCTTGCGCTGGTCTGCATCAACATCGCCTCATTGCTCGGCCAGCATGCCGCGCGCCGCCGCCGCGAGGTGGCCATTCGCACCGCACTCGGCGCTCCCGCTGCGCGCATCGCAACCCAGGTGCTGGTCGAGACAGGCATCCTCGTCATCGCCGGCTCGCTTGCCGGCTGGGCCGCCAGCCTTACACTTTCGCGCGGTCTCTATGTACTGCTGCCCAACTTCGGCATGCCATTGGCATTCAATCTGCAAACCGACTGGCGCACGGTCGCGCTGGTCAGTGCCGTCGCCGCCGTCGTCACTCTTGCATGCGGCATGTATCCCGTGCGCCAGGCGCTGCAAACCTCGCAAAAGGAAACCCTTCACGCCGGTTCGCTCAGCGTTGTCGGCAGTGGCCGCGGTCGCTTCGGCCGTCAGGCGCTGCTCGGCGTGCAAATGGGCATGTGCTTTGTAGTTGTGGTCTGCTGCAGCTTGATGACGCGCACCGCGCTCAACATCGTCACGCGCCCCACGGGCTTCGACGCTACTAACTGCCTCACCGCGAATCTCGCACTCTCGCGCGCCGGTCTCGATAAGCAGCGCGGCCTCGCCTTCCAGTCCGCGTTGATCGCTCGTTTGCAGCACGCGCCCGGCGTTGCCGGCGCAACGCTCACCTCGCACCTGCCCATGGGCGACGAAGGCTCCGGCAACACCCAGGACTTCACCGTACCGGGCTATACACCGGCCAAGGGCGAAGACATGGAAGTTGTCACCGATTTTGAAGGTCCGGACTTCTTCCGCACCATGCGCATCGCGCTGCGCGCTGGCCGTGAGTTCACCAGTGCCGATAATGCCGATGCGCCGCTCGTCGCGATGGTGAATCGCACCATGGCAGAGCGCTACTGGCCGCATGGCGATGCCATCGGTCACAGCGTCGTCATGGCCGGTAAGCCGCGTCAGATTGTCGGCATCGTCAGCGAATACACCTATCACAGCCCGTCGGACACGGACGCCACGCCGCTGCTCTTCCTGCCGCTCTCGCAGAACTACACCAGCTACGTCACCGTCGCCATGCGCTCGGCCACCACGGCTGGAGCCGTCTCTCCGCAGTTGCGCGCTGCCATCTCCGCGCTCGCGCCAAGTCTGCCGCTCGAAGATGTTCAGCCGCTCGAGCAGGTCATCGGCCAGCAGTATCAAATGGCCCGCATACCCGCCGAGCTGCTGATGGTCTACTCGCTCGCCAGCGTCATCGTCGCCATGCTCGGCCTCTACGCGGTTGCAGCCTACGCGGTCGTCGAACGCTACCGCGAATTCGCACTCCGCATGGCGCTCGGCTCCACGCGCACACAAATCTTCGCTCTGGTGCTCCGCGCCAACGCCAGCGTTGCGTGGATCGGCCTGCTTACCGGCGGCCTCGGTGCTTTTGCCGCGGTGCGTGTGCTGCGCTCCATGCTCTTCGGCGTCACCACGCACGACATTCCCAGCTTCTTAGCCGCAGCGGGTGTGCTGCTACTTACCGTCATCATCTCCGGTCTCGGCCCCGCGCGCCGCGCCGCCACCATTGAGCCCATGCAGGCGCTCCGCACGGAATAGGATTCGCCATGCCCACGAATACGACTCTGAATTCGAGAGAGGTCAAACAGCGATGAACCAACTGCTTCAGGACGTTCGCTACGGATTGCGTCAGCTTCGCAAGTCACCCGGCTTTGCGCTCACCGCCATCGTTACGCTCGCGCTCGGCATCGGCGCCAATACGGCTGTCTTCACGCTTTTCGATCAGGCTCTGCTGCGCATGCTCCCCGTGCATCGCCCGCAGGAACTGGTCCGCTTCCATTGGAAGGGCGCCTTCCGCGGATCTATGAGCAGCTTTGGCGGCGACAGCCACAACTACTTCTCTTACCCGATGTACAAGGACCTGCGCGACCAGAACCAGGTCTTCAGCGGCGTTATCGCCTCTGACAAATGCAGCGTCGGTTTCTCCTGGCACAATCAGGCCGAGAATGAACATGCCGAGGTTGTCTCCGGCAACTACTTTCAGGTTCTCGGGCTCGCGCCCGCGCTGGGCCGTCTCTTCACTCAGCAGGACGACACTGCCAAGGATGCAAACCCAGTCGTTGTGCTCAGCTACAACGAATGGAAGACTCGCTTCGCCTCAGACCCAGCTATCGTCGGCCAAAGCGTGCTCGTCAACGGCCACCCGTTTAGCGTCGTCGGCGTCGCGCCGCAAAACTTCGACTCCGCTATCGGCGGCTATCGTCCTGCTGTCTTCGTTCCCATCAGCATGGTTGAGACTGCCATGCCCTGGATGGCAGGGCGTGACAACCTTACCAGCCATCAGTCGGTGTGGCTGACGCTGGTGGCGCGCCGCAAGCCAGGCGTTTCCATT
>DASVLI010000022.1:0-2794 GCA_036384955.1 Occallatibacter sp.
CCCGCCGCACTCGGGCTTCTTCACCGGCAGCTACTCGCGCAGCGGCTTTACCGGCTTCCTTACCGCCGCCTTTGTCAGCCGCAGCGACGACTCAACCTTCTTGAGCGACGCCGACTACGGCTCAACCATGCTGCTGCCCAACCGCAACCTCGACCACGGCTACGCGCAAATCTCGCTCGGCGAAAGCTATCAGTTCCGCTCATGGCTCAGCATCTATATGGAGCAGCAAAACCTCACCAACACTCAGCACGCCGCGCCACTGGGCTACCCCAGCCTCCCCATCACCGCCCGCATCGGCCTCAAATTCCAGTGGGCCCACACCAAGCGGTAAGGGAAGCACGCCACTCTACAACACCATTCACACAACAAAAAAATCCCCCGGCCAAAGCCGGGGGATTTTGCCTTATGCGCCGAAGGCGCGTTTGGCCGCACCGCAGGTGCTAGTACATGCCGTCCATGCCGCCACCGTGGCCGCCGGCAGGGGCTGCGGACTTCGGCTCGGGCAGCTCAACCACCAGTGCTTCGGTGGTCAGCAGCAGGCCCGCGATCGAAGCCGCGTTCTGCAGCGCCGTCCGCGTCACCTTGGTTGGGTCAATGACGCCAGCCTTCACCAGGTTCTCGAAGACACTGGTCGCCGCGTTGTAGCCGTAGTGCTGGTCCTTCGACTCAAGCACCTTGGCCACCACCACCGCGCCCTCTTCGCCCGCATTGGCCACAATCTGGCGCAGCGGCTCTTCCAGCGAGCGCAGCACGATCTGGGCGCCGATCTTCTCGTCGCCTTCCAGCGTCTTGAGCAGAGCCTCCACCGCGGGAACCGCACGGACCAGAGCCACGCCGCCGCCCGGGACAATGCCTTCTTCCACGGCCGCACGAGTGGCGTGCAGGGCATCCTCAACGCGAGCCTTCTTCTCCTTCAGCTCGGTTTCGGTGGCCGCGCCAACCTTGATGATGGCCACGCCGCCCACCAGTTTGGCCAGCCGCTCCTGCAGCTTTTCCTTGTCGTAGTCCGAGGTGGTCTTCTCGATCTGCGCACGGATCTCGCGCACGCGGCCTTCGATGTCGCTGGTCTTGCCCGCGCCGTCAACAACCGTCGTGTTGTCCTTGTCGATGGTCACGCGCTTGGCGCGGCCCAGGTCCTCGATCTTCACGCCTTCCAGCTTGATGCCGAGGTCCTCGGTAATCGCCTTGCCGCCGGTCAGAATCGCGATGTCGCCCAGAATGGCCTTGCGGCGATCGCCGAAGCCAGGAGCCTTCACCGCGGCCACATTCAGCGTGCCGCGCAGCTTGTTCACCACCAGGGTCGCCAGGGCTTCGCCCTCAACGTCCTCGGCAATAATCAACAGCGGCTTGCCGCCTCGTGCAACCTGCTCCAGCAAGGGAAGAAGGTCCTTCATCGCCGAGATCTTCTTCTCGTAGATCAGGATGTACGGATCGTCCAGAACCACTTCCAGGCGCTCAGCGTCGGTCACAAAGTACGGGCTCAGATAGCCGCGGTCGAACTGCATGCCGTCCACGGTCTCCAGGCCGGTGTGCATCGTCTTCGATTCTTCAATCGTGATCACGCCGTCCTTGCCCACAACCTTCACGGCCTCGGCAATAATGCCGCCGATTTCCGCGTCGCCGTTGGCCGAAATCGTGCCCACCTGCGCCACCGAGCCCTCATCCACGGGCTTCGACAGCTTGCCCAGGGCGCCGCCCTCGGTCCACTTGCCGTCCTTGTCGCGCGTGCCAATCACGGCCGAAACCGCCTTGTCGATGCCGCGCTTCAGTGCCGTCGGGTTCGCGCCCGCCGCCACCGTCTTCACGCCTTCGCGGAAGATGGCCTGCGCCAGAACCGTCGCCGTCGTGGTGCCGTCGCCGGCCACGTCGCTGGTCTTCGATGCCACTTCCTTCACAAGCTGCGCACCCACATTCTCCATCGGGTCCTTCAGCTCGATCTCCTTGGCCACTGTCACGCCGTCCTTGGTAATCGTCGGCGAGCCAAACTTCTTCTCGATCACAACATTGCGGCCCTTCGGGCCAAGGGTCGCCTTCACCGCATCCGCCAGCGCATTCACGCCGCGCAGGATAGCCTGACGGGATTCCTCACCGTGCAGAATCTGCTTTGCCATGTTTCTCTCCTAAAAAGATATGCTGCTAGCTTCTTGCCGCTAGCTGCTAGCCGCATCTGTGCAGCCAGCCAGTTCAATGGAATTTTGGTGAGCCTCAAGCTAGAAGCTAGAGGCTAGGAGCTAGGGGCTCCGTCATCACTTCTTGATGATGCCGAGGACTTCTTCCTCACGCATGATCAGGAACTCTTCGCCGTCAATCTTGATCTCGGTGCCCGAGTACTTGCCGAACAGAATCTTGTCGCCCGACTTCACGTCCAGCGGGAAGACCTTGCCTTCGTCGTTCGACTTGCCCTTGCCCACAGCGATCACTTCGCCTTCCTGCGGCTTTTCCTTGGCGCTGTCGGGGATGATGATGCCGCCGCGGACGGTCTCCGTCTCCTCGAGACGGCGAACCAGAATCCGGTCATGAAGCGGGGTAAATGTCGTCTTTACCGATGTTGATGCCATCGCTTTGCTTCTCCTTATACGCATTTCTGCGGCTCGCGGGCCGCCTCGTGGTTGAGTAGTAGGTGGTGCAGAATCTTGGGCTTGCGACCCCTAATTGCAGGGCAGGGAAACCGCCTTAAGCAATTGACCCTGGAGTGCGCTAGCACTCTCGCCTTCCAATTGCTAAATGTAGGCACCGCACTCGAATTTGTCAAGCGCTCGCAGTGAAATCTGAGTGTAATTCACTAAACTTTTGC
>DASVLI010000023.1:0-7296 GCA_036384955.1 Occallatibacter sp.
CCGCTCCTCCTGTATCATCGAAGAGGTCCATTGCGCCTGAGCGCGCATGCTGACCCCATCGGACGAGACCATGAAAACCGGCATTATCGGCCTGCCGCAGGTGGGCAAAACGTCCCTCTTCAAGATTCTGACCAAGGCCAGACTTGAGGAGCGCGGTTACTCGAACCCGCGCGAGGCCCACATCGGTGTGGCCCGCGTGCCCGACGAACGTCTCGACAAGCTCTCGGCACTCTACTCGCCCAAGAAGACCACCTACGCCACCGTTGAATACGTCGACGTGGCCGCCATTGGCCAGGAAGCCCTGAAGGAAACCAACTTCCTCGCCAGCCTGCGCAATGTCGATGCGCTCATCCACGTGCTGCGCGCCTTCGAGGACGACTCCATTCCCCACGTCGGCGCAATCGATCCGCTGCGCGACATCAAAAACGTAGAGTTCGACCTGATGATCAGCGATCTCACCCAGGTGGAAAAGCGCCTGGAGCGTGTCGAAAAGGACATGAAGAAGGGCCGCACCGGCGAGCTGGAGCGCGAAAAGGATCTGCTGCTCCGCTCCAAGGATGCTCTTGAAAAGGAGCAGCCGCTACGCGAGTTGGAAATGACGGCAGACGAGAAAAAGCTCATCAAGGGTTTCATGTTCCTCTCGCAGAAGCCTGTGCTCTACGTCGTGAACATCAGTGAAAGCTCCACGCTGGGCGACGATCTCGAAGCTGCCGTCACCAAGTACAAGCTCAACGAAGTCGCAGCGCGTCCGAACGCCGGCGCAACCGCCATCTGCGGCAAAGTCGAGGCCGAACTGGCCGACATGGACGAAGACGAAGCCGCCGAATTTCTATTGAGCTACGGCCTGCGTGAGAGCGGTCTGGTCCGACTGATTCGCAAAAGTTATCTATTGCTGGGCCTCATCAGCTTCTTCACCGCGGGCGAGGACGAGTGCCGCGCCTGGACCATTCCTGCCGGCTCAAAAGCTCCGCAGGGCGCAGGCGCCATTCACTCCGATCTCGAACATCACTTCATTCGTGCGGAAACCATTCGCTGGGATGCGCTGCTCACGGCCGGCTCTGAAGCCGCAGCGCGCGCCCAGGGCACTCTCAGACTTGAAGGTAAGGAGTACGTCGTGCAGGATGGCGACGTAATGCACATTCGCCACAGTGGATAACCCTATGCTCCGAACCTCCATCCTGCTTGGCCTTCTCGCCGCGCTCGCCGACATCGCGGGCGGGCTGGTGCTGGTGCGCGCGCGCAACACCGAACGCTATCTGCGCTACTTCGTTGCCCTCGGCGCAGGCTTCCTGATGGCTACGGCTCTGCTGGAGATGACCCCGGAGAGCCTCAAGCTCTCGCCCACGCTCGGCCCCATCCTCATCATGGCCGGCTACTGCGCCGTGCATCTGCTCGAGCACACCATCAACGCGCACTTCCACTACGGCGAAGAGACGCACCACGGCGAATTCGTCACACCGCGCACCGGCTACTCGGTCCTCGTCGGCCTCAGTGTCCACGCGCTCTTCGACGGCGTTGCCATCGGTTCGGGTTTCGTAGTCTCCAACGCGCTCGGCTGGCTCATCTTTCTGGCCATCTTCTTCCACAAAGCGCCAGAAGGTTTCACTATGGCCTCGGTCATGCTCGCCAGCGGACTCAGCCGCAAGGCGGCCTTCGCGTCGGCAGTGGCACTCGCCGCGGCCACGCTGCTCGGCGTGCTTGTGATAGAAGTGGTCCCGGCATGGCTGCCCATCGGCCTGCCTGTCTCTGCAGGCGTCGCGCTTTACGTCGGCGCAAGCGATTTGGTCCCCGAAGTCAATCGCGAACCCGGCATCCGCATGGCTTTGGTTTTCTTCCTTGGCGTCGCGGGCTTTCTTGCGTTGCGCATGGCACTGCCGCAACTTTAGTCCGCCGCAGCCTCTCCAAGCCGCGCCACCGCGCGCAGGCGCTCGCGATATAACCGCATCAGCAGCACCGCATACTCCCACGCCGTGCGCAGATTCGCCTTGCTCCGCCCCGCGCGCCGCGCACCAAACACAAACGGCACTTCGCGCACTGAGTTCACCCGCCCGCGCACCAGAATCTCCAGCAGCAGCTTGAAGCCCTGCCGCTGAAAACCGATACCCTCAATGCAATGCCTCCGCACCACAAAGCAGCCGGACATGGGATCGCTGACCGGATGCACCTTGCGCTGCAACGGCCATGCCGCCCAAATCGCCAGCGCAGAAAAGCCGCGCCGCAAGGCATGCCAGCCCGCCACGCCGCCACCGCGCGCATAGCGGCTGCCCACCGCCAGATCGCAGCCTGCTAATACTTCGCTCACCAGCCGCGGCGCCAGCTCTGGCGGATGCTGCAAATCCGCATCCATCACACCCAGCAAATCCGCATCCGTCTGCTGCCAGCCATGCAGCACCGCGCCGGCCAGCCCGCGCGCGCCGCGCCGCTCAATCAGCCGCACACGTACATCTGCACACGCCACAGCCATCGCCGCGCCAATGCCGTCGCCGCTGTCATCATCCACAACCAGAATTTCAAACTCAATCGGAAGCGGTTCCAGCGCCGATACCACCCGCGGCAGCAGTGCGCCCATGCACGCCGCCTCGCGCAGCGTGGGAATCACCAGCGCAAAGCGCCGCGCGCCGGGCTTGGCCCACGCCTCGCGGGACGCGTACGATGGTTGCAGCAACGCAGCCGGTTCTTTCCTCATGCGGCCCGAGGCACACTACGCTTGAAGCGCCCTTTTCTCATTCCACTCTTCCTCACGCTGCTGTTCACCCTGCTCGGCTTCGCCGTGTTGGGCTATCACCCCGGCGTCGAAGACGACGCGGTCTATCTCTCCGCCGTCAAAGCCGCCGTCCATCCCACTCTCTACTCGCACAACGCAGCCTTCTTCAAGCTCCAATTGCAGGCTACCTTGTTTGACGAGTTCATGGCAGCCTTCGTGAACCTCTCCGGCCTCTCCGTGGCCTGGGCCGAGCTGCTCTGTCAATTCCTCTCCCTCTTCGCCGTGCTCTGGGCCTGCCGCTCCATTGCCGCAAAGCTCTTCGCCAGCCAGACAGCGCAGTGGGCCGGCGTCGCCGCGGTCTCCGCATTCTTCGCCCTGCCTGTCACCGGAACGGCACTTACGCTGGCCGACCAGTATCTGCACCCGCGCCTGATGGCCACCGCCTGCATTCTCTTCGCCGTCGACGCCATCCTGCGCCGCAGCCGCTGGCTGCCCGCGCCGCTGCTACTCGTGGCCATTCTGCTGCATCCGCTCATGGGAGCCTTCGGAGTCTCCTTCTGCCTTTTTCTGATGCTCGCTTTATTTGAGCCGCTGCATGAGCGCCTGCGTTATTGGCTGCGCATGCCGCCGGACACCCTGGCTGCCGCCGCTCCTCTCGGCTGGATCTTGCAGCCGCCCACGCCCTCATGGACGCAGGCGCTCGGCACGCGCCGCTATTACTTCCTCTCCAACTGGGCCTGGTACGAGTGGCTCGGCGCGCTGGCCCCGCTGGCGCTCTTCTGGGCGCTCTGGCAGTGGGCCCATCGCCGTATGGAGCGCCTTCTCGACCGCGTCGCCCTCGCCGTCTTCGCCTATGCTGTCTTTCAATTCCTCGTCGCCGCGCTTATTCTCAACGCGCCGGCACTGGTGCGCCTGGTTCCCATGCAGCCCATGCGCTTCCTGCACCTCGTCTACATCTTCATGGTGTTGATCGGCGGTTGCTTCCTCGGCCGCTTCGTGCTGCGCCTCTACCTCTACCGCTGGGCTATCTTTCTCGTCGTCCTCTACGGCGGTATGTACCTCTCCCAACGCGCACTCTTCCCTGCAAGTCCGCACATCGAGTGGCCCAACCACTCCAGTTCCAACCCCTGGCTGCAAGCCTTCGACTGGGTCCGCCACAACACGCCCGAGGACGCCTACTTCGCACTCGACCCCAACGCCATGGCCGTACCCGGCGAGGATTACCACAGCTTCCGCGCGCTGGCCGAGCGCAGCCAGCTTGCCGATAACGTAAAAGACCCCGCCGTCGTCACCCAGGTGCCCGAGCTCGGCCCCATCTGGCAGCGCCAGCTCGAAAAGCAAGCCGGCTGGCCGCATCTCACCCCTGCTGCCTTCCAGCAACTCCGCTCCGACTATGGCGTCGACTGGGTTCTCATCCAGTTCCCCGCGCCCGCAGGCCTCAACTGCGTGTGGCACAACAACCTGTTGGCTGTGTGCACAATCCTACCGGCCACACCTCTCGCGCCAGCGCTTTCCCCTTTGGCACCGGGTGGTCCTTTCCGGCACAATAGTAGTCAACACTCAAAAAGACGCCACACGAGCGGATAGTTCCGTGCGTCTATATCTGGGGGAGCTGGCTGCGCTCACGAGATGCCGTGGTTTGTTTCAAACGGCACAGGCTTGCAGCGGTTTGCGGCTCTGCATCGCTTCTTTGCGGCCTAATTCTGTTTTTTGAAGGAACGTTCATGAAATCCGCTGCCAGCTCGCGACCGCCCTTTGCGGCGCTCGCAGCCGTATCAGCAGCAGCATTTGGCCTGCATGGCTATCACCTCGGCGTGGAAGACAGCGAAATCTACCTACCCGCGGTTAAGCAGCTGCTCCATCCCGACCTCTATCCATTCGCTCCGGAGTTCTTTCTCTCCCACGGACGCCTCTCCGTCTTCAGTCCGCTCGTCGCGGGCTCCGCGCGCCTCCTCCACGCCTCCGCCGACTGGGCCATTCTCGGCTGGTATGCGCTCACCGTTTTCGCCTTTGTTTGCGCCTGTTGGATGGTGGCCGCTGCCTGCTTCGACTCCACTCGCGCGCGCTGGTGCGCCACGTTGCTGGCCGCCGCGGCCATGACCATGCCCGCCACCAACACCGGCCTGCTGCTTGTCGATCCCTACCTCACCGCGCGCTCGCTCTCTACACCGCTCACCCTTTTTGCGCTCGCAGGCCTGCTTGAAAAACGTTACGTCCTGGCCGGTTTGGCTACGCTTGTCACCGCCGCGGTGCATCCGCAAATGGCGGTCTACCTGCTCTTTCTCATCGTGGTCCTTGCGCTGCTCAATCGCACGCGCACTGGTTCCCGCCAGCCGGTCCCCGCGCTGGCATCCATCGCTTTCGTTCTACCCACTGGATTTCAGCTCACCTCCGCTACTGGTCCCTACCGCGAGGCTCTCTTCTCCCGCGACTACTTCTTCCTCTACAACTGGGCCTGGTATCACTGGCTCGGCATGCTGGCGCCGCTCGCCATTCTGGCCTTGATTGGCCGCACACCGCCGCGCAACACGCGTCCTGCACTCCGCGCGCTGTGCTTTGCCATGCTGCCTTTCGGCCTGCTCTCCCTCGCCGTCGCGCTGCTCTTCTCCACCTCGCCCAACTTCGAGATGCTCGCCCGCCTGCAGCCCCTGCGCACCTTCCACCTCATCACCCTGGTGCTCATCCTCGTGCTCGGTGGTCTAGCCGGTGAGTACCTCGGGCGCAACCGCCGCTGGGCTATTCCCGCGCTCATCCTTCCGGTAGCCATCGGCATGTTCTTCGCCGACCAGTCCACTTACCCATCCAGTCCGCAAATTGAGTGGCCCTCTGCCACCAGCAGCAATGCCTGGGTCAACACACTGCTCTGGATTCGCGCCAATACGCCGCAGGATGCTGTCTTCGCCGTTGACTCGCGCTACTTCCTCGACCACGGTGTCGACGAACACGGCTTCCGCGCCATCTCCGAGCGCTCCGCACTGGCCGACTACTACAAGGACAGCGGCGTGGTCTCGCTCTTCCCTGCTCTGGCGCCCGAGTGGAAGCAGATGAGCAACTCAACTTACGGCCTCAACCACTTCACCGCGGCTGACTTCAACCGCCTTGAAGCGCAGTACCCTGCCGTCAACTGGACTGTGATCCACGGCGCGCCGCCCACGGGCCTCTCCTGCCCCTATCAACAGCACGGCTACGCCGTCTGCCGCCTAGCCGGCTCCGTCACTTCAAACCGCCAACGTACCCTGATTTCCACGCCGCGCGCGAATTCCTCACCCATCGCACAGCATCGGCCCGCCCTTTTCTGGCAGAATCGGACTATGGAGCGCGCACAATGTTGAATCTCGCTCAGCGCCTCGCCCTGGCCTGTGTTTTCTCCATTCTTATGCTGGTGGGGCTGGTGGTGGCCACGCGCCACGCACTTGCGGCAGGCGGCGCTCTGCATACTGCCTACGTCCTCATTGCCGTTGCCATCGTCGTTCAAATCGCGATGGCCCTTATCGTTCTCCGCCCCATCCAAATCCTCGCCCGCGACGCCAAGCTCATCGGCCAGGGCAATCTCGAACATCGCGTGGAGTGGAACAGCCACGACGACCTGGGCATTGTCGCCGCCGAGCTCAATCGCATCGCCGTCCGCCTGCGCGATCTGCACGACACTGAAGCCGGCCGCAAGCAGATGGAGTTCCAGCTCTCCGACGCCGTGCTGCAATCCATCTTCGAACCCATCATCGTCACCGACTCCAAGGGCCACCTGCTCAAGCTGAACCAGGCCGCCGCCGAACTGCTGGGCACCGCCGCCACCGACCGCATGGCGCTCACCAACACACCCGGTGGCGACAAGATTCTCGGAGCCATCCGCGACGCCGTCGGCATGCAGAAGGCCGTGGCAGGCGAGGGCGAAGCCGCTCTGCTGCCCATGCGCTTCGGCGACCTGGAGCGCAGCTATCGCATGCGCACTACGCCCATGCGCGATGCCGAAGGCCGCCTGCTGGGCGCTGTCACCACGCTCGAAGACGTCACTTCGCTGCAGGACGCCGACCGCTTCAAAACGCAATTCATCGCCATTGCCAGCCGCAAGCTGCGCGACCCGCTGACCGAGCTGCGCCGCGGCCTCTACGCGCTCGGCCAGGGCTTTGGCGGCGAGCTGCGTCCGCTCCAGGCCGAACTGGTCGCCTCCGCCAGCAACGAATCCGAAAAGCTCGACGACCTGATGTCCGACCTGATCGAAGTGGCCGAACTCGACACCGGCAAGCGCGAGCTGCAGGTGGAGCGCGTGCGCCCGCTGGTTGTGCTTACCGAAGCGCGCGACCGCCACTGCGACATGGCCTCCTCCAAGCACATCCGCGTCGAGGTCAAGGCCTACCCCGACCTCTCCTTTGTGCAGGCCGATCGCCGCGCCGTCCGCTCCATCCTCGACAACCTGCTCTCCAACGCGTTGCGCTATACGCCGCAGGACGGAGACATTCTGCTCGCCGCCGAAGAGATTAAGGACTTCGTTCAGTTCACCGTGCGCGACTCCGGCCGCGGCATTGAGGCCGAACGCCTCAGCACCATCTTCGACCGCTTCAGCGTGCAGTCGGAGAAAGGCACCGGCCTTGGCC